>NZ_JAMYTH010000026.1:0-89399 GCF_040322415.1 Mesorhizobium sp. M0152
CCTCTCCCCGTGAAGGACGGGGAGAGGGGGACCGCCAACGTTGCGGCCAGCCCCTTCTCCCCGTCCTTCACGGGGAGAAGATGCCGGCAGGCAGATGAGGGGCGGCGCTGAAATCGGCAATTGGCGATGGCGCGAAAAAGTCACCCGCCCGTCGCCAGGCTCGCCGACAGCAGCAGCAATCCAAACAGGAAGACGAAGGCGGCGCCGCCGATCTCGACGATCGAGTGGATGCGGTTGCCCATGCGGCCGTCGCCGGCGAAATACACCGCCCAGTTCTTGGCGGTCACCGCGATCGTGGCCAGCGCGGAGACGGTGATGGCGGTGCCGATCGACATCGCCAGCACCGACAGCAGGCCGCCGAGCCAGAGCCCGTTGAGAAGCGCGAAGCTGAGCACGATCAGCGCGCCGGAGCAGGGGCGGATGCCGACCGCCGCCACCGCCGTCCAGGCGGTGCGCCAGTCGAAACGGTCGCCCGACAGCAGCGCCGGATCTGGAGCATGCGAATGGCCGCAGGTCTCGCAGACCTCGCCCGCCGCGTGATCGTGGCGGGCGTGATCTTGCGCGCCGTGATCGTGATGATCGTGCGAATGATCATGCGCGTGGTCGTGATCGTCATGCACGTGCAGCGCGTGCGAATGGGCATGCGCCGATTGGCTGTGAGCAGCGTGCGAATGGCCGGCGTGAGAATGTCCTGCGGGCGAGTGGCTTGCATGGGAATGACCGCCATGAGGATGGCCGGCGTGAGCCGCCGACAGGCTGTAGGCGGGTCCTCTGCCGAACAGGCGCAGGACGGAGGGGCCGAGCTTGCGCCACAACAGCCAGGCACCGAACAGGGTGACGAAGACGAAGCTCATGATTTCCATGAACCAGGCCGCGTCGGTCATCGAGACGGCGGTGCCGCGCAGGACGAAATAGGCGACGGCCATCACCGCGACCGCGGTCAGGCCCTGCAGCAGGGCCGAGACGAAGGACAAAAGGATGCCGCGCCGCAGCGCCACTTCGTTGGCCACCATGTAGGACGAGATCACCGCCTTGCCGTGGCCGGGACCGGCGGCGTGGAAGATGCCGTAGGCGAAGGACAGGCCGATGAGCACCCAGAGCTTGCTGCCGTCCTGGCGCATCGCCTTCATAGCCGTGGCCAGCGCGCGATAGAATTCCTGCTGCCTGAGATTGATCCACATCAGCATATGGGCGAACGGGCCGGTGGTGGGCGCCATGCCGTCATTGACGCCGATGCCGAGCGAACTCTGGGCATGGGCGGTGTTGGCGAAATGCATCATCACGAAGGTGATGGCCAACAGGCCGAATGCCAAACGCAGGGACGGTTTCGTCACGGCTTCATCCTTCCGGCTGACAGGTCAGTTCAAGCTTGGTGGCGAAGATCTTGCTCATGTCGGTTCCTGTCGGATCGTTGAAGAAGGCCTCCGTCAGGGTCTTCTGGTTTTCTTTGATCGCTTCATCCGGATCCGGACGGACCACCTTGCTGGTGCAGTTCGACGGCAGGTCTTGAACCGTGATGTTGGAATCCTCGGTAAAGTCGATCGCCGTGTAGAAAGTCGGATCGTAGACGCCGATATCGATCGTGCCGGTCAGCTTGATCGGCACCTTCGGTTCGGATTCGAACAGAATGATCAACTGGTCGTTGTCGAAATTGGCCATAAGATGCGGCGGCGGCGTCATCGCCACGTCCTTGCCGCCCTGCGTGACGAGTTGGAAATAGTTGAACTCGGCCAGCGAGGCGTGCACGGTGTCGGCGACCTCCTTCAGTTCCTTGTCATCGAGCTTCAGGTCGGAGTTCTTGTCGAACTCCATCATCACCGTGCTGGAAAACAGATCGTCGAAGCGCCAGAGATGGCGCAGCGCTTTCACGCTTTGATGATCCGGAGAGAGGATCACGTCGAGGCGAGCCTCGGCGAAGACGTGCGGATGCACCTGCGCCGGTACGACGGCGGCAAAATTTACCGTCAGGGCCGAAGCCAGCATGATTGCGTGCCGTTTCAGATGCATTCGCGGTCGCGATTCCCTTGGTTTCGGAGAGGATGTCGAGAGTTACCAGAAAGGGGGCGAAAATGGGACCGCGAGACGGCAGGGAGCCTGTTTCATCCCGATGGAACCCGAATGAGGTTCTGATTCGACGATAGAGCGGGATCTCCAGCGAAAATCGGATACTCCTTTCGGGATCATGCCTGGGCTCACTGGAGCCAGAAGATGACGGTTGCGGCGATGCAGATCGCCGACTTGCATCTGATTTGCAGCCGCTTGGAAATCCCTCCGATTCAAGACAAAGTCCCACTCTAGCTTTATGGGAAAGACTCTGATGGAAAACCACGAGCCGTTTTTACGCGAGGCGATCGCGCTCTCGAAATCCGCGATGCAACGCGGCGACGAACCGTTTGGCTCGGTGCTGGTGAAGGACGGCGAAATAATCCTGAGCGCCGAAAACAGCGTCTTCACCGGCCACGATATGACGAACCATGCCGAGATGAACCTCGTTAAACTGGCGGCGCAGCATTACGACACTGCTTTTCTCGCCGACTGCACGCTCTACACCAGCACGGAGCCGTGCGCGATGTGCGCCGGGGCGATCTACTGGTCAGGCATCGGGCGCATGGTGTTTGCGTGCTCCGAAGCGCGGCTTGGCGAGATCGCCGGGATCGGGTTGAACGTGCCGAGCCGGGCGGTGTTGCAAACCGGCGCGCGCATCGTCACCGTGGTTGGCCCGAACCTGGAAGACGAAGCCGCCGAAGTCCATCAGGAATTCTGGCCGAAACATCTGGGCAAGGCTTAGAGCTAAGCGCTTTTCCGGGGAAACCGTTTCACATTTTTCCTGGAATTGCCCTGGAGCCTGGCCGATCAGGCAGCGTCGCGCGTCCTGAACCACTGAACCAGGAAGTCGACGAAGACGCGGACTTTGGCCGGCAGATAGCGGCGGTGCGGGTAGACGGCAAAAATGCCGCCGCCGGACAGGATGCGGTCATCCATGACCTTCACCAGCCGCCCGCTCTCGATGTCGGGCGCGGCGATGAAATCCGGCAGGACGCAAAATCCGAGCCCGGCCACCGCGGCGGCTCTCGCTGTCATCGGGCTGTTGACCTCGATCGGACCCGACACCGCGACGCTCACCGGATCGCCATTGTCGCCCTTGAACGGCCAGTTGTTCAGTCCACGGCCATTGGTGTCGACGATGCACGGCATGCGGCCGAGATCCTGCGGCCGTGTCGGCATGCCATGCTTGGCGATCAGTTCGGGAGAAGCGCAGAGATTGGTGGAAAACGGCGCCAGGCGCCTGGCGATCAGCGACGAGTTCTCCAGCCGCGAGATGCGCACCGCGAGGTCGAAACCCTCCTCGACCAGATCGACGAAGCGGTCGTCGAGCTGGATGTCGAGCACGATGTCGGGGTGCTGTTTGGCGAAGTCGATCAGCGACTGTCCGACCGGCGCGTCGGCGAAGGTACGCGGCGCCGACAGCTTGATCCTGCCGCGCACGTCGCCGGACGATTCCCTCACGGCGTCGGCCAGGCTGTCGACCTCGCGCACGATCTCCGAGGCGCGCCGGTAATAGGTGTGGCCGGCCTCGGTCATCGAGAACTGGCGGGTGGTGCGGTTGAGCAGCAGCGCACCGAGCTCGTCCTCGAGCTCGCGCACATATTTGGACAGCAATGCCTTTGAGCGGCCGATCTTGCGCGCCGCCGCCGAAAAGCCCTCGGCCTCGACCACGTCGATGAAGGCACGCATGCGGGTCAGTGTGTCCATTGGTCAGGCCTTTCGTGCCGCATCGAGAAGTTTCCGGCCGAGCCGTATCAGGGCAATGTCGCTGCCGGAAGGGCCAAGCAGCGACAGGCCAAACGGGGCACCGGCGACCGAGCCGATGGGCAAGGTGATTTGCGGAAAACCTGAAAGGCCGGCAAGGCACAAAAGATGCAAGGCCCGCTCGCGATAGGCCTGGAACTGCTCCGGCGTGCTGTCCACATAGGGCGCCGGGCCGGGAACCGTCGGCAGGACGAGGAAACCGTCCTTGCCTAGCAGGGCGCTGAGTTCGCCGCGAAAGGTCAGCCGGCGCACCTCCTCGGCGTGTGCCATCCGGTCGTCGACGGCACGGCCAAAGCCGAACCGCTCCTCGAGCCCGGGGCCAAGGTGCCGCTCGCCGCTGGTGATCCATTCGCCATGCACCGCCCAGGCTTCCTTGGCCTGCAGCCGGCGAAAGCACCAGTAGAGTTCATCCGGAGACGAGGTGAAGTTGGCTGCCGGCGCCTCCGGCGCGCCGAAGACCGCGCCCGCCAGCGCCCTCATCTCGGCATATTCGGCAAGCGCCGGGCGGGCGACCATCTCGTCCAGCCAGGTCAGCACCAGCGGGCGGTTCAATGGGTGCTGGTGCGGGTCGCGGCCAAGCAGCAGCTTGCCGACGGTCTCATAGGTCTCGATGTCGTCGGCGAACCAGCCGAATGTGTCCAAGCTCGGCGCCAGCGGCATGGTGCCATCGAGCGGAATGCGGCCATGCGTGGTGCGCAGGCCGATCAATCCGCAAAAACTCGCCGGCGCGCGGATCGAGCCGCCAGTGTCGGAGCCTGTCGCGATGTCAGCCAGCCTGCCCGCCACCGCCGCCGCCGAGCCCGATGACGAGCCGCCGGTGACGCGGTCGGGCGCTGCCGGGTTCACTGGAAACGAAAAATGTGAATTTTGACCGAACAGCGCGAAGGCAAACTCGTCGGTCTGGGTCTTGCCGACGAAGCGTGCCCCTGCATCGAGAATCATCTGTACGGCCGGCGCTGTGCGCGAGGCGGCAGGGCTTTCAGCGAATTTCCCGGGATTGCCGCAGCCGGTGCGGTAACCGGCGACGTCGTAGATGTCCTTGACCGCCAGCCGCAGGCCGGCCAGCGGGCCGAATTCGGCATGCGCCACCGGCACCTGGGGGAGATCGAGAAAGGCGTTGAGAGGGCCGTGCGTGCCTGTCATCGTTCGATATCCGGATACGATTGCGCCAGCATTGTTCGATGCAGCAAATTTTACAACCTTGGACACGATTTTTATTGATTGTGAAAGCCTTCGCCCCTATATCGCGCTTGCCCAAAGTCGCACGTGCCTGTGGGTGTCCGCCGATCCTCGAATGGTGAGGGAAATCGGTAAGGTAACTGGAGCCAACCCCTCCAGTCGGTTTAGCGGCCAACCGCCAGACCGAGGACACCTTGAAGCAACGACGGTGCGGGCCTTTCTGGTTCTCTGCCGGTTGTCCAAAGACCGGGGTTACTGAAGAGGCACACCTTCATTGCCGGCAGTGCGGAACGGGGTTCTCCCAGTCCAAGCCAAGGCAGACAAAGCGAACCGAAGCCGGGCAAGGCCAAGGTTCATCGCCGCGAGACGGCGTTTCATGGTTCCGGGGTCTCCACCGGCTGGTTCCATGGATTTCCGTCCCGCCTTTGTCCACCGCGTGTTCGCGAGGCCGACAGCCCGCGTTCCGCAGCCTTATTGCACGCCGGAAGGCGTGATGGAGAAACCCGATGGCTACACAGCGCGTCCTTGACTTCCTTGCTACCCGACGTCCGACCGGCCCTTGCCTCGTCGTCGACCTCGATGTCGTGCGCGACAATTTCCGCGCCTTCGAGAAGGCGCTTCCCGATTCCAGGATCTACTATGCGGTGAAGGCAAATCCGGCGCCGGAAATCCTGCGCCTGCTTGCCGCGATGGGCTCGTCCTTCGACACCGCTTCGGTTGCCGAAGTCGAGATGGCGATGGACGCTGGTGCGCCGGCGGACCGCATCTCCTTCGGCAACACCATCAAGAAGGAGCGTGACATCGCACGCGCCTACCAGCTCGGCATCCGCCTGTTCGCGGTCGACTGCGTCGAGGAAGTCGAGAAGATCGCCCGCGCCGCTCCCGGCGCGCGCGTGTTCTGCCGCGTGTTGACCGACGGCGAGGGCGCCGAATGGCCGCTGTCGCGCAAATTCGGCTGCGTGCCTGATATGGCCGTGGACGTGCTGCGCCATGCCAAGGGACTTGGCCTCGATGCTTATGGCGTATCGTTCCATGTCGGCTCGCAGCAGACCGACCTGACGGCCTGGGACCGTGCGCTGACCGACGCCAAGACGGTGTTCGCGACGCTCGCCGAGGAGGGCATCGTCTTGAAGATGGTCAATATGGGCGGCGGCTTTCCGACGCGCTATCTGCGCGACGTGCCGGCGGCCCAGGCCTATGGCCAGGCGATCTTCTCGGCGCTGCGCAAGCATTTCGGCAACGCTATCCCGGAAACGATCATCGAGCCGGGCCGCGGCATGGTCGGCAATGCCGGCGTCATCAAGTCGGAAGTCGTGCTGATCTCGAAGAAGGCCGACAATGACAATGTGCGCTGGGTGTTCCTCGACATCGGCAAGTTCGGTGGCCTGGCCGAGACGATGGACGAGGCGATCCGCTACCCGATCGTGACCGCGCATGACGGCACCGAGACCGCGCCTTGCGTGCTCGCTGGACCGACCTGCGATTCGGCCGACGTGATGTACGAGAAGACGCCCTATCCGCTGCCTCTGTCGCTGACCATCGGCGACGAGGTGCTGATCGAAGGCACCGGCGCCTACACGACCACCTATTCGGCGGTCGCCTTCAACGGCTTCGAGCCTCTCCGATCCTACGTGATCTGAGGAACTCGCAAGAGCTGCTCAGATCATCCCGGTGGGCGTTTGTCGCCCGCCCGGGCTCGCCTGTGGAACAGATATCCGCTCGCTAGGGATCGCGGAAATGGACATTGCAAATTTCGTTGAAGGCGCTGCGCGCGGAATCTCCCCCCTCGAGGGGGAGATGGCCACGAAGTGGCCAGAGGGGGTCGCCTCACGTAAATCGCCGACGCCGTCTTTCGTCGTTGCCGAAACGCCGGACGACATCGTGGCGCGCGAAGCGCTGCTCGACCATGCCATGGGGCCGAAGCGCAAGACGAAGTCGTCCGAGAAGCTGCGGCGCGGCCGGCGGCCCTCGGAAGGCCTGGCTTTCGTCGCGCGCGACGCCTCGGGTGCAGTCATGGGCACGGTGCGGCTCTGGGACGTCACGCTGGGCGAGGGCGGCCCGGCAGCGCTGCTGCTTGGCCCCCTGGCGGTCGACCCATCGCTCAAGAGTGCAGGCATCGGCTCGGCGCTGATGCGCCATGCGGTCGCCGAAGCCGCGCGTCTCGGCCACGCGGCGATCCTGCTGGTCGGCGACGCGCCTTATTATGGGCGCTTCGGCTTCTCGGCTGCAAAGACCGGTTCGCTTGCCATGCCGGGCCCCTATGAGCGGCACCGCCTGCTGGCGCTGGAACTGGTGGGCGGCGCGCTTGCCGGCGCCGGGGGCACGCTGAAGGCAGCGGGGCGCAAGCTGAAGGCACAGGCGCCGACGCTGGCTGCCTGAAGGTTGAACGCCAATTGCCGCTCAAATGGAAACGCCGCCCGAAAGGCGGCGTTTCTTGTGCCTTGGAGGCGCTGTCGTCTGGGCGCTTTGGGCGTGGTCAGCCGATCAACTGGCTTAGCGCCATGGCGACCGACATATCGCCTTCGACCTTGATCTTGCCGGTCATGAACGCCATGGTCGGGTTCAGGTCGCCAGCGATCAGGGAGTCGAGATCGTCGAGCGAGAGCTTGATGGTGCAGTCGGCGGGCGCGTCGGCGGTCGAGACGTCGGCACCGTCGATGACGATGACGCCGTCGCCGCCGGTGTCGAACTTCACGGAACGATCGAACCCGCTGCTTGCCACGCGCGACCTGATCTTGTCGGCAATCTCCTGAACGCTCACGCTGTTCTCCTTGTCTGGTTGAATCCGTCGCGCTACGGCACGTCAGTCCGGCCGAAGCGTGCTGCCCGCATGGTCCCGCGACCATGATCGCCGTCGCATATAGCTTCGCGTTGACGTTTACGTCAACGGGTTCCGGTCCCCGGGATTGGTTCCTATCGCCGCACCGGGCGGTTTGCCGAGACCGCCGATGCCTGGCGCACAGAATTGCTCAATGCGCCTTGACGGCCTTGGTCATTTCCGACGCCGTGTCGCTTTTCCTGCGGCGCAGCCAGTTGTCGCGGATCTCGTCCTTGGACAGGAAATTGACCTGGTCGACCAGAACCTCATGCACCAGCGTCGCGCCGACACGGGTGTTGACGGTGTCGCGGATCGCGGCGCGGAAGGCGTCGAGGTCGATCGTCTCCTTCTTGGTGAAGTCGATCTGGGGATTGGAATAGAGGTAGGAGTAGACCTGGTCGGTGATGAGCGCCTCGGCCGGGATGGACAGCTTCTTTATCTGCTCGGGCTCGACCGTGTAGACCAGCTTGGTCAGGAAATAGCCGTCGATCCTGGCGTCGCGGATTAATGGCACCGAGATGACCTCGGTCTTGACGTAGTCCAGCCCGCCCAGCATCGGCTTCGGGGTCTCGCCGACGCCATTTTTGCCCGCTGCCTGGAACGAATAGAACACCGCGCCGAGCGTGGCGGCGCAGATCCAGACGGCGATGGCGATAACCTTGATCATTCGGACCCCAAGCGTGGCATGACCGCGCTTTACCCTTTCATCCTACCGAACTCGCCGGCGGAGTAGGTGCCGTCGGTTTCGGCGCGCTGGATGGCGCTGCGCAGCAGGCTGGCGACCTCGTTGACGGCGCTCAGATGCGCCAGGATCGCAGCCTCGTTCTTCGCCAGCTTCTGGCGCAGCCGGATCAGGCCCTCGCGGTGCTGTTCGAGGAACTCGGCTTCGCTGCCGCCCTTCATGGCGCGGGTCAGTTCGTAGAGATAGCGGCTCTTGCGGGCGTTCGACGACTTGAGGTCGTAGCCGGTGTCGGTGCGGATGCCGGCGGTCTCCTGCTCGACCACCTCCTCGATGCGGCCGATGATGGCGGCAAGGTTTCCAGGCCGCGCGAAAGGGGTCGGTGCTTCCGGCGCGGTCGTGCGCGCTGGCAGGTTGGCGGTGAATTCCGAAGAGTCAGCCATGGTGTTTCCCAGTCTAGATCTTGATGTCTGTTTTTATGGTTGTCTCGTCGCCGGTCATCGACCTGGCGGCCTTGCGCTGCAATTCCTGGACGAGCGAGGTGGACAAACGGGTTTGCCGGTCGATCTCGGTCTTTTCCGGTCCGCCCGAGACCGGCCCGATCGGCACCTTGCGCTTGCCCTCGAGATAGTGGTCGGCCACCAGCGACTTGGCGATGCCGATGCCGCCGCGCTCGGCCATGACATCGGCGACGTGCTCGGCGAGCTGCGATTTCCACATGTCGCCGGCCAGACCCGTGCCATAGACGCCCTCGGTGTCCTTGGGCAGCATGTTCTGGATGAAGGTCTGCAGGACCATAGCCTCGAACTTCTTGAATTTCCTGGCGGGATCGGCCGTCGCCGCGGCCTTGTCGGCGGTGGCGCGCGACAGGATCGAGCCGGCATCGACGGAAGCCGCGGTATCGACCGAAAACGGAGCGGCAGCACCACCCGCGCGCCTGGCCAGCGCGGCGCGTGCGGCCTCGATATCCGTCGGATCGACTGCTCGGGCGACATCCATCACGATGTCGCTGGGTGGAGAGATCGCCAAGAAAGTCCGCCTTTTGCCGGTTCCCTTGGCCAGACCATGCCGCAACAAGCTTGTGGCAGGCTTGCGGGGGGCAAGGGGGCAACGTCAGACCGGCAGCCCGAGCTGCTTTCGCAGGCTTTTGTCGAAGGCGGACGCGGGCACGAAACGGCGCAGGAAACTGACCTGGCGTGCTATTTTTCCCGCCGCATAACGTTTCTTCGGAGCGGGATCGATCGCGGCGGCCAAAACGGTCTCGGCGACCACTTCGGGCGCATCGCCTTTTTCCATCGATTTCCGCACGGCCATAGTCATGCCGGCGCGCGCGGAGTCATAGATATCAAGCAACTGATCGGGGGCGGCGAGATTGTCCTCGAATGACGTACGGGTGTAGGCGGGCTCCACCAGCGAAACGCGTATGCCGAACGTGCGCAATTCGTGATCGAGCGATTCGGAATAACCCTCGATGGCATGTTTGGTCGACGAGTAGAGCGCGAAATAAGGGGCGGGGATGAACCCCTGCACCGAACTTAGATTAACGATTCTGCCCTTCCCTTGGCGTCGCATTGCCGGCAATACCGCGTTGGTCACGCGGAACACGCCGAAGACGTTCACGTCGAACAGTGCCCGGGCCTGGGCGGTCGAGGACTCCTCCGCGCCGCCAAACAGTCCCATGCCGGCGTTGTTGACAAGCAGGTCGATGCGTCCGGCTTCGGCCAACACATCATCGACCAGCTTTGCAACGGACGCGTCATCGGTGACGTCGCAGGTCAGCATGGTAACTCCGTCGGACGGCTTGGGGTTCGTGCGGCGGCTGGTTCCGAACACACGAAAGCCCGCGTTCTGCAGGGCCTTGGCCGTTGCATGCCCGATGCCGGTGGATGCCCCCGTCACCAGGGCAACGCCTAGATTGGTCTTGTTCATGGACGTCATCTCCTTCTTTGTGTTGGATCGGAATAGGAGAGGCACGAAAGCTTGGAGCGAAGGATGTCATGATCAGCACCTCGGGGCGTTCGCGTCGTCCTGCGGAACAGTCCAGCGCCCGAACAAGGCGGCGTGACCGCTCCCGTGCCTGTGACGATTATTCGTCGCATCTATTCTCCTGTCATTTTGGTGCGCCGGCGGCGCTGCCCCGCACCACTCAGGCGGCGACTGCTTCGCGAACCTGATCGGCCGCCGCATGCAGAAATGCCTGCGCGAGCTCGGGGTCGTTGACGACCCTTGAGAGCAGTACCGCGCCGACCATTGTCGAGAGAACGGCCATGGCCTTGTCGCCGGCCTTCTCGCCGTCGGCCTCGCCAACCCAACCACCGAGCATCTCAAGGTACTCCTTGATCCCAGCCTCGAACGACGCCTTTACCTCGGCGCCTTGCCTGGCCGCATCCGAGCCGAGCGCAACGACCGGGCAGCCGTCCATCTTTTCTTCGCGATGGTCCATACTGAGGTAGAATGAGATCACCGCGTCGAGCGGTTTCCCAGGATCCGCCGCAGTCGCGGCCGACCACCTGTGGGTGGCGCTTTCCATCGCGCGCCTGGATGCCTGCGCCGCCAGGTCGTCCTTTGACTCGAACTGCTTGTAAAAAGCACCTTGGGTCAGCCCGGCACCCTTCATCAGATCCTTAAGGCCGATGCCGTCAAAGCCTCGCTCCCGAAAAAGGCGGCTTGCCACATTGATCACGGTTTCACGGTTTTCCGCAGCCTGAGTGCGAGTTACGCGCATCGCCATTTCCCTCTTTTAGATTGCATCCGTAATCTATAAACGATATAGAAGTCGAACGCAATCCAAAAAAAGGGGATATGAGATGATCCGCAAAACCATACCTGCGAGCCGACGCGACCATGCGCTGACCTGACGCGAAGACCCAGCATGGTGCTGGCCGGGAGCTCTCGCGTCCGAACGGCTCGCCACAGGGTGCCTTCGATCACGCTACCGAATGAGTTGGAGGAGAGATGATATGCTATACAGTTATTTTGTCGAGAAATCGATCCGACGGAGCTTCGATGACGTCAACAATCATCGCTGGGATGCGGCGGTGAAAGCGCTCGCGCCGCATGTCCATCACCGGGTTGGCGGCGCCCACGCGCTCGGTGGAGAGCGTCACGACAAGGAAGCCCTGCGCCGCTGGTTTGAGCGCCTCGGCCGTGTTCTGCCCACTCTCCATCTCACGGTCAACCACATCTGGGTGAAGGGCTGGCCGTGGCATACCACTGTGTTTGCCCAGTGGGATGGCACCGCAACCCTGCTCAACGGCGACACCTCGTACGCTAACCGCGGTCTCCATGTGTTCACCCTGCGGTGGGGCAAAGTCCACGCGCTTGAGGAATTTTACGATTCACAGGCAGCGGCTCGCGGTCTTGCTGCCCAGGCGGCAGCTGGTCTCGAAGAAGCTGTCGCCGAACAGATAATAAGCTAGCGTTGCCTGCGAAGGTTCGCTTCGGTCCAATAGCAGACCTCCTCCTCTACTCCTGCCCCCGCTTCTGCGCGATCAGGTCCAGCCGTTCGCGGTCCGAACGCTCGCGCTCGTCGCGGTTGCGTACGGTCTTGTAGGCGCGCTCGACCATGTTGGTGCGCGCGCTTGCCGCGGCGATCAGGCTGGCCTCCTGCTTGGCGCTTTCGAGGCTCGCCTCCTGGCGGACGACGGCCTGGGCGATGCGGCGGTGGTAGAGGTCGGGGAACAGGCCGGAGAGGGAATTGTCCTGGTCGAAATGCCCGACCAAATCCCTGGCTTCGGCCTCGGCGGCGTTTGCGGCGGCCAGGAAGGTGGCGTGACGGGTTTCGTGCAGCGCCTTCAACTGTTCCTGCACCTTGACCAGCTTCTTCAGGCGGTCCTTGCGCGTACTCATGTCACCTCGCCAGCGTCAGGTCGACAAAGCCGTCGACGAACAGCGACAGCATGGTGCCGACGGCGAAATAGAAGATGATCATGCCGCCGGCGATGACGAAGGGCTGCGAGATGAAATAGATCGGGATCTGCGGCGTCAGCTTGTTGACGAAGCCGATCGTCAGGTTGACGAGAAGGGCATAGGCGACGAACGGGCTGCCCAAACGGATGACCAGGAAGAAGGAGTCCGACACGGTGTCGGCGACATCGACGAGTGCCGCCTGCGGGTTGAAGAAGACGTTGACCGGCGCGACCGTGTAGGAGGTGACCAGCGCGCGCACGATCTCATGGTCGAAATCGAAGACGAAGAGCATCAGCAGCGCCGAGAACGAGATGATGGCGGCAAGGGCCGCCTGCGGTTCCGGCTCCTCGATCGCCGGCCCGCCCGAGCCGCCATAGCCGATCAGCATGGCGATGGCCGAGCCCATGAAGCGCAAGGCTTCCATGTAGAGCCTGGTCATGGCACCTATCAGCCCGCCGACCAGGAGTTCCGAGATGATCATAGGCACCAGCACCTGAGGGCGCGGATCGACGAAGGGGAAGATCTTGTCCCACAGGAAGGCGAGCAGGCCGCCGGTGGCGGCAACCGCCACGAACAGCCTGACCTGCACCGGCACGCGGGCGCTGGACAGGCCCGGCATCAGCATGAAGCAGGCACCGATCCGGCAGAAGGCGAGGAACGCCGCGATGACGACGCCTTGCGAGAGAACGCTCACGATATGGTCCCGAGCACCCTGATCTCGACGCCCTTGGCGATTTCGACATGGCTCAGCACCGGCAGCGTGGTGAACAGGCGCTCGATGATCATGCGCACATAGGGGCGGGCGTCGGGCGCGGTGACGAGGACGAAGCGCTCGCCGGCCTCGAGGAATTTCTTGATCGCCTTGGTGGCGTCCTGGCCGAATTCTTCCAGTTGGCGCGGATCGATGTCGAACTCGCGCACCTCGCCCTTGGCGTCGCGCTTGAGGCTCTGGTGGAAGGCGAGATCCCAGCGGTTGCCGAGGCGCAGCACCTTGAGCACGCCGCCTTCGGAGAGGTCGCCGCAGATCTGCTGGGCCATGCGGATGCGGACATGCTCGACGATCTGCTCGGTGCGGCGCACATGCGGCGCGATCTCGGCGATCGCCTCGATGATCAGATGCAGGTTGCGGATCGAGACGCGCTCGGCCAGCAGGAGCTTCAGCACCGCCTGCAGGCCGGGATAGGAGATGTGCGTGGTGCAGATCTCGTCGGCGAGCTTGCGGTATTCCTGGTCCTGGCGTTCGAGCAGCGCCTTCATGTCCTTGTAGGACAGAAGCTGCGGCAGGTTGTTGCGGATGACCTCGGAGAGATGGGTGAGCAGCACGGACAAATTGTCGGCGAAGGTGTAGTTCTCGCGCTTCAAATCCTCGGCGAAGGTCTCCATCACCGAATAGGCGCGCATGCCGAAGGCCGGCTCGCGGATCTCCTCGCCGGGTATTTCAGGCACGTCGCGGTTGCCGAGCAGCACCATGATCTCGCCGACACGCATCTGGTACTCGGCGACCACGGTGCCGTGCACCTTGATCTGGTAGCTCTTCGGCGGGATGGCGTAATCGTCGGCGACGCGCACCTCCGGCACGACGAAGCCGTATTGCTGGGCGAATTTCTTGCGCATCTTGCCCATGCGGAAGACCAGTTCCTGATGCGACGTCAGCAGCCGGGTCGAAAGCTGCTTGCCGATCAAGAGCTCGATCTCGGCGGTGGCGAGCGAGGCCTTGACCGAGTTCTTCTCTTCCTCGGCCTTGGTCGCCTTCTCCTGGTTCTTCAGCGCTTCGGCTTCGGCGATGGCGCGGTTGTGGCGCATCGGAATGACATAGCCGAGGCCAGCCATGCCGCCGGCGAGCGCGAAGAAGGGGAAGAACGGCAGGCCGGGCATCAGCCCGAGCAGCACCAGCAGCGCCGCCGCCACGTAGAGGGCACGCGGATGGGCGCCGAGCTGGCCGAACACGGCCTGGTTGGTCGAGCCGCGGGTGCCGCCCTTGGAAACCAGCAGGCCGGCGGCGAGCGAAACGATGAGCGCCGGGATCTGGGTGACGAGACCGTCGCCGACCGACAGCTTGATGAAGACGTCGGCCGCCTCGCCCATGCCCATGCCGTGCCTGATATAGCCGATGGCGATGCCGCCGACGATGTTGATGGCAGTGATGATGAGGCCGGCGATGGCGTCGCCGCGGACGAACTTCGAAGCACCGTCCATCGAGCCGAAGAAAGAGGATTCTTCCTCCAGTTCGCGGCGGCGCAACTGCGCGGTCTTGTCGTCGATCATGCCGGCGGAAAGGTCGGCGTCGATCGACATCTGCTTGCCGGGGATGGCGTCGAGCGTGAAGCGGGCGCCGACCTCGGCGATACGCGTTGCGCCCTTGGTGATGACGATGAAGTTCACCACGATCAGGATCATGAAGACGATGAGGCCGATGACGAAATCGCTGGCCATGACCAGTTTGGAGAAGCCGGCGATGACATAGCCGGCGGCGTGCGTGCCTTCGTTGCCGTGCGACAGGATCATGCGCGTGGTGGCGATGTTGAGCGACAGCCGCAGCATGGTGGCGATGAGAAGTACCGTCGGGAACGAGGAGAAATCGAGCGGCCGCTGGATCCACAGCGCCACCATCAGGATCAGCACCGACAGCGCGATCGAGAAGGCAAGGCCGATGTCGATGAGAAAGGCCGGGATCGGCAGGAACAGCACGGCCAGGATAATGACGATGCCGAGCGCGAAAAAGATGTCGCGGCCGTTCTTGGCCACCGCGCCGGGCTGGATGCTTTCGCTGATCGCCATTCAAGTCCTCGAACCATAGACTGCCGAGCATGCGACAGCCCGGCGAGGGTAGCTGGCCAAGCTTGCGCGAGGGTGGGAGACTGGCTGGTTCGACCGTCTCAAAAGAAGGAAAGACCATGCTCCTGATCATCGGCACCGTTCGCTTGCCGCCGGAAAAGCTTGAGCAGGCAAAGCCCGCAATGGAACGCATGGTTTCGACCAGCCGCGCCGAGCCCGGCTGCCTCGAATATTCCTATGCTCAGGATGTCCTCGACGCCGGGCTCATCCGTGTCACGGAAGTCTGGAGCGACCGGGCAGCGCTCGACGCGCATTTCCGCACGCCGCACATTGCGGACTGGCGTGCGAGCTGGCCGGCGCTCGGCATCGGCGAGCGCAACCTCGTGCTTTATGAAGCCGGCGATCCCAAGCCGACCTGAGCGACGCGCCGGCCGGATGCCGCTCAGCCGCCGTCGAATACTTCAGGATCCGTGCCGGCTGGTGGCAAGGTATCGCCAATATGGTTGCCATGCCATGCCGCCGGGCGTATCAGGCGAGCCTTCCCTGTCTTTTCCGATATCGGCGAGCCGCCTTGGTGCTTTCCAGAAACCACCCGCAAGTCTATGCCCGCCGGCTGCGCGCGGTGCTGATCAGATCGCTGCCGCTGCTCGAGGCACGCGGCATCGCGGTGGTCATCCTGGCCGGCGTCGTCGGGGGCATGGCGGGCATACTGGTCACCGCGATGAGCCAGATCGTGCAGGACCTGCACTGGCTGCTGTTCGGCGTGCAGCCCGGCGGCAGGCTTTCGGGCATGTTCTCGCTCGCCAGTCCGATGCAGGCGCTGGTCCCGGCGATCGGCGGCATCCTGCTCGGGCTGACGGTGATCTGGCTGAGAATCCGGAAGTTCCGCACGCCGGTCGATCCGATCGAGGCCAACGCGCTCTATGGCGGGCGCATGTCGCTGACCGATACCTTCATCATCGCCGGCCAGACGATGATCTCCAGCGGCTTCGGCGCTTCGGTCGGGCTGGAGGCCGGCTATACGCAGGTCGGGTCCGGCCTGGCGTCGAGGCTGGCGCGCATGTTCAGGCTGCGCCGCAACGATGTCCGGGTCCTGGTCGGCTGCGGTGCCGCCGGCGCCATTGCCGCCGCCTTCGACGCGCCGTTGACCGGCGCCTTCTACGGCTTCGAGCTGGTTATCGGCATCTATTCGGTCGCCAATGTGGCGCCGGTGATGGCGGCGGCGGTCTCGGCCTCGCTGACCGCGGAGGTGTTTGGCGGAGTGCCGTTTCCGCTGGAGCTTTCAGGCCTGCCGGCGCTCACCGCCGGCCAATACCTGCCGTTCCTGCTGCTTGGCCTGCTCGGCGGCGCTGCCTCGGTCGCCATCATGCAACTGGTGACGCTGATCGAACGCGGTTTTGCCAGGCTGTCGGTCGATGCCTCGCTGCGTCCCGTCATCGGCGGCATCATCGTCGGTCTGCTGGGATTGATCACGCCGCAGGTCCTGTCCAGCGGCCATGGCGCGCTGCATCGCGAATTCGCCATGAACTATGGGCTGACCGTGGTGGCCAGCGTCTTCGTGCTGAAACTGGCCGCGTCGGCGGTTTCGCTGGGGTCGGGCTTTCGCGGCGGTCTGTTCTTCGCCTCGTTGTTTCTCGGCGCGCTGCTCGGCAAGGCGTTCGCGGGCGTGATGGCCCTCGTCTCGCCGGCGACCGGCATCGACCCCGCCGTCGCCGCCGTCGTCGGCATGACCTCGCTGGCCGTCGGCGTCGTCGGCGGTCCGCTGACGATGACGTTCCTGGCGCTGGAATCGACCGGCGACCTGACGCTTACCGGCGTGGTCCTGGCCGCCTCGATCATGGCGGCGATCCTGGTGCGCGAGACCTTCGGCTATTCGTTCTCGACATGGCGCTTCCATTTGCGCGGCGAAACCATCCGCAGCGCCCACGATGTCGGCTGGATGCGCAGTCTCACCGTCGGCTCGATGATGCGCAAGGACATCAAGACCATCGATGCCTCGACGACGCTTGCCGCCTTCCGCAAGCAGGTGCCGCTGGGATCCGCCCAGCGCGTCATCGCCGTCGAGGCGCAGGATCATTATGTCGGCGTGCTGATCGTGGCCGAGCTGCACAGCGATCTCTCCGACGGAGAGATCGCTGTGCGCGACCTTGCCAAATACAAGGATGCCGTCCTGGTGCCCAGCATGAACGTGCAGTCCGCCGCCGAGACGTTCCAGCGCGCCGGCGCCGAGGAACTGGCCGTCGTCGAGGATTTCACCGACCACATCGTGCTCGGACTTCTGACCGAGGGCCATTTGATGCGGCGCTACGCCGAAGAACTCGAAAAGGCACGCCGGGACCTGTCTGGCGAGGGTTAGCGGGCAGCCTGGCCGCTGTTTCCGCGCAGCCACCGCATGGCCAGGGCAGCGACAAGGAGAACTACATACGGCCAATAGTAGGCGTCATGAACCGCGCGCTTGCCCTCGGCGATCATGAAGGTCAGCCATATGTCGTAGCCGCCCACGGTATGAAGGAGGCGCCATGCGCGTGACCCGAGCCACGCGGCTGTGCGATCGAAGGAGGTCGCGGCCATGGCAACGATGAACAGATAGGCAAGGCCGCCGAATATGAACATCGCCGGATCCGTGGCGTCGTCGAACTGCGCCGGATCCATCCGGGAGAACACGGCAAGAGCGATCGCATGGACGCCGTGAGAGAAGGCGAAGGCCAGTCCGATCTGACGCCGATGGCGGCGCAGGAACAGCGTCGATCGACTCGGCAAGTGGCGTGCGAGTGCCGCTGCCGAAAAAGCGGTGCAGAACAGGACGAGCGACATCTGTGCGGTGAGCCGGATGACCCGACGGACGGCCTCGACCGAAAAGTCGCCGCCAAATGCGACTAGCCCGGATAGCGCAAGGATGATCGCCGCTAGAAGCCAGAAAAGCCACCAGCGGCTCGTTGTGCTTGCTGTCAGGGATGGTGCGATGACGTTCATGGTGCCTCCGGAGCGATAAATGTAATCATCACTTACATTAATCGGCGGCCATTGCAACACAGAAGTAAGTCGTGCTTGCATCGATTCGGGAATTGTGGTGGCTGCCACGATATCAGCCTAAAAATCGAAGCACGTTCGGACAGCGGCATGCGGACACAACGCAAGACATACCACCATGGCAGTTTGCGGCAGGCGCTGATCGACGCGGCCCTTTCTATCGCCAAGGAGGATGGCGTCGACCAGGTGACGGTGCGTGAGGCCGGAAAACGAGCCGGAGTGTCGTCCGGAGCGCCGTTCCGGCATTTTCCGACCAAGACCGCGCTGATGACCGCCGTGGCCGAGGAGGCGATGCGCCGGTTTCGCGCCCAGATTTCCGTCGAACTGGACAAAGCGGAACACCTTGATCCGCTGTCGCGTTTTCGGGCCCTAGGTTCCGCCTATTTGCGCTGGGTCATCGATAACCCGACGCATTTCGAGGTCATTTCAAT
This sequence comes from Mesorhizobium sp. M0152, assembly GCF_040322415.1. Taxonomy (NCBI): domain Bacteria; kingdom Pseudomonadati; phylum Pseudomonadota; class Alphaproteobacteria; order Hyphomicrobiales; family Phyllobacteriaceae; genus Mesorhizobium; species Mesorhizobium sp. M0152. The sequence goes on from NZ_JAMYTH010000026.1 coordinate 18,632, forward strand.
GCGGCGGGCGATCGACTTCGATGCCTCCGAGACGCTTGTTCAGCTCAACGAGGAGATCCGCGATCTGATGGTGAGGATACTGGACGACGCACGCGCCGCCGGCCAACTGCGGACAATGGATGTGGAAGGTGTTCCCTTGCAGGCGCGCGCACTGGTCTATGGACTCGCCCGCATGTGGATTGACGGCCAGTTCGCGCAATGGGGCGGCGCCGAAAAGGCTGAATTGCTGATGAAGCAGAGCCTCGATGGTTTTCTCGCCCTGCTCGCGAAACAAGACAGCGAGATTTCCGCCGCGCGTTCAGATTAAGCGCGCTTTTACCCGACCCGAAACGCAGTTCTGGCGGCATTCATCAGTGCTCGATCGGTCCCTTGATCGGCACGAGGGCCGTGCCGGCGGTCGTCGGGCGCTCGATCATGCGGCGCACGCGCGGCGGCTCGTCGCCGCTGTGCAGGGCGCGCACGCGTTCGCCGATGACGGCGTCGGCATGGGTGGCGCGCCGGTTGTGGCGCACATATTCGAGCCAGGTCGGCGTGTGATAGTGCTCGATCCAGATCGCCGGATTTTCGAGGTCGCGCGCCAGCGTCCAGTTGCGGGCGCCGTCGCGGCGGCGGATGCGGCCGCGCTCGGCCATGGTGGCGAGGAATTCCGGCACGTCCTCGTCGCGGACGATGTATTCGATCATGATGGCGATGGGCCCGCTGCGCGGCTTCAGGTCGAGGCCCAGATGCGGTTCCTTGAAGCGATTGAGCGGGTCGAGGTTGAGCACCTGTTGTTGCGGCAGCGGCAGAAGCAGGCCGATGGCGCCGCCGGCCAGCATGGCGATGCCGGCTGCGATCAGCGCGGATTCGGCGCCATGCGCGTCGGCGACGACGCCCCAGATCCAGCTGCCGAGCGCGATGCCGCCGAAGGTGGCGGTCTGATAGACCGACAGCACCCGGCCGACCACCCAGCGCGGCGTCGCCATCTGCACGGTGACGTTGAAATGCGACAGCGCGATCACCCAGCAGGCACCGCCGACCAGCAGGCCGAGCGACGTCTGCCAGGCATGCTGGCTGACGGCGGCATTGAAGGCGCAAAGCGCGAAGCCGGCGAAGGCACAGCGCACCATCGTCTCGCTGGACAGAAGCTGCCGCAGCCGCACGCTGATCAATGCGCCGCCGACGGCGCCGATGCCGAAGGCGCCAAGCATGATGCCGTAGGTCAAGGCATCGCCCTTGACGACGTCGCGTGCGACCAGGGGCAGCAATGCCAGCACCGCGCCGGCGCTGAAGCCGAAGGCCGAGCCCCTGACCAGCACCTTGCCGATGTTGGGCGACATGGCGACGTAACGCAGGCCGGCGCCCATGGCCGCCCCCAGCGCTTCGCGCGGCAAGGTCGATGCCGGCAGGTCCGGTTTCCAGCGCGCCAGCACGACGATGAGGCCGATATAGCTTACCGCGTTCGCCGCGAAGGCCGCCGCCGCGCCGGCCGCGGCGACGATGATGCCGCCGATCGCCGGGCCAACGCTGCGCGTCAGGTTGAAGCCCATGGAGTTCAGCGCGACGGCGGCGGGCACCTTGTTGCGGGGGACGATGTCGCCGACCGAAGCCTGCCATGAGGGGCTGTTCAGCGCCGTGCCGCTGTCGATCAGGAAGGTAAAGGCGAGCAGCGTCCAGGGCGTGATCAGGCCGAAATAGGTGAACACGGTCAAAAGCACGGAAACAACCAGCATGAAGATCTGGGCGACCAGCATCACCTTGCGCCGGTCGAAGCTGTCGGCGATGGCGCCGGCGACGAGCGCAAACAGCATGATCGGCAAGGTGGTCGAGGCCTGGACCAGCGCGACCTGATAGGAGGAGGTGGCGATCGTGGTCATCATCCAGGCCGCGCCGACGCCCTGGATCAGGCCGCCGAAATTGGAAGCGAGACTTGCCGCCCACACCGCGCGGAAAATGCCGTGCCGGAAGGGCGCCAGCGCCGAGACGCCCTCGCTTTCCGGCTTTTCGTCAATCATCGGGTCCCTGCCATGTCGTGCTGATTCGTCGGATGATCGGTTCGCCCAGATCATTGCCGAAACTAGGGCATGGCGTCGCAAAGGGCGAATGTCTTTCGAAAAAGACCATGGTCCAACAATGAGATAGAGGCGGTCCAAGCCCTCCATCCCGCGTCAGACTGGATACGAATGGACCGGTGCGCGTCGCTCACGATGGCCCCGTAGCGCTTCGGCGAGCCGGTTGCTGGTCTGGCCGCCGGCGCGCGGGCGCAACTTTCCCCGGCGGGCTCAGAATCCGTTTTCGATGCGCTCGAAGATGACGTTGGTGAAGGCCGATATCTGGCTGCCGATGAAAGGTCCGGTCAGCGCCACTACCAGCATGATGGCGACGATCTTGGGCACGAAGGTCAGGGTGATCTCCTGGACCTGCGTCAGCGCCTGGATCAGGGCGATGCCGATGCCGACAGCCATGGCGACCAGCACCACGGGGGCGGACGCGGTCAGCACCGTCCACACCGCGTACTGGACGATATCGAGAGCGTCGGCCTCGTTCATCGGATCGGCTCTGCCGGCCTCGTCAGCTCGCCGCCTTGACCGAAACGCCCGGGCCGACCGCGATTTCCGTGCCGTTCTGCAGCACGGCGATGAGGCCGGTGCTGGCAAGGCGCACGGAAGCGACGGTGCCCGTCGTGTTGCCATCGGCCGAGGTGATCGAGCGCCCGATCAGCGCATCGGCCTGCGACAGCGCCGAGGACTGCATGATCTGGCCGAGCTTGGTGTTGGTCTGCACCGATTGCTCGACCTGGGAGAAGGTGGCGAGCTGGGCGACATATTGCGTCGAATCCATCGGCTTGGTCGGATCCTGGTTCTTCATCTCGGCGATCAGAAGCTTCAGGAAAGACTGGTAGTCGACAGCGGTCTTCGAGGTCTGCTGGGTGGCCTGGTTGGCGCCAACCGGCAACGTCGTCGTCATGTCCACGGTCATCGGTAGCGTGCTCCCACTGCCAGCGGACGCGGTGCGCCCACAACATCGTCATTGCCGCCAAGCGCGCGGCGTTCGAGAGGATAAAGCGAACGGATCGCCTTCAATGCCTCATAGATATGGTCCTCGCCGACCATGCGGTCGATCTGTTTCAGCGCGCTGCCGATCTCGGCGTCCTCGAAACTTGCCAGGAGCAGCGGCAGCGAGCGTCGGAACATCTCGCGTGCCTCGCCGGCCCCGGTCGGGTTCACCAGCATGACCTGCAGGATGAAATAGAGCTGCCTGAGCGGCGTCGAGGCGTCGTCGGCCTGGATCACATGGCTTTCGAGCAGGAACTGCACGTCGTTCATCAATTCGACGGTGACCTTTCGGTCGACGCGGATGACCGCGCCGTTGATGTAGATCTTTTCGTTGGGCTTCAGCGATATCTTCAGCGTGTTGCTCATTGAATGCCGTCCCGGATGATCTGGGACACTTCGATCAGCCCTTCGAAATTGTTGGTGCGGCCCTGGCGGATGTCCTCCGCCTCGCGCAGCAGCCACAGGCCGATAGAGATCAGGTTGGCGCGCAGTTCCTTCGGCAACGCGTTGTCGCTCGAGCCGAGATCCTCGACGAAGATGGTCCAGACGCGATTGGTGAAATGCAGCGCCTCCACCGCCTCCATCGAATCGCGGCCGATCGCGGCCGCCGCCGCCAGCATGTCGATCGAGCGGGTCAGGAGCTGCCGTTCGCGATCCTTCGCATCCGAGACGGACGTGCTCTGGATGTCGGCGTAGGAGAATTGGTACATCGTTGGCTCTACCGTTCCGCTGGAGTTTTCAGGTCAGGTAATTCAGCAGGCTGAGTTGCTGGAGGCGCGCCGTCAGAGCGAAGGACGTTTCGATGTGTTGCGTCAGATTGGCGACGCGGGTCGCGGCCTCGGCCGGATCGACAGCTTCGAGATCGAGAATGTGCCGTTCGAACAGGTCGACCTGCGTCGTCATACGGTCGCTGGCGTCGGATACCCGCTTCTGGACGATGCCGGTCTGCGACTGGACCTGGCCGATGCCGCTCAGCGCTTCGCCGACCAGCAACTCGGAACGGTCGACGATCATGTCCTTGGCAGCCTGGCTGATGTTGGTGGACATCAGGCTGGAGACCATGGCCGCTGCCATGGCCAGCTTCTTGATGCCGTCGCTGTTGGCGCTGGTCGAAGTCGCGGTGGTTTCGTTGAGCGCAATGCGGCTGACGATCTGTTCGTCGGTGGCATTCGACCAGTTGGTCTGCCAGCCCGCGCCGAGGAACTGTGGTTCGACGTCGTTGGTGATGAAATCGTCCATCTGGGCGGCGGTGATGTTGGCCGCGGCCGGATCGATGGGCGTGAAACCGAAATGGGAGACGAAGGAAGCGTCGAAGGCGGCCTTGGCGGCGGACCCGGCCGCCGTGAAATCGTTGATCGGCTTGACGTCGGTGTTGGTGCCGGCAAACAGGTATTCGCCGTTGACGCTGGTGTTGAGGATCGAGGCAAGCTGCTGGATCGTCGTTTGGCCCATCGATTGGGTCAGCGTATCGGAGTTGTCGCCCGACGATGCGGTCGTCAGGCTGGACAGGAAGGTCTGCGCCACGGTGGAGAGCTGGCCAAGTGATTTCTGGGTCGACGAGAGCCGGGCCGCGACCAGCCCGTTGGAATCGATAATGACGTTGAGCCGGTCCAGGTCGCGCGAGAAAGTGACGGACTGGGCGGTACGCCCGCCCAGCGCCAGGCCGACGTCGGCGACCTTGCCTGTCGAGGACTCTTTGGTCGCTTTGACGAGTTCGGCCTGCATGCGCATCTGCTGATAGCGCATGGCATTGGAGAGGGCGGCCGAGGATACTGAGGTCATTGGCTTATCCCACCGCGTTCAACAGGGCCGTCATCATGTCGTCGACGGTTTTCATCATCCGGGCCGATGCCTGATAGGTGTGTTCGAGATCGAGCATCAGTGACATTTCCTGATCGACGTTGACGCCGGTCGCGTTGGACAGCGCCTCGGCGCTGCGCGACGCCAGTGCTTCCTTTGCATCGGCGGCGGTCGAGGCCTGCTGACGCACGCCCTGAAACCAGCCGATCGAATTGGCGGCATAGTCGGTAACGCTGGACGTTGCCGAAATCCCGGCGGCGGGATCGAACGTCATTGGCTTGTCGAGCCGATCGCCATAGGCGATCAGCAGGCTGGAATAGGATGGGCCGCCGCTGGTGTTGGCGATATAGGCCGCGCCGTTGGCGCCGCCGTCGCGCAGCAGCGCTGCATTGCCGCCGGTGCCCGGATCCATCGCGGCGTTGACGCTGATCGTCGCGGCAAGGCCGTCGACCAGCGTGCCCGCGGCCGGCACGGCCGGTGCGCCCGACCAGGTGAACAGACCGGCGGCATCGGGGTTCGAAGGCGCGGTCTCGGCAAAGGCCGTGATCAGCCCACGCGCGGTCTCGTCGAGCTGACTCTGCATGGTAGAGGCGATGTCGTCGCGCAACTGCAGCAAGCCGGCGAGCTTGCCGCTGGCGCTGGTGTTGCCGCCGATTCCCGCCGAGATCGGTACATTGTCGATATAGACGGCATTGCCGCTGACACCGGCGGTATAGCCGGCCGAAGGCGTGAAGCTGACGGCGCGTGGTATGGTTTCGAACAGCGTCGTGCCATCGCCGGTCGTGATGACCATGTCATTGTCGCCGCGCGTGAAGGTCGATATCGGAACGTAGTCCGAGATCTTCTTCAACAGCGCGTCGCGCTGGTCGAGCGCATCGGACACGTCGGTACCGGAACGGGTTCCGGAAATCACCGCCTGGTTGGCATCTTGGAACTGGCTCAGCAGGGAATTGAGATCGCTCACTGCCGTGGCGATCTGGCCGTCGGTCTGGGTGCGGAAATCCTGGATGGCCCTGGAGCCCTCGTTCAGGGAGCGCACCACCTGCTTGGCCGCGTCGATGACGCTTGCGCCGAGATTCTGGTTGGACGGCGAAGTGGCGTAGAGCTGCAGCGCCTGCTGCAGATTGCCGATGGCGGTCGAAGGCGAGGAGGCATTGTCAACGCCGTTCACCGAGACGTCCAGCTGATCCATGCCGCTGTAGAGCGTGCTCTGGCCGCTCCAGGCCGAAAGAGCGCCGAGGTTCTGGCGGAAAAGCAGATCGTTGCTAACGCGCTGGATATCGACCGAACGCGCGCCTGGCGCCATGCTGGTGACGGCAGCGATGCGGCGCGTATAGTCCGGGTTCGAAGCGTCGGAGATGTTGCGCGTGACAACGCTGGTCTGCCGCGCGGTATTCATAAGCGCCGACTGGGCGATGCTCAATGCGGTGGATAGCGACATGCTGGTCTTTCACGGGCGGTGCCCGGTTTTATCTCTTCAGGTTGACAAGGACATCCATCAGGTCGGAACCGGTCTGGAAGACTTTCGAATTGGCGGTATAGCTGCGCTGCGCCGCGATCATGTTGGTCAATTCCTCGGCGATATCGACGTTGGAATTTTCGAGCGCGCCTGAGACGATGGAACCGAGCTTGCCTTCATTGGCAAAGCCGACGCGCACGGCGCCGGATTCGGTGCCCTGCGCGTAAACGTTGCCGGGAAGCGCCTTGAGCTGGTCCGGGCTCTGCACTTCGGCCAGCGGGATCTTGTAGAGCGCCTTGGTGGAGCCGTCCTTGTACTGGGCGTAGATGGTGCCGTCCTTGCTGATCTGCACCTTGTCGATGGTGCTCGGTGCGTTGCCGTTGACCTCGGCGTCCGAAACCGTGAAGCCGGTGCCGAGTTGCGTCAGCTTCGACAGATCGAGGTTGAGGCTGGCGCCGTTCGGCACGGTGAACGACACGCCGGTAGTGGCGCCGGTCAGCTTACCGGTGGTGTTGTCGAAGGTCAGGTTGGCCGAACCCAGAAAGCCGCCCGCGGTGTAGGGGAACGATGTTCCAGGGGTGGCCTTCGACTGATCGAAGACCGCCACTTGCCAGGTGCCGGCGCCGGTGTTGGTGAAGTAGACGTCGAGCAGCTTCTTGTTGCCGAGATTGTCATAGGCAACCATGGAGGATTTCGACGTGTACTGGGCGCCCGCAGCGTTGGCGGCGGGCAGGTTGGCGGTCGCGACCGGCGTCGCGCCGGCGGGGAGATTGCCGCTGTAGGTGCCCTCGGTGCTTGGCGTCGCCGTCATGCCTTGATCGGAGATCACGACCGGAACCAGCCCTTCGAAGCCGTTCACCGTCGCCGCGGGAACGCCGTTGTCGTAGCTGTAGGCCATCAGCTGGAAGCCGGCCGCGTTGACCAGCCTGCCCTGCGCATCGGGAACGAAGGCGCCGGCCCGTGTCAGCAAAGGTGTTCCGCTCGGATCCTGAACGACAAAGAAACCATCGCCGTTGACGGCGAGGTCGGAGACCGAGGTGGTGTATTGGAGCACGCCCGGATCGCTGACCGCCTGCCTGATCGTCGTGGTGACGCCGCCGGAATTGTAGGCGCCGCCCGTCGATGGCATGACCAGCGTCGAGAATTCGGCGGAGGATCGCTTGTAGCCGGTGGTGTCGGAATTGGCGATGTTGTCGGCGACCGTCGACAGGCGGTTCGCCTGGGCGTTCATGCCGGAAACGCCGGTCCGCATCATTCCGTAGAGGCTCATCGAAATGTCTCCGCAATATCCATGCCACTGGCAGCGAGGCTACGCGTCGTGTCTTGCGCGAGGCTGGCGCGGCACGGCATCAGAACACGAGCCGGTAGCCGAGGAAGCGTTTGGAATCGATCGGGTCGGTGCCCAGCTTCTCGCGCAGTTTCTTGCGCAGCTTGCTGATGTGGCTTTCCACCACGTTCTCCTCGACCTCTTCGTCGAAGATGCCGTAGATGGCGTTGAAGACCTGGGTCTTGGTTACGCGCCGGCCGCGATTGCTTGCCAGATATTCGAGGATACGGCGCTCACGGCGCGGCAAGGGAAGCGGCTGGCCGTTGATCTCGGGATCGCGGCCGTCCATGAAGATGCGCATGGCGCCGATCTCGGTGTAGGCGACGTCCTCATGGGCGCGGCGGCGGATGGCGGTGATGCGGGCCAGTATCTCGCGGATGTGAACCGGCTTGCGGATGACGTCGTCGACCCCGCTCTCGAACAACCGCAGCGTGTTCTCCAGCGAATGCTGCTCACTGAGAGCAATGACCGGGGCTCCGGTGCGGTCGCGGATCTGGCGCGGAGAGATCGTGCCTTCGCGGCAGTCACCTAATAGGAAGGCCCGGACCGAGCGCAGATCGGTGTCGGCGGCCGAGTTCACCCACTCGCCGAATTCACCGGATGCGAAGCCTGCGCAGGCGACGCCCTCACGGTCAAAAAGTGAATTGTATCCCTCTGTTACGAGCTCTCGCTCGTCAACGATAACGATCATCGGCCCGCCTCCGAATCAAATCATTTGCCCCGTGAGGAGAGGGGTATCCGTTGGCGGGAATCCTGAACAACCGTCATTTCTTGTAGCTATTTTCTTGGGAGTCCGGAATCGTGCCGGTTGCATTAGCGTGCAACCGGATATGCTTGGCGGGGCAAGTCTTGACCAAGTCAAACGACAACCGCGGGACCGCGCGATTGGCGGAGCAGAAGTGACAAATACGCTTATGGGTTGCAGAAAGTCCGCGCGTGGGCCGTCCATTTGCCAAAACCGGTGGCAACCATATTGGCGATGACGCGGCAGACATAGACCTTCTGTGCCGGGTCGTTGTCGGGGCCGGCATGATAGCGGGCGACAGCCATCGACCAGGTTTCGTGGCGGGCGTGGAGACTGGCCAGGAAGCGCGCCGCATAGTCGACGTTCTGACGCGGGTCGAGCATGTCCTCGACGCTGCGGAAATGCGAGGCGTGATAATGGTGGTTGATCTGCATGCAGCCGAGATCGATCAGCGTCTTGCCTTCGCGCCGGGCATTGGCGAAGGTGGCAAGTGCTTCCGTCCGGCTTCTTGGGAAGACCGCTTTTCCTTCTATATTCAACGCGTTGGGCTGAAGGCTGCCCTTGTTGCCGGTCTCGGTCAGGCCGACGGCATAGAGGATACCGGCTGGCACGCCATAGCGATCGGCGGCGCGCAGGATCTCGGGCTCGCAAGCATTGGTGGCGGCGGCGGCGCTGTCCGCGAGGCTAGATAAAGATATCGCCGCCAGCGCGCTCGCGAGAAGGCGAAGCGGCGCGGCCGTAGTCCTGCGCGTCATCATGGCTGCCCCTGGCGGATTGCTGACCCGGTTGCTGGCCGCCGTTGCCGCCGCCTGAATTGCCGGGCTGAAATGAGGATTGCTCGCGGCCAGGTGCCGCGGCCTGGGAAGCGGTTGCATCCGCCCGGGTCGTAGCCGGGACTGCTATTCCCGGTTGCATTATGGTCACCTTGTCAACCTCGAAGCCCAATCCACGCAGCGACTTGACGATCGCCTCGCTGTCGCTTGAAAGCCGGCGGTAGGCATCGTGCGTTTCGGGTTTCAATTCAATCGAGAGTTGTTCCCCGGCCAGGCGCAGATGGGCGGTGACCATGCCCAGCTCGGCCGGGTGGAGTTCGATCTTCAACACATGTGTCGGAACGGCAACAGGGCCGGCCAGCTGGGCGGTCGCGGAGGCTGTCGAAAGCGCCTGGCGCGGGCCGCCATCGGCGGTTATGGCGCCGATCACGCTAAGTGCCGCCTGGCTCATCGGAACTTGCGGCGGAGCCGGGAAGCTGCGCTCGAAGACCACGTCGATGCGTTCTGCCGTCGAGAGCTGTTTTCCGGCTTCGGACCGCAGCGAGGACTGGACGTCGGCGATGGACCTGGGCTGGTGCGTCGCCTGCTTCGGCTCCACGCCCGGCACTTCGGCCGTCTTCGTTTCGAGCAGCGCGCCGGTCGCGGCCGCAGGATCGCGGCCTGGCGTACCGGAGGCGGCATCGCTGACGGACTCAAGGTTGGTCAGTGCGCCATCGACGATCGCCGCCCGCTCGGATTTCGACACGGGTTCGAGGTCGTCGTACCCTGCGGCGGATTTCATCCGATAGGCCGTCGGCAGGAGTTGCCCGTCGACAGCCGCGTCTGGTCCGCCTTCGCTTGCGTTAGCCGACTTCCCCGATGTCGAGAAATGACGCAGGTCATGCAAGGCGATCAGCAGCGGCAGATGATCCTGGAGCGGTGCAGCGCCGGCTTCGGCCGCGGTAACATCGGTATCGGTATCGGCATCCGTGTCCTTGCCCGAAGCAGCGTCCTTGGCGTCCTTCATCGACTTCGCCGCCGGCGATCCGGCGGGTGCTGCCCTTGGCTTGCCGGCCGGCACCGGCTCGTCCTCGCCCTCACGCGCCGCAAGGCCGGCGGCAAGCTTGCTCAAGCGCTTATCGCGCGCCCCGGTCTCGGTCGCCGGCTGCCTTTCCGGGTGGCTCGCGCTGCCGTGCAGCATCTTGCCAAAACCCGTTTCGTCGTTCTTTCCGGCAGCGCCCGGCTGCTCCGAAGACGAGCGCGCGGCGGTAAATCCTGGCAGGGCCTGGCCGAGGCTGGGGGTCATTTCGGGGCGGCTCCAAGCATCTGGTCGATCAGATCGAGCTGTCGACGGGTTTTGGTCATGGCGGCATCGGTCGGGTCGGGGGGCCCGCCGCGGCGGGGCGGGGGGCCCGCGGGCCGGGCGTGGCGGGCGGGGCGGTGGGGGGGGGGTTTTTGGGGGGCGCCACAACCTAGTGGTTCCTTCATTTGGTGGTGGGTTGGTTTTTGGTCCCGGGGGCCTGGGGGGGGGGGGCCCGCCCGGGGCCGGGGGGGGGGCGCCGACGCGGGCACGACAGTCGGCGCATCGGTTGGGGCTGCCAGAGCCGGCGCGTCCGGTGCAGCGGCCGCGGGGCTGCTGGATGGCGCAGCAGCGGCCTGCTCGGAAACCACGCCTTCGACCGGCGGTAGTTCGGCCTCTTCGTCGGCTTGCGGGGCGGCGACAAGCGTGGGTCCTGGCGGCGGCACAACGGCTGCCGGCGCTGGAGTTGCGGCGGAAACGGAAGCAGGCGGCGCCACCACTTCGCCGGCGATCGCCTGGGCGGCGTCGAGCAAGGCGCGGTCGCCTTCCGACAGCCTGCTGCGGTCGATCTTGCCCAGTTTGACGCGCACGTCCTCGATGGTGCCGGACGTCACTGTCGACAGGCTGGAATAGAGCAGGGCGCGCGGATCGCCCAGATTGGTGTTGCCATCGCGACCTTGCTCGGCGCGCGCCGAGGCGAAGGCCGACAGTTCGCTCAGGCCGTCGATCGCGGCACGGCGGGCGATGCGCAGGTAGATCACCTTCTCGCGCTCGGGGTCCATCATGGAGGTGATGTCGGCAAGCTTGTCCTGGCTGATCGACATATGCAGCGCGATGACCCCGGAGACGAAGGAGTCGGCGAACTGGCTGGCATAGGGCGAATAGAGATAGCGCTCGACATACTGGGTGGAGGCAAGCGCGAACCGTGCCGCGTCGCCTTGCGCCACGGCAATGCCGACCGAGCGGCGCAAGGCTGCTTCCTCGACCAGAGTGCCGGGGCCGAGCAGTCTGGCCTCGTCGAGCAGCGTGAGCGCCGCCTTTGGCTCATCGCCGGCGAGCAGCGAACCCTTGACCAGAGCAAGGAACGCGCCGAGATCGCCGGGCACGGCCATCGGATCGATCGGCCTCAGGGCTTCGATCGCTTCGCCGGGCCGTCCGTTCAGATAGTCGATGATGCCCTTGGTGATGGCCAGGTTCCGAGAGTCCGTGATGGAGCGCGAGACCGCCGCCTCGACGGTCATCGGATTGCCGCCGCTCATGCCGTAGACCAGAAGTGCGCGAAAGTTCTTGGAGTCCTTGAAATCCTCGGCATCCGCCTCGCGCAGCCGCGCGTCGGTCATCTCGAGCAGCTTGGCCTGCATCGGCAGCGCGGCATGATCCCCGGCGGCGATGCGGTCCTGGATGAGCTGCAGCGAGCGCACCAGCTGATAGGGCTGTAGCATATCCTGGGCGAAGCCGGCCGACGGATGGCCGGCGGCCAGCAGCAACAGGCCCATCACGCGGCGGGTGAGCGCCAGCCGCTTCATCCGCCAGTCGCCATCAGGATTTCGATGCGTCGGTTGACCGCCGACATGGGATCGGCTGCATCCTTCGGCTGGCGGTCGGCGAAACCGGCGACCTCGGTGATACGACGTTCGTCGACGCCGCCGCGCACGAGCATGTAATAGGCGGAATGCGCGCGCGCCGTCGACAGCCGCCAATTGTCGTAGCTGGCGCTGCGGAAGGGCCGCGCGTCGGTGTGGCCGTTGATGCTGACGGTGCCTTTCTGGCTGTTGACGATGCGGCCGATCTTTTCCATCGCCAGCACCAGTTCGCGGCTCGGCACCGCCGACCCGACTTCGAACATGCCGAAATCGAGCTGGTCGGTGATCGAGATGATGACGCCTTTGTCGGTGGCTTCAACCGAGACGCCATCATGCAGCTTGTCGCCAGGCTTGAAGGCGTCGGCCAGCTGCCGCTTGACGTCGGCGGCTGCCTTTTGCGCGGCAGCGGTCGGCGCCTTTTCGTCCGCATCGGGCTTTGCGGCCTCTTGCACGGCAGCGGTGTTGTCTATCTTGGCCGCCTCGGCGGGCTTGCTGTCGCCGGCCTTGGCCATCGCCGCGGCTGCCGCCTTGTCATCCTTTGCCAAGGGCTCGAGCGGCGCGTCCTTGACGGGCGGTGCCGGCGGCACGGCCTTGACCCTGGCGACCTGCGTCTCGGCGACCTTGTCGCCGGGCTTCAGCGGGTCGCCCTCGATCCTGGGGCGCTGGGCACTGGCCTCGGCGCCCGGTGCCGCGACCTGCTGCGACCAGAAGTCCGGCTCGAAAGGGTCGCGATAGGACGCGCCGCCGGAGGCGCCCGTCGCCGGGCCGGCACTCTGCGCGCCGCCGTCGCCCTTCTGGCTGACGTTCTGCATCACCCCGGTATCGGTGGCGATTTCCGAAAGCACCGCGTAAGGGTCGGCGAAGAGTTGCTCGTCGGGCTGTTCCGTCCGCTGCGGCTGCTGTTTGTCCTGCTTGTGGTCGGATGAGCCGGCGCCGCCTGTGCCGCCCTGTCCGGACTTGGCCGTCGCCTCCTGCGGGTTGTCGGCCGTCAGCCCTATCGCGCGAGGCCCGTCGCCGAGATCCTCCAGGCCCTTGCGGCTCGACGTGCGGTCGACCAGCTTGACGGGGTTGAAATAGCTGGCGACGGCTGACTTGGTCTGTTCGTTGGCGGCGTTGATCAGCCACATGACCAGAAAGAAGCACATCATGGCCGTCATGAAGTCGGCGAAGGCGATTTTCCAGACGCCGCCATGATGACCCTCGTCGTGGTCGTCGTGGCCGCGCCGCACGATGATGATCTCGTGCCTGCCTTGATCGGCGTCGGCGACGCTCATGACAGGACCTCGGAAAGTGTTGCCGACCATTCGGCCATGCGCGTCTCGAATACCGCCTCGTCGATGACGACCGTGAGGTCGAATCCGGGCGCCTCGACGAAGTCGAGATTTGCCGCGCGTGGTCCAAGCGATGTTTTCAGCGTCTCGAACAGCGAGAGCGGCCCGCGAACGGCGATGCGCACCGCTTCGCCGTCGCCGACCGCTTCGCGGATCGCGCTGGCGAGCGCTTCAAGCGAACGCTTCTGCAGGTCGTCGCTGACGACGCCGCCGATTATGCGCGCGACCGTCGCCGCGACGAGGTCCGTCACGCGCGCCTCCATGGCGCCGATGCGCGACGAAACGGCCGTGCCGAGGTCGCCGGCGAAGCTTTCGAGAAAGGCTCTTGCCTCCTCGGCATGGGCCTGGCGTTCCGCTTCCAACGCTGCCTCGTGGGCAACCGAAAGGCGTTCCGCGAGCGTGACCTCCGCCTGGGCGACCGCCTCGGCGATAAGAGTACCGATGTCAGCCTGCGGAGTTGCCTGCTCGGGCCTGGCCGGGGCATCGGCCGCGGCCTGAGGTTGGCTGACGCGCTGCGTGCGCGTGCCAAAATCGGGGAGAAGATCGAAAAGGGCTACGGAGGGCATGGTTTACGCCGCGACTTCCTGGGCCGCCCATTTGCGCAGGATCTGCGCGGTGCGCTCCTCGTTGATGTCTACCATGCGGGCAAGCCTCTCCTGCGGCGCCGGCCTGATCTTCTGGCGGAGGTCGTCGAGGGCGTTGGAGCCTGGCCGCGCGCCTGGCAAGGCGCCGATGGCGGCACCCGCATCGGCGGAAGCCGAGGCTTCCGGTGTCGGCAGCGAGCGCTGGACTTCATCGAAATTGGGGCCCGATATGGCAGGCGTCGCCTTCGCCGTCAGCGCCGCCGCCATCGGCCGCAGGCCGAAGAAGGCGACAAGGAAGACCACGACGATGAAGGCGCCGGCATTGATCATCGTGCCGGCATGCTGGCCGATGGAATCGAGCATTCCCGCCTGCGGGATCGCCTCGCCGTCCAGGCCGTCGATGAACTCGACCGCCGAGACGTCGATGACGTCGCCGCGCTTGTCGTCGAAGCCGGTGGCCGAGGTTACCATCTTCTGGATGTCGGCGACGCGCTTGGCGATCTGGTCCGGTGTCGCATCCTTGCCAAGGATCGACTTGAGCCGGTCCTGGTTGACGACGACGGCGATCGACATCTTGGTGACGCTGTAGCCGTTGGAGACGGTGGCGATCTTCTTGGAGTTGATCTCGTAGTTGGTGATCTCTTCCTTGCGGTCGTTCTGCGAGGATGATTGCGGACCGTCGGTGGCCGTGGTCTGGGTCTCGGGCAGGTTCTGCTCGACGCTGGCCGGGGTCGAGGCCTGCTTCTGGTTGTTGTTCTCGTTGGCGCGCACCGACTGAACCGAACGCTCGACGCGCGACTCGGGGTCGAAGATCGTTTCCTCGGTCTGGCGGGTGTCGGTGTTGACATCGGCCTTGACGCTGGCGCGGAAATTGTCGGGGCCAAGATAGGGGGTCAGCGCGCGGCGGATATTGTCGCCGATCTGCGCCTCCACGGTCTGCTCGACGCCCAGCGTGCGGGCGGCACTGGTGTTGGAGGGATCGTCGCCCGCCGCCAGCAGATTGCCGTTGGAATCAAGCACCGTCACCTTGTCGGCCGACAGGCCGGGGACGGCGGCGGCGACGAGATGGCGGATCGACATGGCGCTTTTTTCGGCGTCGATGCCGGCATAGCGGATGACGACCGACGCGGAGGGCTGTTGCTCGTCGCGGCGGAAATTGGCGCGCTCGGACATGACGATGTGGACGCGAGCCGCCTTGATGCCTGATATCGACTGGATGGTGCGGGCGATCTCGCCTTCCAGCGCACGCACGCGAGTGATCTGCTGCATGAAGGAGGTGAGGCCGAGCGAGCCGACATTGTCGAACAGCTCATAGCCGGCATTGGCGCTGGTCGGCAGGCCTTTTTCGGCCAGCAGCATGCGTGCCTGCGCCGTGGTGCCGGCCGGCACCAGCACGGAGGCTCCGTCGGCGCCGACATCGAAGCCGATACCGGCCTCGCCCAGCACCAGGCCGATCTGATTCACATCGGAGCGGTCGAGCCCGACATAGAGCGTGTCGTAGGCCGGGCGGTTCAGGTAGACCGAGGCGATGCCGATGACGCCCATCACCAGAATGGCGATGCCCGCCAGCATGGCGAGGCGCTTCACGCCAAAACCGCGGAGATTGGAGATGATGCTCTGGATCTGTTCCGGCACGGTTCGACGACTCCCAGCATGACTGTCCGCCGGAACACTAGTCCCCGAAGCTTGTGCGAAAATGAAATCGGGCCGCGCTTGCGGCGCGGCCCGTCAATCGGATGGAAAAGAGACGCGCAGGCGGCGCGTGCGACTAGCTCTTGAACAGCGACAGGATCGACTGCGAGGAGCTGTTGGCGATCGACAGTGCCTGGATGCCGAGCTGCTGCTGCACCTGCAAGGCCTGGAGGCGGGTCGATTCCTTGTTCATATCGGCATCGACGAGCTGGCCGACGCCACGATCGATGGAGTCCATCAGGCTCTGCGTGAAGGTCTTCTGCAGGTCGATGCTGCTCTTGGCCGAACCGAGGATGGTGGCGGAGTCGGTCAGCTGGCTCATGACCTTGTCGATCTTGCCGATCATCTGAATGATGATGTCGTCGGTGACGCCGGCTGTCGTGATGTCGAGATTGTAGGCGGAGACGTTGTCGACCTTGGTGACCGCTCCCGCCGCGGTCTGGCCGACGCCGTTGGCGGCGATGTCGGTGGCGCCGCCGGCGAGCGCGGTCGCATAGGCGGTGTCGTACAAGGTCTGGGCGGCCGCTGTGGAATAGACCGAGGTCTGGCGGTCGAGGATGCCTTGGTTCTTGACCTCGGTGGAAAGGCCGTAGTCGAAAAGCTTGGTGCTCTCGATGTTGATGTCGATGGTACCGAGCGAGATGGCGCCCGACGAGGAGCGATTGAATGACGACACGATCTGCGAGTCGGGCTGGACGCCGTCATTGGCGGCCGCGACCTGCTTGGAGGTCACCGAAAGGAAATTCGAGCCGGAAAAGGTGGCCGCGTCGGCGAAGGACTTCATCTGCGCCTGGAGTGCCGTGATTTCGGTCTGCGTCTTCGCCTTGGCGGCATCGGTCTGGCCGACGGTGGAAAGCAGCTTGGTTTTGATCTTGCCGATCGTATCCAGCACGTTGTTCATGCCGGTATAAGCGGTGTCGACCTTCGAGGCGCCGAGACCGAGCGCGTCCTGCACCGTCGACAGCGCCTGATTGTCCGAGCGCATCGTGGTAGCGATCGACCAGTAGGCGGCGTTGTCGGAGGCCTCGGAGACCCTGTAGCCCGTCGAGATCCGGGATTGCGTCTGTTCGAGCGATTTGTTGGTGGCGTTTAAGCTTTGAAGCGCGGTCAAAGCCGCAGCGTTTGTCATGATGCTCGCCAAGAAACTCGCTCCTTCTCTGAGGCCAGCCTTTCTCAAGAACCGGCATTGCCCTCGCAGGCCGCATCGGCCCGCCCGCAGATTGCCGCCGTGCCAATCGGGCCGATTCGCCAACCTGTTTTGTAAGCTATTGGTTAACCATGACTAGCGCGATATGGTTAACGGCCTGTTAAAGGCCAGCTTTCGAGAGTTAAGGAACGAGGGTTGCGCGAGGCTGGAGCAAACGCAAATCGGGCCGCGCTTTTGGCGCGGCCCGATTGCCTGATGTGGTCGGTTGAGAGCGATCAGCCGCGGAAGAGCGACAGGATCGACTGCGACGAACCGTTGGCGATCGACAGCGCCTGGATGCCGAGCTGCTGCTGGACCTGCAGGGCCTGGAGGCGGGTCGATTCCTTGTTCATGTCGGCATCGACGAGCTGGCCGACACCGCGATCGATGGAGTCCATCAGGCTCTGCGTGAAGGTCTTCTGCAGGTCGATCGAGCTCTTGGCCGCACCGAGCTTGGTGGCGGAGGTCGTCATGCCCTTGAGCGCGGCGTCGACGACGTTCATCATCTGCTGGATCTGGCTGTCGCTCGCGGCCGTTGTGCCCGAGAAGATGGTCAGCGAGGAGACCGAATAGGTGTCGGTGGCCGCTGCGGCAGCGCCCAGGGTCGGGTTCGATGCCGTGGTGACCGCGGCGCCGGTGGTGCCGAGGCGGGCCGTGTCGAGGATACCCTTCGCGGTCGGAGCAGCGCCGGAGTCATAGAGCTTGATGCTTTCGACGTTGACGTCGATCGTCGAGATCGAAACCGCGCCGGCGGCACTGCGGTTGAAGGCCGAAACGATCTTGACGTCGGCGGTGGTGCCCGTGGCCGTGGACACCGAGAGCATGTTGGTGCCGGAGAAGGTGGCGCCGTCGGCATAGGCCTTCAACTGGTCCTGAAGAGCCTTGATTTCGGTCTGGGTCTTTTCCTTGGATGCGTCCGTCTGGCCGTAGGATGCGGTCAGCTTCTGCTGGATCTGGTTGATGGTGGTGATCGCGCTGCTGATACCGGTGTAGGCGGTGTCGACCTTCGAGGCGCCGAGGCCGAGCGCGTCCGAAACGGTGGACATAGCCGCATTGTCGGAACGCATCGTGGTGGCGATCGACCAGTAGGCGGCGTTGTCCGAAGCCTGGGAGACGCGATAGCCCGTCGAGATGCGGGACTGGGTGGCTTCGAGGTTCTTGTTTGTGGCGTTCAAGCTCTGCAGCGCGGTCAGCGCCGAGGCATTGGTCATGATACTGGCCATGGCTACTCGTACCTTGTTTTTACAGGTGTTTTTTTGACATACCGGATTGTCCGGTATGACGGAGCGGCATCATGCCCATGACCGTTGAAATCGATCACCCGCCATCTGCGAGCGACTATGGCGGCAAGTCCCTACCAAAGGGCTAAACCGGACGGTTAATCGAAAATAATCTTCGGGAAATTCGACGGCGCCTCGCGCCGGCCGATCCGGCAGAGGGCGCCTTCTTTGGCCGTGACGGCGAGACGCAGAGACGATTAGTGGAAGGAACGCACCAGGCTGCCGACGAGCAGATTCCAACCATCGATCAGGACGAAGAACAGGATCTTGAACGGCAGCGACACCACGGTCGGCGGCAGCATCATCATGCCCATCGCCATGGTGATGGTGGCGACGATCAGGTCGATGACCAGGAAAGGCAGCACGATCAGGAAGCCGATCTCGAAGCCGCGACGGATCTCCGAGATCATGAAGGCAGGCACCAGGATGCGCAGGTCGACGGTCTCACGCGAAACGGCCTGGCCGCGCTCGCGAGCAAGGTCGGCGAATAGATCGAAGTCCTTGTCGCGCACGTTGTGCAGCATGAAGGTGCGGAACGGATCCGAGATCTTGTCGAAGGCCTCGGTCTGGCTGATCTGGTTGTCCATCAGCGGCTTGACGCCGGTGTTCCAGGCCTGGTCGAAGGTCGGCGCCATGACATAGAAGGTCATGAACAGCGACAGCGAAATGAGAATGAGGTTTGCCGGCGTCGACTGCAGGCCGATGCCGGCGCGCAGGATCGAGAAGGCGATGACGAAACGGGTGAAGCTCGTCACCATGATCAGCAGCCCCGGTGCCACCGACAGCACGGTCAGCAGGCCGAACATCTGGATGATGTAGCCGACAGTGGCGCCGTCGGCCTTGCCGATGCCGCCGAGATCCAGCTGCTGGGCCGCCGCGACGGAGGTGGCGGCGCCGATCAGCGCGGCGGCGAGAAGGAACTTCCTCATTCGACCAGCAATGTCCTTATGAGTACTTGTTTGGCGTGCCCCTGGCTGCGGATCGAGGCGCGTTCCTCGAGATCCGCCTTCAGGTGCTGGTAGCCGCTGGCGCCTTCGATCTGGTGCATCTTCAAGGTGCGCACGAAGGCCAGCAGGTCCTGATGGATGACATCGGCCATCGCCGGCGGCTGAGGCGCGTCATAGACCACGGACACCTCCATCCTGATCCAGGTTTCCGCCGGCGAGGCGATGTTGGTGGTGATCGGCGCCAGCGCGACGAGCGTGGGTCCCGCGCTTGGTTCCGATGCGTCGGGCTGGGCGACCTTGCCCTCGTTCTCCGGCGCGGCCGGCACCGGCACCGGTCCGCCGACGCCCTTGAGATAGCCTCCGGACATCCAGCCCATGCCGATGGCGGCCGCCGTCACCACCAGCAGCATGGCGCCCTGGACGGCAAGGGAAGGACCCTTGCGAGACGGAACCTGTTCGACATTGGCCATGGTGCTGCGGTCTCCAATGCCTAGAACGGAAGAACCTGGTCGAGGACCTGCTGGCCGTAGGCCGGCTGCTGGATCTCGCTGACGCGGCCGCGGCCGCCATAGGAGATGCGCGCCTCGGCGATGCGTTCATAGGAGATGGTGTTCTCCGCGCCGATATCCGACGGGCGCACCATGCCGGCGATGGTGAGGACCCTGAGCTCATAATTGACGCGCACTTCCTGTGAGCCCCTGATCATCAAATTGCCATTGGGCAGGACCTCGGTGACGACGGCGGCGACGTTGAGCTCCAGGTTCTCCGAGCGCTTGATCTCGCCGTCCGCGTTGGTTTCGGTGCTGGAGCTCAGGCCGGCGTCGCCCTTGCCGCTCGTGCTGTTGCCCTCCCATCCGAGCGTGACATCGTAACCCAGCTTGCGCGCGGCGGTGCGGCTCCGGTCGTTCTGGTTCTTGAAGTTGGCCTTGTCGTTGAGCTTGATCCTAACGGTGAGAATGTCGCCTTCGCGCAACGCCCTGGGGTCGGTGAACAGCCGGCTCTGGCGATCGTCCCACAACGAGAATTTCTTGACCGGCGCCGCAGGCGGCTCGGGATAGCTATAGGGCGCAGCTCCGTCGTTGCCGATGCCGGAACCGACCGGCGACAACGCCGGTTCCCTGCCGATCTCCTTGAGGTTGGTTCCGCAGCCGGACAGTGCCGCCACCGCGCACAGGATGAGTATTCTGCGGATCATGACGGATCTACCCTTCGGGCCGCGCTGGCCATGATGCCGGTGAGCGTCGCCGCCGCCTTCTGGTCCATTTCGTTGAGGATGACGCCGGCCTTTCGTGAATCGAGCTTCATCAGGATGGCGGCGGCCAGATCGGCGTTGACGATCGCCAGTCGCTCCGCGGCCGCATCGGGCTTCATGCCGGCATAGATCTTGACGACGCTGTCCTCGGCCCGGGCCAGGAAGACCTCGCGACGCTTCAGCCAGGTCTCGTATTCAGCTTTTTTTTCGTCCAGCGCCTTCATGCGCTGGTCGATCCCCGCCTGGAGCTGTTTCAGTTCGTCCGCCTGCAAGACATAGCGGCGGTCGCGGGCGGCATCGGCGATGTTGGAACAGAAGCGCTGGATTTCGCTTTCGTCGGGCAGCTTTTCCCTGGCCAACTGCTGTGGCGCCGGTGCGGGTGGCGCCCCGGGCAGAAGCTGGCGAACGGCCTCCTCGCCAGATGCGCCGTTGCCGGAGAAGGACACGGCCGTGAGAGCGGCGGCCACAAGCAGGATAGTCCTGGTGCGGCGTCCTTCATCGGCTGAGAGAAAAGGGATCATCGGCATCGCCTATTGGAGAACCAGATCGGCTTGCAGGGCGCCGGCCGACTTGATGCCTTGCAGGATGGCAATGATGCCGTCCGGCTTGACGCCAAGGCGATTGAGGCCGGAGACGAGGGTTTGCAGATCGGGTCCGTCAAGCACGGCGACGCGCGCGTCGGGCCGGCTGGCGTCGATGGCGGTGAACGGCTCGACGGCGGTTTCGCCCTTGGAGAAGGGTTCGGGTTGCACGATGCGCGGCGCTTCCGTGATGCGCACGGTCAGCGTGCCGTGGCTGATGGCGACGCGCGAGATCTTGACGTCGTTGCCGATGACGATGGTGCCGGTGCGCTCGTCGATGACGACGCGGGCCGGCGTGTCGGACTCGACCACCAGATTCTCGATCTCGGCGTAGAAACGCGCCGCCGAGACGCCCTTAGGTCGCCTGATCTGCACGGTGCGAGAATCGCGCTCGGCCGCAACGCGTGCGCCGAAGCGCTGGCTGGTATAGCCGTTGATCGCGTCGGCGATGCGGATGGCGGTCGAGAAATCGGGATTGCGCAGTTGCAGCGTCAGGATCGCCTGGTCATCGAACTCGGCCTTCACCTGCCGCTCGACGATAGCGCCGTTCGGCACGCGGCCGGCGGTCGGCACGCCTTGCGTCAGCTGCTCGGCCTGCCCCTTGGCGGTGAAGCCGGAAACGATGACCGAGCCTTGGCCGACGGCATAGATCTCGCCATCGGCCGCCTTCAACGGCGTCATGATCAGCGTGCCGCCGGCAAGCGAGGTGGCGTCTCCCATCGACGACACGTCGATGTCGATGCGGGCGCCCGACTGCACATAGGGCGGCATGTTGGCGGTGACGATGACGGCGGCGACGTTCTTGGCGCGCGCGCTGCCGCCTTCGGTGGCGATGCCGAGATTTTCGAGCATGGCGCGGATCGACTGCTCGGTGAAGGGGGAATTGCGCAGGCTGTCGCCCGATCCGGCGAGCCCGATGACCAGACCGTAGCCGACGAGCTGGTTGTCGCGCGAGCTTTGCAGTTGGGCGATGTCCTTGATGCGAGAAGCGACCTGGCCCGGCGGCAGCGTGCTTGGCCCGGGCGAGACGCGGAACATGCGGGTGGTGGTGGCCGGATCATATTCCGGATCGACGAAGGCGCCACCATTCCTGGCCGCAAGCTCGCGCTTGGCCTTCGGCGTGAGGCCGTCGGCGAGCGCCGGCTGCAGGCCGAGCGCGGCCGCGAGCAAAAGGGCAAGCGCGCGCATCATGAAGTGCCGACCCGGATGGTTCCGTCGGCCATCACAGTGCCGGAGAGAATTTTGCCGCTGTCGACGTTGCGGACCTTGACCAGATCACCGGCCGAACCCGGCTGCAACGTCACGGCGGTGGCTGATATCGTCAGTCCGCCAGCGATGAAGAAGACCTGCACGGCGGCGCCCTGTTCGACCAGCCAAGCCTCGCGGAGGGCGGTGGCGGGGATGTAGCGGCCGGGCAGCAGCGTGCGCTTGGCGACCTTGCCCTGCAGCTCCTCGGCGCGTGTCGCGACAGCGTCCGGCTTGTGCTTGCCCGGGACCAGGGTCACCTGTTTCAAGGCGGCGAGCTCGATGGTCTCGCCCGGATAGATGACCCGGTTTGGGATCAGCACGACCTCGCCGGCAGCTTGATTGCTGGCGATCCGGGTGGCCGATTGGTTTGCCGTCTCCTGAGCGAAAGCCGGCATGCCGCCGGCCACCAGCGCCAGGACAAGCGCGGTGCGACGCAAAGCGGAGCAGGAGACCGGCATCGCCATCATCCGTTACCTGATGTTCTTGGAAACGACCGAGGCCATGTCGTCGGCGGCCTGGATGACCTTGGAATTCATCTCATAGGCGCGCTGCGCCGAGATCAGTTCGGTGATTTCCTTGACCGGGTCGACATTGGAAGCCTCGAGATAGCCTTGCTGGATGGTGGCGAAGCCGGGATCTCCGGGCACGCCGGCATTGGCCGGGCCGGACGCCGTCGTTTCCTGGAACAGATTGTCGCCGAGCGGCGCGAGGCCCGCCTCGTTGGCGAAGTTGACGATCTGGAGCTGGCCGAGATTCTGCAAATCGGTCTGGCCGTCGATACGGGCAAACACCTGGCCGGTCTTGTTGACGATGACCTCGACGGCGTCGACAGGCACGCTAATGGCCGGAATGACATTGGCGCCGTCCACGGTCACCAACTGGCCGGTCGCATTGGTGTTGAAGGCACCGGCGCGGGTATAGAGCGTACCGCCGTCCCCGCCCTCGATCTGGAACCAGCCCCTGCCGGTAAGCGCCATGTCGAAACTGTTGCCGGTGCTGGTCAGCTCGCCCTGGGTGTGGACGTTGCGCACGGCGGTCGTCTTGACGCCGAGGCCGATGGAAACGCCTTCCGGCACCAGCGAGGCATTGGAGCGGTTGGGCACGCCTTGCGTGCGGTCGACCTGGTAAAGCAGGTCGGAGAATTCGGCGCGCGCGCGCTTGTAACCGGTGGTGTTGATGTTGGCGATATTGTTGGCGATGACTTCCAGATTGGTCTGCTGGGCATTCATGCCGGTGGCGGCGATGGCGAGTGCTTTCATGACCTGGCTCCTCAGATGCCCATGCGACTGACTTCGAGATAGGCCGAGACGACCTTGTCGCGGATGGCGACGGCGGTCTGAAGCGCCTGCTGCGCGCTCATCACGGCATCGACGACCTGGCGGGTGTCGGCGTCGCCCTTGAGCGCCTGGAGCGACACCTGCTCGGCATTCTGCAAAGTGCTGACCGTCTTGGAGGCCGCCTGGCTCAGCGCTTCGGCAAAGGACGTGCCGAGATTGCCTGATGTCGTGGGTGCAACGCCGCCCTGAAGCAGGTCGGTCGCCGTGTCGCCCAGCCCAGGCTTGAGGTTGAGCGCGCCGATGCCGTTCACGATCATTGGTTCCTCATCAGGTCGATGGTCATTGAAATGAGGTCGCGCGCCTGCTTCACGACTTGCAGGTTGGCCTCGTAGGAGCGGTTGGCCTCGGTCATGTCGGCCATTTCGATCAGCACGTTGACGTTGGGCATCTTGACGTAGCCCTTGTCGTCGGCGGCCTCGTTGCCGGGCTGGAACTCGACGGGGAAGTCACTGGGATCGCGATCGATCGAGTTCACTTCAACCGTCGAGCTGCCGGAGGTCCGGTCGAGCTCGGAAACGAAGCTGATGGTCTTGCGGCGATATGGGTCGGCGCCGGGCGTGGTGCCGGTCGACTGGGCATTGGCGAGGTTTTCCGAAACCACGCGCAGGCGCTCCGATTGAGCGCCGAGGCCGGAAGCTGCGACTTTCAGGGCTGCGGTCAGTGCGTCCATGATCAGCTCTTCACCGCCATCATCATCATCGAATGAAACGCTTTGACGATCGCCGTGTTGAGCTCGAAGGAGCGGCGCACCTCACCGGCCTTGAGCAGTTGGTCTTCCAGCACCACCGAATTCTTGGACGGCATGACGACGCCGTCGTCTTCCTGCGGCTTGATCGCGAAGCCGGCATTGGTCGCCGCGTTGCCGAGATGGCCGGCCTGCGTCGTCTGCAGCGATACCGCGGCGCGGTCGAGCACCTTCTCGAACGGCTCGACATCGTTTGCCGTGTAGCCCGGCGTATTGGCGTTGGCGATGTTGCCGGCGACCGCCGACTGGCGAACGGCCAACCACTGCGCTTGCTTGGCGGCGAGATCGAAAAGGGAAACGGGCTCCATGGGAATCTCCGGGCATGTGCCCAAAGACTAGGCCGCCAGTCTTGCGCGGACCTTGCGGACGGCCGCAAGGCAGAGCCGCGACTGACTTACCTGGAAAGCTCGATCACCTGGTCGGCGCTGGTGAGCATGACCCATTTGCCGTTGCGCTGCTCGATCGACGACACTGTGCTGGAATCCGGCAGCGTGGAGCCGCGCTGGACGATCCACAGGCCGGAATCGTCCTCGATCATGGCGCGGCCGTTGGCGACATGAACCATGCGGAATTTTGCCACGTCGGCCGGGAAGGGCTGCTCGCCGGGCGGTATCGGATTGACATCGTCCTGCAACGTTCCGGTGGCAAACAGGTCGACGCTGGCGTTGGGTACGTCCCTCACCGTCAGCGGCGCGCTGCGTTCGGCCATCACGCCGCCTCCCTCGCGTCCCGAATTGCTGCCGGTGCCGCCGAACTTGATCGCCTGAACGCCGAACTGTTCCTGGTTGAAGAAGATGTACCAGGGAAACAAGGCACAGGTCAGGCCCAGCGTAACGCCGAGCGCGGCGATGACGAGGTCGCCGCGCCGGTCCGCCTTCTTGCCCAATTTGGGAAACTGCGGCCTTGGCGGCTGCGGCCATTCGTGCCTTGAAGGCGCCTGCCGTTTTCCTGGCGAAAACAGCCCGTCGATGGCCGAGTTGCGGCTGACCTCGATCTCTTCTTCGGCCTTTGCCTCGGCGATCATCTCGCGCAGGATGCGCTCGGTCTGCTGGAGTTCAGTCCCCTGGTTCGGCATTTTGCTTTCCCTTGAGATAGCGGGCGAGATCCGAGAACGGATCGGCCGACGGGCGGTCCTTCGGCGATTGCGCCAGCGCCTCGTAGATCAGCGGCACCTGGCGCACGGCAATGTCGAGCTCGGCATCGACACCGCCCTGATAAGCGCCAAGCAGGCGGATGTCGCGGGTATCCTCGAAGCGTGAGATCATGGACTTCAGCCGCGTCACCAGCGCGCGCTGTTCGACGCTCCAGGCCTTGCCGGCCAGGCGCGAGATCGACGACAGCGGATTGACCGGCGGATAGCGGCCCTGTTCGGCGATCATACGGTCGAGCACGACATGGCCGTCGAGGATGCCGCGCACGGAATCGGCGATCGGATCGTTGTGGTCGTCGCCATCGACGAGCACGGAGATGATGGCGGTGATCGATCCCCTGCCTTCAATCCCGGGTCCTTCCGCGCCCGGTCCGGCGCGCTCGAGCAGCTTCGGCAGCTCGGTGAAAACCGAGGCTGGATAACCGCGGGCGACCGGCGGCTCGCCGGTTCCGGTCGCAACCTCGCGCAGCGCGTGTGCGAAGCGGGTGATCGAATCCAGCACCAGGAGCACACGGTGGCCCTGGTCGCGAAAATGCTCGGCGACGCGCATGGCGGTGTCCGGCGCGCGTCGGCGCATCATGGCGCTCTCGTCGCTGGTGGCCACGACGGCGACGGTCTTGGCCATGCTGTCGCCGATGGTGTCCTCGAGGAATTCGCGGACCTCGCGGCCGCGTTCGCCGATCAGCGCCACGACGACGGTGTCGAACGCGTCGGCGCCGGCGAGCATGGCCAGCAGCGTCGACTTGCCGACACCAGAACCCGCAAAGACGCCGAGGCGCTGGCCCAGGCACAGCGGCGTGAAAATGTCGATGACCTTGACGCCGGTCATGAACGCCGTGCCAACGCGCTGCCGGGCCATGGCGCCGGGCGTCGTGGCACCGCCCGGCATGTCGCCACCCCTGGTCAACGGCGAGCCGCCGTCGATCACCCGGGTGAGCGCGTCGATGGTGCGGCCGCGCCACGAGGCGTGCGGCGCCACCGCGAGCGGACCCCGGCGGAACACGGCGTCGCCTATACCGGCGTCGGCGCTGCGTTCGAACGGCGCCACGACGACCTCGTCGCGGCTGATCTTGACGATCTCGCCGCGGCGCGCGCCGGCCTGGCCGCGCTGCTCGACGATGTCGCCCAATCTGGCGAAGTCGGAAAGGCCGCGCACCTTGTAGTGGGTGGGCGTTACTTCGGAGACGAGGCCGCCGCGCTTGACCAACGCGTCGGCGTTGCCGAAGCGCCGCAATATCCGTTCAAGCGCGGCAAGCCGGTCCTCCGGCGCGGGCTGGAGCTGTCTTTCGGGTGCGCGTAAGGATGGCTGGAGCGGCATGCTACTTCGAGCCGAGCGTCTTGATCGCCTCGTCGGTGGAGGAATCGGTCTGCCGCATCAGGGCGGCGGTGTTCTCGAAGGCGCGCTGGACCATGATCAGCCGCGTCATCTCCAGCACCGGATTGACGTTGGACTCCTCGACGAAACCCTGAGCGACGCCGACGTCGGACCGGTCGGTGACCGGCTCGGGCGTGCGCGCAGGCACGATGCCGGAATTGCCGTAGCGCACGAAATTCTCGCCCGGGTCGAAATTGTAGATCCCGATCGAACCGACGAGCTGCTCGTTCTGGCGCAGCGATCCGTCGGCCCCGGCCTTGGGTGGACCATTGCGGGGGTCGAGCTGGATCGGCGCGCCCCCGGCGTCGAGCACCGGATGACCCTCGACCGACATCAACTCGCCATTCTCGTTCATCGAAAAGCGGCCGTCGCGGGTCATCACGGTGCCGACCGGCGTATCGATAGCGAACCAGGCATCGCCCTGGATCGCGAAGTCGAACGGATTGCCAGTCTCGGTCAAGGCACCGTGCGCGCCGGAAAGATAGGTCTTGCCCGGCGAGGCGAAGGACACCGATTTCTGGCCGACACCCGACACAACGTCCTCGAACTTCACGCCGGTGGCGCGAAAGCCGACGGTCGAGGCGTTGGCGACATTGTCGGCGATCGTGTCGAGCCGGCGCTCGAGCGCGATCTGCGCGGAAAGGGCAACGTAGAGACTGTCCCGCATGATCAGAACTTCAATTTCTGCATGGCCATCATAAGGTCGGTGGAGATGCCCGCCGTGACCGGCTTGGCGAAGAGCACGCTGATCGACGTCACGGCCGTCGAGGTCGGGTGATTGATCTCGTACATCGAGGTGAAGCGGGTCAGGAACTTGCCGAGCTTTTCGGGGTCGGAGAAATCCGCGATGTCGAGCTTCTGCTCGAACAGCTGCGCCTGTTTATCGATGTCGGCGGTGGCGAAGGAATCGGGCAGGCCGAGCGCGGTGCGCACCACGCTGGCAAGTGCCGTATCGGCCAGCACATCGTACCAGCTGGTGATATCAGGCGCCTTGCGGTCGAAATAAAGCGCCAGCCGTACGCCCTCGTTGGTTTCGCCGGCATCCTCCTCCAGCGTCTGCCGCATGTACTTGTCGACCGTCGGCTGCTGTGCGGAATTGATGGTGGTGGCGGTCGCGCCGTAAGCCTCGAAATTGAGGGCCGAGGCAAGACCGGCATAGGCCGGGTTCGTCTGCTTGTTGGCGATGCTGTCGGGGTCGCGCACGCCGCCTTGCAGGACCTGCTTTATGAGATCCTTGTTCTCGGTCGCCGAATCGAGACCGAACGCGGCAAGCGCATAGGTGTAGAGCCGGTTGTTCGACATCAGTTCGTCGACCGACTTAACCTTGGTGATGTTGGCGAGGTAGTAGGTCGTCTCGGCCTTGACATAGCTCGAGTTCGGATCAAGTCCGGCGATTTCGGCCTGCGTGGCGTAGTTCTTCGTGACCAGCTGCTGCGCCTTGTTGTAGATGGTCGCGTCGGCGCCGTTGGCTGCGAAGTTGAAGGCGCTGACGAACTCGGCGTAACGCTTGTCGGTCAGCTTGTTGGCGAAGCTGTTGGGATTGGAGACGCCTTCCTTGAGCGCCTTGACCATGAAGGCCTTGGCGTAGTCCATGTTCTCCAGCCCGTAGGCTTTCATGGCATATTTGAACAGCCGGTCATTCTTGACGAAATCGTCGATCGATTTCACCTTGGTGATGTTGGCTAGGTAATATTGGGTATCGCGATCGACCGTCGGCTGCTGCTCGATGCGGTCGATCGACTTGCCGATGTCTTTGGCAATCAGCTGATAGCTGGTATAGGTACTGAGCAAAGGATGTGCCTCCGGCCGAAGCTTTGCCAGTACGATAACCCCACTTCCTTGCGCGAAACTGAATCGTCTACGGCGGCTCCGATTCAAGCCTCACACAAGGCACGGGGACTATCCCTTGCTTCTGATGTGAAATGCGGAAGGACCTGTCGTGGGCATTCTGATTGGACTGGTGGTGACGCTCGGCTGCGTCCTGGGCGGCTTCATGGCCATGGGCGGCCATCTGCATGTGCTGGTGCAGCCCTGGGAAGCCGTGGTCATCTGCGGCGCAGCACTGGGCACCTTCTTGGTCGCCAATCCGATGAAGACGGTCAAGGATACCGGCAAGGGCATTCTGGAAGCCTTCAAGCAGGCGGTGCCGAAGGAGCAGGATTATCTGGAAACGCTCGGCGTGCTGCACAGCCTGATGCGCGAACTGCGCTCGAAGTCGCGCAGCGAGGTCGAGGCGCATATCGACAATCCCGAGGAGTCGGCCATCTTCCAGGCCTTTCCGACCGTACTCAAGAACCACGACCTGACGCATTTCATTTGCGACTACTGCCGCATCATCATCATCGGCAATGCCCGCTCGCATGAGATCGAGGCGCTGATGGACGAGGAAATCCAGACCATCAAATCCGACAAGATGAAGGCCTATCACGCGCTGGTCGCGGTCGGCGACGGCCTGCCGGCGCTCGGCATCGTCGCCGCAGTGCTCGGCGTCGTCAAGGCGATGGGCGCGCTGGACCAGTCGCCGGAAATCCTCGGCGGCCTGATCGGCGCGGCCCTGGTCGGCACCTTCCTCGGCATCTTCCTGTCCTACGCGGTGGTCGGGCCTGTCGCCACCAAGGTCAAGACAGTGCGCGAGAAGAAGAACCGCCTCTACATAATCGTCAAGCAGACGCTGCTCGCCTACATGAACGGTGCGCTGCCGCAGGTGGCGATCGAGTTCGGCCGCAAGACCATCTCGTCCTATGAGCGCCCGACCATCGACGCCGTCGAGCAGAGCACGATGAACACCGGCAGCGCCGAGAAGAAGGCGGCTTGAGCGATGCGCGACAGACCGGTGCCGGAATTGTCATGACCAGTCCGGGCAATCCCGCGCAAGCGCGCTCGCTGATCATCGAGCGCCTGGTCGGCGACAGCGGCGAGGCCGATCAGGTCATCGACGCCGGCCGCGCCATGGCCGAACGCGCCGTGCCAGTGCTGCAGAAAGGTCTGGCGGGCGAGCTTGGCGTTCCGGTGATCGTCGACCTCAGGGCCGTCGAGATCGGCCGCGTCCCCGAGGCGCGTTCGCGCGCCGGCGACAATTTCGCCATGACCGTCGTCGGCTCGCCCGCATCTTCCGACGCGATGACGCTGGTGATCGATGCCCAGGCGATCGCCATTATGGTCTCGACGCTGTTCGGCGGCGACCCGGATGTGCCGGCGTCGCCGATCGAGCGCGACCTGTCGCAGATCGAGGCTGATGTCTCGACCATGGTATTCCAGGAGGTGGCGCAGGCGCTGAACGGATCTGGCCGGCGCTCGCTCGACCTGCGCCTGCCCGCACCGCGGGCCATGTCGGGCACCGAGGCCAGGCGCCACGTGCTGCGCGACGGCGCGGCGGTCCGCATCGTGCTCAGTATCTCGACGCCGGCCGATAGCGGCACCATCACGGTGACGATTCCGCAGCGTGTCGTGCTGGCCAGCCGCGGCGGCACCGCCAGTATCGGCGAGGACGATCACGGGACCAGCTGGCGCGCACGCTTTTCGGAAGAGGTGATGCGCTCGACCGTGGCGCTCGAGGCCACCATGCCGCTGGCGCGGCTGACGCTCGGCGATCTCGCCAATCTGGAAGTGGGCCAGGTCATCGATCTCGACGAGACGGCGCAATCGCGGGTGCGCCTCAGCGCGCGCGGCAAGACGCTGTTCGTATGCGAGTTCGGCAAGCTGGGACAGAATTACACCGTCCGAATCAAGCATCCGTTCGATGCCGGGAAGGACTTTATCGACGGGCTCATGCCGGCTGGTGCCGGACGCGCCTGAGCTTTTGGAGACGACGCATGGGCAAGACCAAGGCAGAACCAGACCTCGACCAGCCGGACGAGCAGCTCGATCGCGCCATCGAGGAATTGCGCGGGGTCCTGCATGAAGAGGAGCAGCGCCCCGACTTGGCGTTCAGGGCCGCTTCAGAGGCCAATTCGAGCGTCATCATGAACATCCCCGTCGATGTCCAGATCATCCTGGGCAGCACCGAAATGCCGGTGTCCGACCTGATGGCGCTGCAGAAGGGGTCGACGGTGGCGCTCAACCGCCGTATCGGCGAGCCGGTCGACGTGGTGGTCAACGGCCGCAAGATCGCGCGCGGCGAGATCACCGTGCTCGAAAGCGACCCCTCTCGCTTCGGCATCAGGCTGACCGAAATCATCGCCGGCACGAAGGGCGCCTAGACATGGGTCGGAGGGCTTGCCGATGGCAGCGGAGGCGAAAGGCATGACGACGCCGGCGACCCTGACGCGCGCGCAGAAGGCGGCCGCCATACTCGTGGCGATGGGCAAGCCGTCGGCCAGCCGCCTGCTCAAATTCTTCAAGCAGGAAGAACTGAAGGCGCTGATCGAAGGCGCCCGCCTGCTCAGGACGATTCCGCAAAGCGATCTCGAACGCATCGTCGCCGAATTCGAGGCCGAATTCACCGAGGGGGCGGGGCTGCTCGATTCCGCCGACAGGATGGACACCATCCTCAACGAATCGCTTTCGCCCGAAGAGATGAGCGCCATCATGGGCAACAAGAAGCCGGAGGCGGCGCCGGAAGGGCCGCCGCCGATCTGGCCCGATCTGGAAAAGCTCGAACCGGCGCGGCTTAGCGCTTTCCTCGCCGGCGAACATCCGCAGACGGCAGCCATGGTCCTGTCGAAACTGGCGCCGCAGGCGGCGGCGGGCGTGCTTTTGACGCTGGCGAAGCCGATGCGCGGTGAAATCATCAAACGCATGGTGACCATGGCCAACGTCCCGGCCGCCGCCACCAGGATCGTCGAGAACCGGTTGCGCATCAGCGTGCTGGCGGAAACCTCGACCAAGGACACCTCTGCCGGACAGGCCCGCGTCGCCAGCGTGCTCAATGAGCTGGACAAGCCGCAGCTCGATGAGGTCATGCAGGATCTGGAAGCTGCCGGCACGCCCGATCTCGAGGGCGTGCGAGCGCGGCTGTTCGCTTTCGACGATCTGCCGCTGCTCGCCCAGAAGGCTCGCGTGCTGCTGTTCGACGGGCTGTCGACCGAACTGGTCACGCTGGCGCTGCGCGGTACCTCGGCCGCACTCGCCGAATCGGTGCTGTCGGCGATCGGCGCGCGCTCCCGGCGCATGATCGAGTCCGAACTCGGACAGGGTTCCGAGGGGATTCCCGCCGCCGACATCGTGGCGGCGCGCAAGACCATCGTGACGACGACGATCCGGCTCTCGCGCGAAGGCGCGTTCGAACTTCCCTCGACCCAGAACGCCGCCTAAGGCATGGCCGAAGCGGTCGACAAGGACTCGAAAACCGAAGAGGCGACGGAAAAGAAGATCCGCGACACCGTCGAACAGGGCAAGCTGCCCCATTCGAGGGAAACCGCGATCCTGGCATCCTTCGTCGCCATACTGGTGTTCACCGTCTTCTACGCCAAGGATGCCGTCGTCGACCTCGGCATGTTCCTGTCGATGTTCCTGGAGAAGCCGGAAGCCTGGCCGATGGACACCGAGACCGACGTCATCGCCCTCTACAAGATCGTCATTTTGGAAGTGGGCCGCGCCGTCCTAAGCCTGCTGGTGCTGCTGACGGTTGCCGGCATCGGCGCCTCGGTGCTCCAGAACATGCCGCAATTCGTCGGCGAGCGGATCAGGCCGCAGCTTTCGCGCATCTCTATCGTCAAGGGCTGGAACAGGATGTTCGGCGTCCAGGGCTGGGTCGAGTTCCTGAAGTCGCTCGGCAAGGTCGGCTTCGCCACCGCCGTGCTCGTCTTCACCCTGTCGGAAGATCATCGCAAGCTGCTCGCCGGCATGATCACCAATCCCGTCGCCTTCGGCCTCGTCATACGCGGCATCGCCGTCGACATCCTGGTGGCGATCGTCTTCGTCATGGGACTGATCGCGGCGATCGACATCGTCTGGTCGCGCTTCCACTGGAAGCAGGACCTGCGCATGAGCAAGCAGGAGGTCAAGGACGAGTTCAAGCAGTCCGAGGGCGACCCGATCGTCAAGTCGCGGCTGCGCTCGCTGGCGCGCGACCGGGCGCGCAAGCGGATGATGACGGCGGTGCCGCGCGCGACGCTGATCATCGCCAACCCGACGCACTTCTCGATCGCGCTGAAATATGTGCGCGACGAGGATTCGGCGCCGCTCGTGCTGGCCAAGGGGCAGGATCTGGTAGCGCTCAAGATTCGCGAGATCGCCAGGGAGCACAACATTCCGGTCTTCGAGGACGTGGCGCTCGCCCGCTCCATGTACAAGCAAGTTTCGGTCGATAATGTGATCCCGTCGCAATTCTACCAGGCCGTCGCCGAACTGGTGCGGATCGTCTACTCGAAAAAGGCTGAGCGCAGACAGATTTCATGAACCGGCAACCGCACGCAAAATCCCGCGAGATCATCGTCGCCAGCGCCATCGAGCAAGTGGTGGGCGAACTGAGGCTGATCGACGTCGCAGACTATATAGCCTTCATCCGGCTGGAGCATTTCGCCTGCCTGTCGGACCTGGTCGATTCCGCGGCGGAGCTGTTCTTCATGCCGGGCACGCTCAGGCTCGGCCATGGCGGCGAGGCTCACGTCGACTGGAGCGGAAGCCCGCGCATCGTGCTCGACCTGGAGCTCAGGCCGCCCGGGGTGACCGTGTATTTCCAGCTGACGCTGAACGAGAACGGCGCTTCGGTCGCGGTCAACTACGTCTCGTTCGAGAAGCCTGGCGAGGACCCCGAGCACAATACGGCCCTGCTCGAGGCGGTGGTCGAACAGGCGCGTATCCGCAAGGTCGAGCCGCTGGCGTTCTGACGCGCCGTTGCGGCGACAAGCATCATTCGATCAATCCAAGCCTTAGCGCCTTGGCAACCGCCTGGTTGCGGTTGACGGCGTTGAGCTTCTGGGTCGACTGGGTGAGGTACTGGTTGGCGGTGTGCACCGACAGCTTCAGCAGCCGCGCGATCTCCTCGCTGGTGTTGCCGTTGGCGGTCAGCTTCAGGCATTCGAGCTCGCGCTTGGAGATCGCGCGCATCTTGCCGGCGTCGCTCGGGCGCATGCGCGCGACGGCGGCGAAGAGCGAAAAGCAGCGGGCGTGGATTTCGTAGAGCGCATCCTGGGGCAACGCGATCTCCGATCCAAGGAATACCACGAGGCCGCACTGGCCTCGGTCCGCATGGACGGGAAAGGCGATGCCGCTGGTGCCGGGCACCAGCGGCGCCATCTCTTCGCTCCAGGCGAGATTGCCGAACATCTGCGCCATGGCGGCGACACCGTCATCCGTCCACCAGCGCGGTCCGGTCGAGATGCGTGTATGGCGCACGATCTCTTCACCATTGGCGCCGGCGATGAACTTGGTCGCCGCCGCGTTGCTCGGATAGTCGGAATCGAAGCACGGGACCAGCCGCGCCCGCTCCGGCGACGGGCTGACGAAGAACATGCCGAAGGCCGAGGCATTGATGTCGATGGCAATCCAGCGGCAGCGGCGCACGGCATCGGGAATGGTGACGGCGTGATGCGTTTCGGACCCGAGCGAGAAGGCGCCGAACGGGCTGCGCTGGTCGTCGAAAAGGGCCTCGGCGGCGTCCTTGATGTCGGCGTGTCTCAAATGATGCCACTCCTGATCGCCGTGGCGATGGCCATCGCACGGTTGCTGGCCGCGAATTTCTGGATGGCGTGGGTGATGTAGCTGTTGACCGTGTTGGAGGACACGCCAAGGATGACGGCGACCTCGTCGGTGGTCTTGCCTTCGGAGACCCAGAACAGGCATTCGCGCTCGCGATCCGACAACGGATCCTGCATGGCGGCGGCGGCGATCAGTTGCGGGATGTGCGACAGCGCATAGCAGCACTTCAACTGCGCCTTCATCAGCGCCGGCTGGTCGATCTGACCGGCCGTTGCGGCCGAGAACAAGGCGAACAGGCGCTGGCGGCCGACATTCAGCCTCAGCGAATAGATCTCGGCATGGCCGAGCACGTCGAGAAGGCGCGCCTCTTCGCCGGAGACCAATCCGTCCGCCTCGGGCGCCTGGGATGCCACCAGCGGTCTTGGGCGGATACCGGGCGCGACCGTGAGCGCGCCTTGCGCGAGCCCGGCGATCAGCCGCTTTCCGATCAGCTCGATGGCATCGAAGATCCAGTTCGACGAGACGATGCGCGCATCGTTGCGGTCCTGGTCGTGGACGATCGCGACCAGCATATAGCTGTCGGCGCCGATCTCGGCCGTCAACTCCATGAAGAAGCCGGTGAGGTCGCCGCGCGACGTCAGGCGCGAGCTCAAAGTGTCGAATTGAAGAGGCGCGGCGGGACTGCTCATCTGCTGCTTTTGGCCGGAATCGTTTCTGCTGTCCGGATGCTGGAGACGCCAGCCGCCGAACTCGAAAACGCGTTACTTTGACGAAGACACACACGCGGCGCGGGGCCGCGCCCGACCAGACGGAATCCATTCAGGGAACGCGAAGCCGTCCGCGTCTGGCGCCGGAAAATTCCGGAACGTGAGACTTTGGTGGTTGCCGCGCCCCCCGAGGACCGGCTGATTCGGGCCTAATCTAGCCGCAGTTGAATCTGACATCAAACGCGATTTGACAAAATCGAATCCTGTGGACTCCGGCTGCGACTCAGAGGCCGATTTTCCGACCTTCGAGGCATGAAAATGCCCGGGATTGCGCAAGCCGGCCATATCGGCGGGCCTGTTGTTGCGATAGATTCGTGAGCGGCTGATGGGGTGGGCACCTCTCGCAATCGAGCGCGTGAGCGGCAGGACCGATCTGGTTGCCCGCAGTTCGCGGCTCATGGCAAAGTTGGTTTCGGGGGAACGATGAGCGATTCATTTCGGGAAACTACATCCGTCTCGTGGTTCGGACGGATCAAGCGTGCGGTTGGCGGCGTCATCTTCGGGCTGCTTCTGATCGTGCTGATGGTGATCGGGTTGTTCTGGAACGAGGGCCGCGCGGTGCAGACGGCGCGCTCGCTGGCCGAAGGCGCCGGCGCGGTGGTCTCGATCGGCGCCGACAGCGTCGATACCGCCAACGACGGCAGGCTGGTGCATGTCAGCGGCCCGGTGACGGCCGACAGCGGCCTGACGGACCCGGATTTCGGCATCGCGGCACAAGGGCTGCGCCTGTCGCGGGCGGCGGAAATGTACCAGTGGAAGGAAGAGTCCAAATCCGAAACCACCAAGAAGCTTGGCGGCGGCGAGGAGACGGTGACCACCTACAGCTATTCGAAAGTGTGGGGCGACAGCGCGATCGACTCGTCGGAGTTCAAGAAGCCTGACGGTCACCAGAATCCGCCGATGGCGATCCACAGCCGGACCTTCCAGGTCCCCGAGGGCAAACTCGTCGCCTTCGACCTCGACACACCGATGCTCGACCGCATCGAGGGCGACAAGGACTATTCCATTTCGTCCGACAAATCGGCGGCGATTAAGGCCGGCTATACCGGGACGAAACCGCTCAGCGTCGTCGACGGCAAGATCTATCTGGGCGCCGACACCACGACGCCGGCGCTGGGCGATTACCGCATCGGCTACGAACTGGCGCCGCTTGGCGTGATCAGCATCGTGGCTCGCCAGGCCGGCAGCCGGTTCGAGCCCTACCAGACGGAAGCGGGCGACGCTTTGCTGATGGTCGATACCGGCTCGGTGCCGGCCGGCAAGATGTTCGCCGAGGCGGTCAGCGCCAACACGCTGGTCACCTGGCTCCTGCGCGCTGCCGGTCTTTTGTTGCTGACGATCGGCTTCGCCTTGCTCCTGAGCCCGATCGGCGTGATCCTCGACTTCATCCCGTTCCTCGGCAGCATGGCGCGGATGGGCACCGGCATCATCGCCTTCTTCCTGTCGATCCTGGTCGGCACGACGACGATTGCGATCGCCTGGTTCTGGTACCGGCCGGTCCTGGCGATCGCCATCCTGGCAGCCGGCGTGATCGCGGCGGCGGCCGTCTATTACCTCGGCCGTTCACGCAAGGCAGCAGTGCCGATTGCCGCGAGCACCGGCGCCGCGACGTAGCTTGAAAAAAGGGCGGCCATGCCGCCCTTTCCTTCATGCCCGTTGATGCCCGCCATGTGCAGGGCGAGAGCCTACCGATCCTCGAAGCCAGTCAGCACGCCGACGGCGTTGATGCCGATCTCCTCGACGGCATAGCCGCCTTCCATGACGAACAGCGTCGGCAGGCCGAGCTTGGCGATGCGGCGGCCGATCTTGGGATAGTCGGGGCTGCGGAGCTTGAACTGGCTGATAGGGTCCTTCTCGAAGGTGTCGACGCCGAGCGAGACTATGACGATGTCGGGCGCGTAGGCGGCGAGCCTGGCGCAGGCATCTTCCAGCGACGCGTTCCATGCGTCCCAACCGGTGCCGAACGGCATCGGATAGTTGATGTTGAAACCTTCGCCCGCGCCCGCGCCGCGCTCGTCGGCATGGCCGAGGAAGAACGGATATTCGACCATCGGATCGCCATGCAGGTTGAGGACCTGCACGTCGGCACGGTCGTAGAAGATCTCCTGCGTGCCATTGCCGTGGTGATAGTCGACATCGAGAATGGAAACCCGGCCGGCGCCCTGGTCGCGAAACCATTGCGCTGCGACGGCGGCGTTGTTGATGTAACAATAGCCGCCCATGAAGCCGGCTCCGGCATGGTGGCCGGGTGGGCGGCAGAGCGCGAAGGCCGATGCCTCGCCGTCCTTGACCAGGCCGGCGGCGGTCAGCGCCACGTCATAGGACGATTTGATCGCGGCCCATGTGCCTTCGACGAAGGTGGCGCCGCCATCGAAGGAATAGTAACCGAGCAGCGCATCGATGCGCTTCGGTGGCACGTCGCCGCGCAGGCCGCGCGTCGGCCAGGTGAAGGGCATCGCCGAGCCCTTGAAGCCGGCTTGCGTCCATTGCGGCCAGACGGTCGGCAGGAAGTCGATGTAGTCGGCCTTGTGGACGCGCTTGGCGGCGGCAAGATCGTGCTCGGTCGGCGCGATGATCGGACCGAGCTTCTCGCTTTCGACCCGAGCCTTGATGAACTCGGCTCGCGAGGGCTTCTCGAAACCCGGCACGATCGCCGCGGTGACGAGTTCCATTTGGCCGGCATGGCCGGCGTGGAGAGGTGAAAAAACAGTCTTCATGAAAACCTTCCGTGACGATGGGAGCGACCGTAATCATGTGGCACCATCTTCCACAAGTGCTGGACCAACCAGCCATGGCTTGCTGGCATGGCAACTCCTCGTCTAGCTTGTCCAGATCGCAAAAAACTCGCAGGTAATCATGAGTTCCACAGCCGACCTGATCGTGATCAATGGCCGCGTGCTGACCATGGATAACGGCAATCCGGAGGCTGAAGCGGTGGCGATCGCGGACGGCGCCATTCTGGCGATCGGCGATCGCAAATCTGTCGAAGCTCTGAAGGGGCCTGGTACAAAGGTCGTCGATGCGCATGGCGGCTCGGTCGTGCCGGGTTTCATCGAAGCCCATATGCATCTGTTCTCGGGTGCCGCCGAACTTGCCCACCTTCAGCTAACCGGCATCCACGGGTTCGAGGCGCTGCAAAAGGCGATCCGCGATTATGCGCCGACGCGGCCCGATGCGAAGATGCTGGTCGGGCAAGGCGTCGACTACACCGTGCTCGGCAGCGAGCGGGTGACGCGCCACCATCTCGATGCCATTTTGCCCGATCGCGCGTTCTGCATGGCCGCGCCCGACCACCATACGATGTGGGCCAACACCAGGGCGCTGGAAATGGCCGGCATCCTGCATGGGCGCACGCTTGGTCCGGGCAACGAGATCGTCATGGGCAATGATGGCCTCGCCGCCGGCGAGCTGCGCGAGGGCGAAGCCTTCGGTCCGGTGCTCGATCTTGCCGGCGAAGGCCGGGTGCGGCTGGGGCTGGCGACCGGCGGCGAGCCGGACCCGATGCCGTCCGCCGCCGAGCGGGCCGCCGACCGCGACATCATGAAGCGCGGGCTCGCCTGGTGCGCGCGCCACGGCATCACCTCGATCCAGAACATGGACGGCAATCTCTACCAGCTCGAGCTGCTGGCCGAGATCGAGGCCGAGGAAGGGCTGCCCTGCCGCGTAAAAATTCCCTTCCACTACAAGAATTTCATGACGCTCGACATGCTCGACAAGGCGTCCGTCATGGCCGAGCGCTACAATGGCGACTGGCTGTCATCGGGCATGGTCAAGGTGTTCTACGACGGCGTGCTCGATTCCTGGACGGCGGTCATGGTCGAACCCTATGCCGACCGCCCGGACTGGGTCGGCGAGCCGCTGTTCACGCCGCGACAGTTCATCGATCTGGCCGTCGCCGTCGACAGGCGTGGCCTGCAGATCGCCGTGCATTCGATCGGCGACGGCGCGGTGCGCGCGGTTCTCGACGGCTACGAGGCGGCACGGAAGGCAAACGGCAAGCGCGACAGCCGCCACCGGGTCGAGCATATCGAGGTCATTACCGCCGCCGACGTGCCGCGTTTCGCCGAACTCGGCGCCATCGCTTCAATGCAGCCGCCGCACCCGCCCGGCGCCATGGATTTTCCGCTGGAGCCGACCGTGTCGCGCATCGGGCGGGCCCGTTGGCCGCTGAGCTACGCCTGGCGGACCTTGAAGGATGCCGGCGCGCATGTCGTCTTCGCGTCGGACTGGCCGGTGTCGCCGATCGACCCGATCCTGGGCATTCAGGCGGCAGTGCTGCGCAAACCATGGGCAGAAAGCGACCCGGACCAGAGCTTTTCGCTACGGGAATCGCTCGCCGCATACACGGTCGAGGGCGCCTATGCCGAGTTCGCCGAGCACCGCAAAGGCATGCTGAAACCCGGCTACATGGCCGATCTGGTCGTTCTGTCGGCCGATATCGAGAAAACCGCGCCTGCCGATCTGCACAAGGTGCGGCCGGCGACGACGATCTGCGGCGGCAAGATCACCTATCAGGCCTGACAATGGCATGAGGCTTGCTAGGGCAATTCCAGGAAAGCGTGAAACGGTTTTCCGCCTGGAATTGCGTAAAAACAAAGAGATGAAGCGGTTCGGCGTTTCAGTAAAACGACGGACCGCTCGAGGCGAAATGACTGACTGAACTGTGATTCAATGCCGGGCTTGCCAACCTACCGGCCGTGTGGTCACATCCAACAGGGGAAGAGCTCCGCCAGCAAGAGCGGGGTCAACAATGAGGCGTAATCGTGCCGGACAAACCGGATCGGAATGCGATTGAAGTAGTAAAAGTAAGCAAAATTTTTGGATCAGGTGAGGGGCAGGTCGCCGCCCTCGACACCGTCTCGGTATCCATCCGCGAGAACGAGTTCTTCACGCTGCTGGGACCATCCGGCTGCGGAAAGACGACGTTGTTGCGGCTGATTGCCGGCTTCGACTTTCCAACCGCCGGCGAAATCCTGCTCTACGGCCAGGACATCGCGCCACTGCCGCCGTTCAAGCGGCCGGTCAACACCGTCTTCCAGTCCTACGCATTGTTCCCGCACATGACGGTCGCCGACAATATCGGCTTTGGCCTGGAGATGCTGGGCAAGCCAAAGGCCCAGATCAAGGCGCGCGTCGCCGAGATGCTGAAGCTGGTCAAGATGGAGGCGCTGGCGGGTCGCCGCACCAGCCAGATTTCCGGCGGCCAGCAGCAGCGCGTCGCGCTGGCAAGGGCGCTGGCGCCGCAGCCGAAAGTGCTGTTGCTCGACGAACCGCTCTCCGCGCTGGACTACAAGCTGCGCAAGGAGATGCAGATAGAGCTGAAACGGCTCCAGCATGAGACCGGCATCACCTTCATCTTCGTCACCCACGACCAGGAAGAGGCGCTGACGATGTCGGACCGCATCGCGGTCATGTCGTCGGGCAAGATCCTGCAGGTCGGCTCGCCCTGGGATATCTACGACAAGCCGGCGGAACGTTTCGTCGCCGACTTCATCGGCGAGACCAATTTCCTGACAGCGGCCATTTCCGGCGTCGGCAACGGCAAGGCGCGCGCGACGCTCAAATCCGGGACGACGATCGACGCCACGGTGGCCGAGGGGTTCCAGCCCAAGGACAACGCCACTGTGGTGGTGCGGCCAGAG
This sequence comes from Mesorhizobium sp. M0152, assembly GCF_040322415.1. Classification (NCBI taxonomy): domain Bacteria; kingdom Pseudomonadati; phylum Pseudomonadota; class Alphaproteobacteria; order Hyphomicrobiales; family Phyllobacteriaceae; genus Mesorhizobium; species Mesorhizobium sp. M0152. The sequence continues at coordinate 59,331 of NZ_JAMYTH010000026.1, forward strand.
CACGCCAAGCTGACCAAGGCCAAGGGCGACCTGGCCGGGCTAGTGGAAAACATCGTTTACTTCGGCACCGACACGCACATTCATGTTCGCCTGGACAGCGGCGAGGCCTTCACGGTTCGCCAGCAGAACAGCCGCAGCGCCGGTTGCGGGTTCGAACAGGGCGACAAGGTCGGTATTTCCATCGGCAACGATGCCGCCCAGGTGTTGAAGGACTGATCATGGCGACCGCGGAAGAAGTCGCCAAGGCAGCGGAGCGGCGCGATGTCCGCGACCGCTGGCTTTTGTCAGCGCCGGCGCTGCTGGTCATTTTCCTGGCGGCGACCGGCCCGTTGCTGATCGTGCTCGTCTATTCGTTCCTGACGCCCGGCCCCTATGGGGACGTGAAATGGCAATTCTCGCCGGAAGCCTGGCTGTCGGTGTTCATGGAACGCGACATTTTCGACGATACGCTGTCGGTCGCGGCAGCGCATGTCACGATCTTCCTGCGCTCGATCAAGCTTGCGGTAGTGACGACGCTGGCGACCTTGGCACTCGGATTTCCGACCGCCTATTTCATGGCGACGCGCAGTGAAAAGACGCGCGATCTCTGGCTGTTCCTGATCACCATCCCGTTCTGGACCAACCTCCTGATCCGCACCTTCGCCGTTTTGCAGATCATCCGCAACGAAGGCATCATCAACGCGATCCTCTTGAAGCTCGGCATCGTCTCGGCGCCCGTCCAGATCCTCTATACCGACACGGCCATCCTGATCGGCATGGCCTATGTCTACCTGCCGCTGATGGTGCTGCCGATCTATGCCAGCATGGAGAAGCTCGATTTCCGGCTGGTCGAGGCCGGCTACGATCTCTACGCGACACGTTTCAAGGTGCTGCGGAAGATCATCTTTCCGCTGGTCAAGCCGGGGGTCATCGCCGGCTCGATCCTGGTCTTCATTCCAGCCCTTGGCGCCTATGTGACGCCCAGCGTGCTTGGCGGCGGCAAGAACATGATGCTGTCCAACCTGATCGAATTGCAGTTCGGGCAGGGCCGCAACTGGCCGCTCGGCTCGGCGCTGTCGATCGCGGTGATGATCATCGTCATGGTGGCGCTGCTTGCCTATGTGCGCAATGCCGGAAAATCGGGGGTGCGGCATGGCTGACAATTTCTCCATCAAGCACCAGCCGGGATTCACCGCGATCGCGGCGACCTGCTTCGTCGTGCTCTATCTGCCCATCATCGTGCTGGTCGTCTATGCCTTCAACGCGGCGAGTTCGACATCCGAATGGGGCGGGTTTTCGCTCAAATGGTTCCAGTCGGCATGGCAGAACACGCAAGTTATCGACGCGACGCTGCGCTCGTTCCAGATCGGCTCCATCGCGGCGGTGCTGGCCACCATCTTCGCCACCATGGCCGCGCTCGCCACCACGCGAACGGCGCCCTATCCCGGCCTTACCTTCAAATACGCGGCGATCAACCAGCCGCTGATGGTGCCCGAGATCGTCACCGGCGTCGCGCTGCTGATCTTCTTCTCGCGCATCAAGATATTCACCGGCTACTCCGGCATCGGCTACCTGGTCGCCGCGCACACGGCGTTCTGCATTCCCTTCGCCTACCTGCCGATCCGGGCGCGGCTGGAGAACATGGACCTGACGCTGGAACGCGCCGCCGCCGATCTTTACGCAACGCCGTGGAAGACCTTCCGCCGCATCACGCTGCCGCTTCTGTGGCCCGGCGTCCTGGCCGGACTGATGCTGGCGTTCGTCATCTCGCTCGATGACGTGGTCATCACCGAGTTCGTCAAATCCGGCGGTCAGGATACGCTGCCCACCTACATGCTCGGCCAGATCCGCCGCGGCATCACACCCGAGATCAACGCGATATCGACCGCCTTCCTGCTGCTTTCGGTCGCGATCGTCACGTTGTTTTTCTTCGTCAGCAGGAAACAGGACTGAACCTGAAATGGGAGTTAAGACCATGAACTGGAAGACAACCGCGACCGCCATGGGGTTGGCGCTGCTCGCTTCGACGGGCCTTGCCCGCGCCGACGGCGTGCTGAACATCTACAATTGGGGCAATTACACCAGCCCCGACGTGATCAAGAAGTTCGAAGCCAAGTACAACGTCAAGGTGACCATCACCGACTACGATTCAAACGATACCGCGTTGGCCAAGGTTCGCCAGGGCGGCACTGGTTTCGACATCGCCGTGCCTTCGCAGACCTACGTGCCGATCTGGATCAAGGAAGGCCTGGTGCAGGAGACCGATCCGGGCAAGATGGAAAACTTCAAGAACGTGGCGCCGGAATGGGCCAATCCCGATTTCGACCCGGGCCGCAAATATTCGGTGCCGTGGGCCCTGGGCACTGTCGGCGTGGTCGTCAACACCGACGCCTACAAGGGGCCTGCCGACAGCTGGGGCATCATCTTCAACACGCCCGACGAGCTCAAGGGCAAGGTCAATGTCGTTCCCGAAATGAACGACGTCATCTTCGCCGCGATCAAGTATGTCGGCGGCCAGCAATGCACCACCGACAAAACGGTGCTGAAGAAGGTGCGCGACACGCTCGTCGCCGCCAAGCCGAACTGGATCGCGATGGAATACAACACCATCGAAAAGATGGGCGCCGGCGATTTCAAGGCGACCAGCGACTGGAACGGCTCGGCGCTGCGCCAGCGGCTGGCCAACCCGGCCATCCACTACAACTATCCGAAGGAAGGTTTTGGCCTTTGGAGCGACAATGTGGTCGTTCTCAAGGAAGCCAAGAATGTCGAGAACGCCAAGCTGTTCCAGAACTTCATCATGGATCCGGAAAACGCGGCGGGCCTCTCGGCCTTCCACCGCTACGCCAACGCCATCACCGGCTCGGATAAATATATGCCAGCCGACATGAAGGACGCGCCGGAAGTCGTCATTCCGGCGGCTGACAAGCCGCATGCCGAGTTGCAGCAGATGTGCGCCCCGGAAATCCAGGAAATCTACACCAAGATCTGGACCGAGCTGCAGAAGTAACCGCAGACCGACGGGCCCGGCGGCATGCGCCGCCGGGCCCGTTTTCCTGTTCACAGGGCACGGCTTTCATGGACTCCTACCGCAACTCCGATCCACGGCCGCCGATCATGCAGGGCTCGCCGCCCGCCATGGTGCCGCCGAAGCTCGACTGGGACCGGCCACCCTGGAACCGCTGGGCATTCCAGCACATCCGCGAAATTCTGCCGACCGCCGAGGTCTGGCGCGGCAATGGCCATCGCCACCGTTTCGAGCGCGCCGAGATCGATCTCGACGGGCTGGCGGTCGAGGACAGCACGGGAGCGCCGACGACGCTCGCCGGCCTGCTCGACGAGACCTACACGGACGGCTTCCTGGTGCTCAAGGACGGCAAGGTTGCCTATGAGCGTTATTTCAACGGCATGGGCGAGCGCACGCTGCATCTATCGCAATCGATGGCGAAGTCGGTGACCGGCTCGGTGTTTGGCATACTGGCCGGGCGCGGCGTGATCGATCCGGCTAGGCCGGTGACCGAATACCTGCCGGAGCTGGCCGAGACCGGCTGGGCAGGCGCCAGCGTCCAGCATGTGCTCGACATGACCAGCGGGGTGCGTTTCTCCGAGGAATATACCGATCCCTATTCCGACATCGGCCAGGTCGATGTTGCCACCGGCTGGAAGCCGGTCCCGCCGGGCAGCGATCCGGATTTCCGCTGGCCGTCGCATATGTTCGAGCTGATCCTCGGCTTGAAGGAAATGGTGCGCCCGCATGGCGCAGTGTTCGAATACCGCTCGATCGAGACCGACGTGCTCGCCTTCATCATGGAACGGGTAACCGGCAAGCGTCTGCCGCAACTGGTTTCGGAAGAGCTCTGGCAGAAGCTCGGCGCCGACGAAAGTGCCTGTTTCACCGTCGACAGCGCCGGCTATGCTGTGGCCGATGGCGGCTTCAACGCGACGCTGCGCGATTATGGCCGCTTCGGCCAGCTGATCCTCGACAATGGCGGCGGCATCGTGCCGGCCGACTGGATCGAGGCGACGCGCAACGGCAGGCATGGGCCAGGCTTCAGTCCGAGCCTGCCGGAGGGCAGTTACCGCAACCAGTTCTGGATCGAGAATCCCAGTTCGCGCGCGCTGATGTGCCGGGGCGTGTTCGGGCAGATGATCCACATCGACTGGGACACCGGAATGGTCGTGGTGAAGCTTTCGACCTGGCCGGACTTCAGCAACGTTGCCTACTCGGTGGCGACGCTGAAAGCCGTGCACGCCATCGCAGCCGCACTCGCCTGAGGCAGCCTCTAAAACCCAAAGAAGACCTGGAAGGACATGCCATGACCGGCAAGACCGCGTTCGAGGCCCGATACGGTTTCCGCCGCAACCAGGTGCTGCTCGCCAATTGGCGCGAGAACCCGTTCAATCGATGGTCGTTCCAGAATCTCGGCGAACTGGTGCCGAGCGCATGCGTGGCGGCTGGATCGGGCAGCGGCGAACCGGCCGTCCGGGATATCAGCGGCCTGCTCGGCGAAAGGGTCACGGTCGCCGACGCGCCGGAGACGGTGGCGGAATTCCTCGCCCGCTCGAGCACCGACGCGCTGACGGTGATGAAAGGTGGCAAGATCGTCGGCGACTGGTTCGCGCCGCATATGGATCTCGGCGCCCGCCACGTCATCTTTTCGATCAGCAAATCGCTGACAGCCATCATCGCCGGCATACTGGAAGGCGAGGGGGTGTTCGATCCGGAGGCGCCGGTGACGACCTATATCCCTGAAGCCGCCGGCTCGGCCTATGGCGATGCCAGCGCGCGGCATGTGCTCGACATGAGCGTCAGCCTCGATTTCGAGGAGGCCTATCTCGATCCGGAAAGCGCCTTTGCGCGTTACCGCCGCGCCACGCTGTGGAATCCGGGCGGCGGCACGGAAAGCCTGCGCGAATTCATCCTGAGCTTGCAGCGCCTCGCCGAGCCGCACGGCCAGAAATTCCGCTACCGCTCGCCCAATTCCGACCTGCTCGGCCTGCTGCTGGAGCGCGCGTCGGGCCATCGCTTCACCGATCTGATGCGCGAGAAACTGTGGCTGCCGCTCGGCGCCGTCAGCGAAGCCTCGGTGTCGGTCGACATGGAAGGCACGGCCCGCACCGCCGGCGGCATTTCGGTGACGCCGCGCGACCTGACGCGCGTCGGCGAGATGATGCGGCAAGGCGGCATAGCCAATGGCCGGCGCATCGTGCCCGAGGCCTGGGTGCGCGACACGACCAGCACGGGCGGCAGTTGGCAAGCCTGGCAGCGCGGCACGATGCTGCCGCTGTTCCCGAACGGCCGCTATCGCAACAAATGGTACCAGACCGGAGCGGCCGGTGGTGCCTATTGCGGCATCGGCATCCACGGCCAGTGGCTCTATGTCGATCCCGGGAGCGAAGTGGTGATCGCCAAGATGTCGTCGCAGCCGGAGCCGGTGGACGATCCGCTCGATATCGAGATCGTCGCGTTTTTCGAAGCGCTGAGCCGGATGGTCTAAGCGGCCGCAACATTGGTGCGCGCTTTCCTGTGGACCTCTGTCGCCGGCGAAAACGTCACGGTTGGCGGACCTGATATCTGCGCCTATGGTCGCCGCTCTTTTCGGGAAGAGCAGGAACGACATGGCATCCGACATCAAGCGCATCGCGGCCATCATCGCGGCGGAGATCACGGCGCGGCCCGAACAGGCGGCCGCGGCGATCGGACTGCTCGACGAGGGCGCTACGGTGCCGTTCGTGGCGCGCTACCGCAAGGAGGTGACCGGCGGGCTCGACGACACGCAGTTGCGGCTGCTTTCGGAGCGGCTGGTCTATCTGCGCGAGCTCGATGCGCGCCGCGACACCATCCTTGGTTCGATCCGCGAGCAGGGCAAGCTGACCGAGGAGCTTGAAGGCAAGATCACCGCCGCCACCACCAAGGCGGAACTGGAAGACATCTACCTGCCCTACAAGCCCAAGCGCCGTACCAAGGCCGAGATCGCCAGGGAGCGCGGGCTGGGACCGCTGGCGGAAGCCATTCTGGCCGACCGTTCGCTGGTGCCGGCCGAGCTGGCCCTGGCCTATGTGACCGAAGAGGTGGCCGACGCCAAGGCGGCGCTGGAAGGCGCGCGCGACATCTTGTCGGAACAGTTCGCCGAGAATGCCGATCTGGTCGGCAAGTTGCGAAGCTACATGAAGGAACGCGCCTTCATGCGCGCCAGGGTGGTCGACGGCAAGCAGGAGGCGGGAGCGAAATTTTCCGATTATTTCGACCATGTCGAGCGCTGGGCAAACGTGCCGAGCCACCGCGCGCTGGCCATGCTTCGCGGCCGCAACGAGGAAGTGCTTTCACTCGATATCGAGGTCGATGCCGACGACACGTCGCCGGTGAAGCCAGTCGAGCGGATGATCGCCAATGCCTATGCGATCGGCGGCAGCCTGCCGGGCGACCGCTGGCTGATGGAGGTGTCGGGCTGGACCTGGCGCATCAAGCTGTCGCTGCACCTGACGCTCGATCTGATGCGCGACCTGCGCGAGCGGGCCGAGGAAGAGGCGATCCATGTCTTCGCCCGCAATTTGAAGGATCTGCTGCTCGCCGCCCCCGCCGGGTCGCGGCCGACGATGGGGCTCGACCCCGGCATCCGCACCGGCGTCAAGGTGGCGGTGGTCGACGGCACCGGCAAGGTGCTGACAACGACGACCGTCTATCCGTTCCCGCCCAGAAACGACGTTCGAGGCACGCAGGCAGAACTCGCCAGGCTCGTTCGCCTGCACAAGGTCGAGCTGATCTCGATCGGCAACGGCACCGGCAGCCGCGAGACGGAAAAGCTGGTGGCGGACATGCTGTCCGACATGCCTTCCGATGGCGGGCCGAAGCCGCTCAAGGTGATCGTCAGCGAGGCCGGCGCCTCGGTCTATTCGGCATCGGCGACGGCCGCGGCGGAATTCCCGGGCCTCGACGTGTCGCTGCGCGGTGCCGTGTCGATCGCGCGACGGCTGCAGGATCCGCTGGCCGAGCTGGTCAAGATCGAACCGAAATCGATCGGCGTCGGCCAGTACCAGCACGATGTCGACCAGTACCGGCTTGGGCGCTCGCTGGAAGCGGTGGTCGAGGATGCCGTCAACGCGGTCGGCGTCGATCTCAACACCGCCTCGGCGCCGTTATTGGCACGCGTCTCGGGCCTCGGCGCGTCGCTCGCCGACGCCATCGTCGCGCATCGCGATGCCACCGGGCCCTTCGCCAGCCGGAAGGACCTGCTCAAGGTGGCGCGGCTTGGACCGCGCGCGTTCGAACAATCCGCCGGCTTCCTGCGCATAGCCAACGGCTCCGAGCCGCTCGACGCCTCGTCGGTGCATCCGGAAGCCTATGGCGTGGCGAAAAAGATCGTCGCGGCCTGCGGGCGCGACGTGCGTTCGCTGATGGGCGACAGCGCGGCGCTGAAGGCGCTCGACCCGCGCGTCTTCGTCGACGAGCGTTTCGGCCTGCCGACGGTGCGCGACATCCTGGCCGAGCTGGAAAAGCCCGGCCGCGATCCGCGGCCCGGCTTCAAGACGGCGACCTTCGCCGACGGCATCGACGACATCAAGGATCTGAAACCCGGCATGCTGCTGGAAGGCACGGTGACCAATGTCGCCGCATTCGGCGCCTTCATCGATATCGGCGTCCATCAGGACGGGCTGGTGCATGTCTCGCAACTGGCTGACCGCTTCATCAAGGACGCGCATGAGGTGGTCAAGGCCGGCGATGTGGTCAAGGTGCGCGTCGTCGACGTCGACATCAAGCGCAAGCGCATCGCGCTGTCCATGCGCAGGGATGGCGGCGAGGGCGCTGCACCACGCAACGGGCCGCGCGACAATGGCGGCGGCAGGCCGGCGCCGCGTTCGCCGGCACCGCAGCGCCAGCCGGAACGGCCGGCGCAGCAAGGGGCGTTCGGCGCGGCCCTGGCCGACGCGCTGAGGCGGAAGTAGCTACCACGCCAGAACAGCCGGGTCCTTTTCAACCTGGCCCGTCAGCCAGTCTCGAAAGCTGGCGACCGGCGGATGACCGCGCTTGTCGTGCGGGACGACGAGATAGTAAGCGCTGCGGCTCTGCATCGGCTGGCCGGGCGCCGGCACCAATTGGCCGCGCTGCAATTCGCCTGATATGAGGATCAGCGGCAACAGGGCCACGCCGAGCCCCGCCATACAGGCCTGGGCGGCGGTGCCGAACTGTTCGAACTGCATGCCCGGTCCGGTCGGCGCGCTCAAACCCTGATGCTCGAACCATTCGGTCCAGGCGCCGGGCCGGGTCGCCATGTGCAGTAGAGGCAGGCGGCCGATATCGGCCGGCGCGGCGATGGCGCGGCCGGCGAGGAATTCGGGCGACACCACCGGCGCCACCGTTTCGCGCACCAGCAGGGTGGAATCGGCTTCCGGCCAGTCCGGCAGGCCATAGTGGATGGCGGCATCCAGCCGCTCGCGGGCGAAGTCGAAGCGGCCGACGCGGGTAACGAAGTTGATGGTGATGTCTGGATTGTTTTGGACGAAATCGGGGATCATCGGCATCAGCCAGCGGGTGCCAAAGGTCGGCAGGATTGCGAGGTTCAGGATGCCACTATGCCGATTGCTCATCAATCCAAGAGCTGCATCACGCAACTGGCCAAGCGCCGCACGCACCGCCTCGGCATAGATCTCGCCCGCCGCCGACAGCCTGACATTGCGGCTGTCGCGCTCGAAAAGCCTGCGGCCGAACTGGTCTTCGAGCAGCCTTATCTGCCTGCTGACGGCGCCCTGGGTCCGGTCGAGCTCCTGGGCGGCGGCGGTGAAACTGCCGAGGCGGGCCACCGCCTCGAACGCGGCAAGGGCGCTGATACTAGGCAAAAGACGGCGTTGGACGTTCATGATCCATTACTAGCGCTCATTGATCGGTGAAGCAATTTCGTTTGATTTTTTCGAGCCGCAGGTCGATAAGCCGGGCTCCCACCCGTTTGAGGATCGAGAACGCCATGGCCGCCGACAAGAATACATTCGTCTGGGAAGACCCGTTCCTGATCGAGGACCAGCTTTCGGAAGACGAGCGCATGGTGCGGGACGGGGCGGCGGCCTTCGCCGCCGACAAGCTCGCGCCGCGCATCGAGGAGGCCTATCTCAACGAGACCTTCGACACGGCGATTTTTCGCGAGATGGGCGAGGCAGGCCTGCTCGGCATCAACATTCCGGAAGAATTCGGCGGCCTCGGCGCCCACTATGTCACCTACGGGCTGGTCGCCCGCGAAGTGGAACGTGTCGATTCCGGCTACCGCTCGATGGTGTCGGTGCAGTCGTCGCTGGTGATGTATCCGATCCATGCCTATGGCTCGGACGAACAGCGCAGGAAATACCTGCCCAAACTTGCCAGCGGCGAATGGATCGGCTGCTTCGGCCTGACCGAGCCGGATGCCGGCTCCGACCCGGGCGGCATGAAGACGCGCGCCGAGAAGACCGCCAACGGCTACAAGCTCACCGGCTCCAAGATGTGGATCTCCAATGCGCCGGTCGCCGACGTGTTCGTCGTCTGGGCGAAGTTGAAGGGCGAGAACGGCAAGGACGAGATCCGCGGCTTCGTGCTGGAAAAGGGCATGAAGGGGCTGTCGGCGCCGAAGATCGGCGGCAAGCTGTCGCTGCGGGCCTCGATCACCGGCGAAGTGGTGATGGAAGGCGTCGAAGTGGGCGAGGACGCGCTGCTGCCCAATGTCTCCGGCTTGAAAGGTCCGTTCGGCTGCCTCAACCGGGCTCGCTACGGCATTTCCTGGGGCGCGATGGGGGCGGCCGAGGATTGCTGGCATCGCGCCCGCCAGTACGGCCTCGACCGCAAGCAGTTCGGCAAGCCGCTGGCCGGCACGCAGCTTTACCAGAAGAAGCTCGCCGACATGCAGACCGAGATCGCGCTCGGCCTGCAGGCGTCCTTGCGCGTCGGGCGCCTGCTCGACGAAGGCAAGATGGCGCCGGAAATGATCTCGATCGTCAAGCGCAACAATTGCGGCAAGGCGCTCGATATCGCCCGCCAAGCCCGCGACATGCATGGCGGCAACGGCATCCAGATCGGCTACCACGTCATGCGCCACGCGCAGAACCTGGAAACCGTCAACACCTATGAAGGCACGCATGACGTGCACGCGCTCATCCTGGGACGGGCGCAGACGGGAATACAGGCGTTCTTTTAGATCCTGGGAAAATGCTGCGCTCTACCGCGCGCTGTCCTGCCAACGTTCAGACATGATTGCCTTCCTCCTTGTCAGGGTCGATCAGCCGGAATCGTCGTCATCCGATGAACCGCCGTCGTCCGGCGGATCGACCTCGCAGCCGATGCCGTGGCAGCCCTGGTAGTTGCCTTGCGTATCGAAGTTCGGATTGCCTTGTTTGTCGTACTGCGGTCTGTCGTCGATGGTTTGATCGCCGTCATCAGGATCGTCGACCTGACATCCAAGCCCATGGCAGCCGATGTAGCGGCCCCGCGTATCGAAGTTGGGATTTCCGTTCCTGTCGAATTGCGGCCGGTCGTCAATCTTTCGATCCATTTCGTCCGTGGTACAACCGGCGATCGCCATCGAGGCGGCGACCAGGGTCGCATAGATAACGAGCTTCATCGTTCATTCCTCCGATTGGCTTACAAGGGGCACCAGTTCGATAGCAGATGGCGACCTGAACAGGATGCGGCAGTCAAGAGCCTGGGCGTCTGCCAGAAACTGGTTGCCCCGAGACCGGCCCATGCAGCCGATGACTCGGCTGTCGTAATCTCTTACGTCGAGAGGAAGGCTCCCCGCGGGGGCGAACAGCGTATCTCGTTTTCCCTCTCCATGCCTAGCGCCCGTCCGCCCAAGCATGCCAACAAGCCGCTGATGCAGCTGTGTCGTCAAAAAGTTGCGTCCGAGGCCGACCTATGGCAAGGAAAAATTGTCATATCGCAGGTTGATTTTTGAAAATGCTTAATAATTTCGAACGTTCACGGCTATCTTAGCAGTTACTGAAATTCCGTCAGTAATAAGATTTGGGAATTTGAGATCTGTTTTATTCCACTGATCGCATGTTATTATAAGAAATATCCCATATTTTGGCGAATTTTGGTGAGGAACGGAAAATAATACGATGAAGTGGCTTCTTATATGATCGTCTCTTTCCTGATCTATTGTTCGTATTTTTCTCGAACCGGGCCATCCCGTTGCACAGGTCGAAAGAAAAACTGCTCGCCCATTCGATTTTTTCAACGCTGCCGTGTGCTGCACAGAGGCCGGTCGCATCGTCCTAAGTCCGTCCGTCGACAATCCCGCGAGAACTGGTCATCGGGTTTTCAATCTTCTCGCGAACGGATCGCTATGCGGATGTGGCCCAGGCGAGAGCGGTTCACCGTTTCACGAAAACGCCGAACCGCTCTATCTCTTTGTTTTTACGCAATTCCCAAGAGAAAGCGCTGTGCGCTTTTCCCGGGAAAACCGTTTCACACTCTTCCTGGAATTGCTTTAGCCGGCTCCTTCGTTCTGCTCCTGACCCTGGTGTGGCCACAGGTTGCCGCCCAGGCGCAGCACACTTCCGAGCCACTGAATGTCGGGGTCTTCGTCAATCCTCCCTTCGTCATGAAGGAAAACGGACGGTTCACCGGCATGGCCGTCGATCTCTGGCAGGATATCGCCCCGAAACTGGGCCGCCAGTACCATTACATCGAATTCCAAACGGTGCACGATCTCGTCGAGGCGACTGCTTCCGGCAAAGTCGACGTGGCAATCACCAACCTCACCATAAATCGGCCCCGGGCGGAACGGATCGATTTCACCCAACCCTGGTTCGACGGCGGTATGCGGATCATGACCGGAACGGATCAGGGAAGGGGCTTCAGCAATCTGATTGCGGGTCTCAGCGATGCCGGCTTCCTGGAAGCCTATGGCTGGATCGCCCTGGTCATCATGGTTGCCACGGTCCTGCTCACCATCTTCGATCGCCAGTTCGACGAGGCTTTCCCCAAACGGTGGCGCGACGGTATCGCCGAGAGCTTCTACACGGTGATGTCGGTCGCGGCGTCCGGCAAGGCATCGTCGCGAAGGAATCTCTTCGGCTGGATCGGGCGCATTTGGCAGGGTCTATGGCTGATTTGCGGTGTCGCGGTGCTTGCCTATGTCACCTCGTCGGTCACGAGCGTGATGACGACCCTTTCGCTCACCAACCGGATCAACGGCATCGCCGATCTCACCGACAGGACGGTCGGCGTGCTGACGGGAACGGTCGAGGAGAATTTTGCTCGGGAACGGGGACTGCAGACACAGACTTATCCTGGTCTGGATCGCGCCGTCGAAGGCTTGGTGAATGGCGAAGTGACCGCCATCATCGCCGACGCGCCGGTTCTCGAATACTATGCCTATACGCATCGCAATCTGCCGGTGAGAGTGGTCGGGCGCCTGTTCGAACCAGACAAGTATGGTTTCGCGCTTCCGCTCCAGAGCCTCTTGGCCCGCCCACTGACGATAGAGCTGCTCGGCGCCCGTGATGCGGGTGAAATCGAGGCGCTGCGGACCAAGTATTTTGGAGCGCCTCACTGAGCTATCATTCATGGCTGGAACGGCCCAAATGCGGGCGATGCGTGGCGTTTCCGGCCCGCCGGCCCGCCGGCTCCACAGGTTCAGCCGACTTGCCGCGGTGTGCACCGCAACATCCGCTTGGAGAATGGCGGCCGGATGTGCCAAGGTTCGGTTGATGAAACGCCGATCTCCGGGGCCCCATGGCAATTCTGGCAGCCGTCTACCACCTGACCCACTATAAATACGACCGGCCGGTGGTGCTCGGCCCACAGATCATCAGGCTGCAACCGGCGCCGCATTCCCGCACCAAGGTGCTCAGCCATTCGCTCAAGGTCGAGCCGGCGAACCACTTCGTCAACCTGCAGCAGGACCCGTATGGCAATTTCCTTGCCCGCTTTGTCTTTCCGGAGCCGGTGAGCGAACTCAAGATCGAAGTCGACCTCGTCGCCGACATGACGGTCTACAATCCGTTCGATTTTTTCGTCGAGCCATCGGCCGAGACGTTTCCGTTCGAATACCCGGAAGAGATCCGCGACGATCTCGCCATCTACCGGACACCGGAGCCGGCGGGACCGCTGCTGTTGGCCTTGCTCGCAACCATCGACCGCAGCGCGCCGAATACTGTCAATTTCCTCGTCGATCTCAATGCCAGGCTGCAGCGCGAGATCGCCTATATTGTGCGCATGGAGACCGGCGTGTTCTCGCCGGAGGAAACGCTGGCCGCGAAGAAAGGGTCGTGCCGCGATTCGAGCTGGCTGCTGGTGCAGATCCTGCGCAATCTCGGGATCGCGGCGCGCTTCGTGTCGGGCTATCTGATCCAGCTCAAGCCCGACCTCGTCGCGCTCGACGGGCCGCCCGGCACATCGGTCGATTTTACCGATCTGCATGCATGGTGCGAGGTCTATCTTCCCGGCGCCGGCTGGATCGGCTTCGACCCGACCTCCGGGCTGCTCACCGGGGAAAGCCACGTGCCGCTCGCCGCGACGCCGCATTTCCGCAACGCGGCGCCGATTTCCGGCATGGCGAGCTTTGCCGAAGTCGAGTTCGGCTTCGACATGCGGGTCGACCGCATCGCCGAGCATCCGCGCATCACCAAGCCGTTTTCAGACGAAAGCTGGCAGGCCCTCGATGCGCTCGGCAACAAGGTCGATGCGGCACTTGCTGCGGGCGACGTGCGGCTGACCATGGGCGGCGAGCCGACCTTCGTGTCGATCGACGATTTCGAAGCGGACGAGTGGAACACCGCCGCCGTCGGGCCGACCAAACGCGAGAAGGCCGACGTGCTGATCCGAAAGCTGCGCGAACGCTTCGCGCCGGGCGGCTTTCTGCATTACGGGCAAGGCAAGTGGTATCCGGGCGAAAGCCTGCCGCGCTGGACCTTCTCGCTCTACTGGCGCACCGACGGCGAGCCGGTGTGGAGCGATCCGTCGCTGATCGCGCACGAAAAGAGCGAGGCCGATATCGGGCCGAAACAGGCCGAGAGCCTGCTCACCGCGATCGCCGGCGAACTCGGCATAGACGAGACCATGGTCAGCGAAGCCTATGAGGATCCGGCCGAGTGGCTGCTCAAGGAAGGCAAGCTGCCCGACAATGTCGATCCGTCCAACTCCAGGCTGGAAGATCCGGAAGAGCGCAGCCGCATGGCAAAAGTGTTCGAACGCGGGCTGACCAAACCATCGGGCTACGTGCTGCCGGTGCAACGCTGGAACAGCCAGGCTTCGGGCCAGCGCTGGCGGTCGGAAAAATGGACGACGCGGCGCGGCCGGCTATTCCTGGTGCCGGGCGATTCCCCGGTCGGCTATCGCTTGCCGTTGGGAACGCTGCCCTATGTGCCGCCTGAGCAGTTTCCCTACATCGTGCCGGTCGATCCGTCGCTACCGCGCGGGACGCTGCCCGCGCGCGAAGCTATATTACCAGGGCCGGCTCCGGCCGAACGCGAAGGCGCCGATGAAATGGCGCGCCGCCAGCAGGCGGCTTCCTTCACGGCCGCGACCGCCCAGCAGGACCGGGTCGAACAGGAAATCACCGAGATCGGCGGCGCGGTGCGCACGGCACTTTCGGTCGAGCCGCGCGACGGACGGCTCTGCGTGTTCATGCCGCCGGTCGAGGCGCTGGAGGATTATCTCGAACTGATCGCCGCCGCCGAGAACGCGGCAAAGGCGATCGGCCTGCCCGTGCATATCGAGGGCTATGGCCCGCCGCACGATCCGCGCCTCAACGTCATCCGCGTCGCGCCGGACCCCGGCGTCATCGAGGTCAACATCCATCCGGCTTCCAACTGGCAGGATTGCGTGGCGACCACGACGGCGATCTACGAGGAGGCGCGGCAGACGCGGCTTGGCGCCGACAAGTTCATGATCGACGGCCGCCACACCGGCACCGGCGGCGGCAATCACGTCGTCGTCGGCGGCGCCACGCCCAATGACAGCCCGTTCCTGCGCCGGCCCGATTTGCTGAAGAGCCTGGTGCTGCAATGGCAGCGGCATCCCTCGCTGTCCTACCTGTTCTCGGGCCTGTTCATCGGCCCGACCAGCCAGGCGCCGCGTTTCGACGAGGCGCGTCACGATTCGCTCTACGAACTCGAAATCGCGATGGCGCAGGTGCCGCACCCGGATCAAGGCGGAGCACCCCTGCCATGGCTGGTCGACCGCCTGTTCCGCAATCTGTTGACCGACGTCACGGGCAATACGCACCGCTCGGAAATCTGCATCGACAAGCTGTTCTCGCCGGATGGTCCGACCGGGCGGCTCGGCCTGGTCGAGTTCCGCGGCTTCGAGATGCCGCCCAACGCGCGCATGTCGCTGGCGCAGCAATTGCTGGTGCGGGCGATCATCGCGCGCGCGTGGAAGAACCCGCTCGACGGACGCTTCGTGCGCTGGGGCACCTCCCTGCATGACCGCTTCATGCTGCCGCATCATGTCTGGGCGGATTTTCTCGACGTGCTCGACGATCTCAAGCTCAACGGCTTCGAGTTCCGTCCCGAATGGTTCGACGCGCAGCTCGAATTCCGCTTTCCGTTCTGCGGCGAGGTCAGCCAGGCCGGCATCAAGCTGGAATTGCGGCAGGCGCTGGAGCCGTGGCATGTCATGGGCGAGCAAGGCGCGATCGGCGGCACCGTGCGCTTCGTCGATTCCTCGGTCGAACGGCTTCAGGTCAAGACCGAAGGGCTCAACCCGGAACGCCACGCCATCGTCTGCAACGGCCGCATCGTGCCGATGAAGGTGACGGACAACAGGGAAATCGCCGTGGCCGGCGTCCGCTTCAAAGCCTGGCAGCCGGCTTCGGGCCTGCATCCCGCATTGCCGGTCAACACGCCGCTGGTCTTCGACATCTATGACCGCTGGTCGGGGCGGGCAGTCGGCGGCTGCGTCTACCATGTCGCGCATCCCGGCGGGCGCAGCTACGACACGTTCCCGGTCAACGGCAACGAGGCGGAGGCGCGCCGGCTCGCCCGTTTCGAGCCGCGCGGCCACACGCCATCCTTCTATGTGCTGCGCGAGGAACAACCGGCGGAAGATTTTCCGATGACCCTTGACCTCAGACGGCCGGCAAGACTCTGATCAGCGATGGCAAAGGGGAATCACAAGAGGGTACGCGGCAAGCCGCAGACCCGTAGCCTGCTGGAGCACTACCAGCCGATCGACGGTATCGCCGACGAGATGGTCGATGCGTCGGGCAATCCCCGTCCGGTCTGGAAGCACTTCATCGAGGCGCTCGACGAACTGGGCGCCGATGAGCTCGGCCAGCGCTTCGCCCGCGCCGACCAGTATCTACGCGACGCCGGCGTTTATTACCGCGTCTACGATAAGGCTGGCGCCAACGAGCGGGAATGGCCGCTGGCGCACATTCCATTGCTCATCGAGGACGGTGAGTGGGCCGCGATCAGCGCCGGGCTGGTGCAGCGCGCCGAGCTGTTCGAGGAAACCATCGCCGACATTTACGGGCCGAACCGGCTGGTCGAGAAAGGCGTACTGCCCGCCGGGCTGATCGCCGCGAGCCCGGAATATTTGCGGCCCGTGGTCGGCACAAGGCCGGCCGACGGTCATTTCCTGCATTTCTGCGCCTTCGAACTCGGCCGTGGTCCGGACGGCCAGTGGTGGGTGCTGGGCGACCGCACCCAGGCGCCGTCCGGCGCCGGCTTTGCGCTGGAAAACCGGGTCGCCACGACGCGCGCGCTGTCCGATATCTATGGCGAGATGCATGTCCACCGCTTAGCCGGCTTCTTTCGCCGCTTCCGCGACGCGTTGATCGGCATGGCGAAGGAAACCGACGGCCGCGTTGCCATCCTGACGCCGGGGCCCCTCAACGAGACCTATTACGAGCACGCCTATATCGCCCGCTATCTCGGCATCATGCTGCTCGAAGGCGAGGACCTCACGGTTTCGGGTGGCAGGCTGATGGTGCGGACGGTTTCGGGCCTGATGCCGCTCGGCGTACTCTGGCGGCGGCTCGATGCCGCCTTCGCCGACCCGCTCGAGCTGCGCTCGGATTCGCAGATCGGCACGCCGGGGCTGGTCGAGGCGGTCCGCCGGGGTGCGGTTGCGACCGTCAATGCGCTGGGCTCCGGACTGATGGAAACGCGCGCGCTGCTCGCCTTCCTGCCCAATATCGCGCGCGAGCTGCGCGGCGAGGAGCTTAAGCTGCCGACGATCGCGACATGGTGGTGCGGGCAAGGACCCGAACGCGCCCATGTGCTTGCCAATATAGACCGCATGGTGATCGGCCCGGCCCTGTCGACCAGGCTTGCCTTCGAGGATGACGGACAGACGCGGCTCGGCTCGGCGCTGTCGGCGGGGGAGCGGGCGGAGCTGGTGGCGCGCATCGAGCGCGACGGCGGCGGCTTCGTCGGCCAGGAAGCCGTGACGCTGTCGACGACACCTGTCTATGTCGGCGGCCGGCTGGAGCCACGGCCGGCGAGCCTGCGCGTCTACCTGGCGCGAACCCCGGAGGGCTGGACCGTGATGCCGGGCGGCTTTGCCCGGGTCGGCCTGCCGCTCGACCCGACGGCGCTCGCCATGCAGCGCGGCGGCCAGGCGGCGGATGTCTGGGTGGTCAGCGACCGTCCGGTGGAGCGCGAGACGCTGCTGCCGCAAGAGGGCGACAGTTTCAACCGCACCAGGCCGGGCAGCCTGCCCAGCCGCGCGGCGGAAAACCTGACTTGGCTCGGCCGCTACATCGAACGCTCGGAAGACACGGTGCGCATCCTGCGCGCCTATCATGTGCGGCTGGCCGAGACCTCCGATCCCGACATGCCGCTGCTGGCCGACATCAGGGATTACCTCGAACCGTTCGGCGTCGATCTCGAAACGGCGATACCGTCCGGACTGATCACCACGCTGGACAGCGCGGTGTACAGCGCCGGGCAGGTTCGCGACCGCTTCTCGCCCGACGGCTGGCTGGCGCTCAAGGACCTGTCGAAGACCATCCATCGGTTCGCGACCACGGTGGCGCCGGGCGACGACGCGACGCGGGCGATGACGGTCATCCTGCGCAAGCTCGCCGGCTTTTCCGGCCTGCTGCACGAGAACATGTACCGCTTCGCCGGCTGGCGCTTCCTCGAGATCGGCCGGCGGCTGGAGCGCGGTATCCAGATCGCCCGCACGCTGTCGCGGCTGACCAGCGACAAGGCGCCGGACGGGGCACTGGACATGATGCTGGAGATCGGCGACAGCGTGATGACCCACCGCCGGCAATATCCGGTGCAGGCCGGCAGGCGCACGGTGATCGATCTCCTGGCGCTCGACCCGCTCAATCCGCGCTCCATCCTGTTCCAGCTCGAAAGGCTGAAAGCCGAGATCGGCCTGTTGCCGCCGGTCGGCGGCGAGGGGCACATGTCGCCGGCGGCAAAGGAGATCCTGCAGCTCAACACGCAGATTGCCATCAAGGAGCCTTCGGACATGACGGCAAAGGCGCTGGACGATCTCGCAAGCGAGATAGGCGGCCTCTACAGCAGCCTCGCCAAAGCTTATTTCGGGTAAGGGAGGTTCCGCAAAAGTGTCGCACGGTTTTGCGACAAGGACCTGCGCCAAGACAAGAAAAGTAAAGCATGCTCTACGATATCAGGCTTCAGCTCCATTACGACTACGCCACGGCGGCCGGCGGCGGCCGGCATCAGATCCGTGTGCTGCCGCCGACGATTTCCGGCGTGCAGCGCGTCATCGCGGCGTCGCTCTCGCTTGCGCCGGCGCCTAACGAGCGATCGGACTTTTCCGACTTTTTCGGCAACAACGTCACTTCGGTCGTCTTTCGCGATGCGCATGAGACGCTCGACATCAGGATGAGCGCACGGGTTTCGGTATCGCGGCCCGAACCCGGGCTCGACGTGTCGCCCGACATCGACCGGCTCAGGCAGGAACTGACGGCGGTGCGGTCGCTGGCACCGGCCGCGCCGCACCATTTCCTGGCCGCCAGCGGCCACGCAGGCATTGATGCGGCGATTACCGCTTACGCACGCGACAGCGCCGGAGGATCGGCCGCCGGCATGGCGATCGACCTGTGCAACCGCATCCATCGCGATTTCACCTATGATGGCGAGGCGACAACGGTGCGAACCCTGGCCAGCGACGCGTTCCGGCTGAAGCGCGGCGTCTGCCAGGACTTTTCGCACATCATGATTGCGGGCCTGCGGGGACTCGGCATTCCGGCCGGCTATGTCAGCGGTTTCCTGCGCACCATCCCGCCGAAGGGAAAGCCCCGCCTGGAAGGCGCCGATGCCATGCATGCCTGGGTCAAGGTCTGGTGCGGGCGCGACGCCGGCTGGCAGGAGTTCGACCCGACCAACGGCATGCGGGCCAGCAACGACCACATCACCGTCGGCCATGGCCGCGACTATTCGGACGTGGCGCCGATCGTCGGCGTGCTGAAGACCACCGGCGGACAGGTCGCCGAGCAGGCTGTCGACGTCATTCCGGTCGTGCTCGAAAAGGCTTAGGAGTGGACCCGCATGCGCGAGGGGGCCTGTCGCTGCAATTCAGGCCTGTCAACTGCAGTTCAGAGTGGACAGGACGACTTCTCAAATGTAGACGCGGCGGCTAATCTCTATTCGTTTTGAAGGCACCAATAGTTGTATTCTTTATGCGCTGGAGCGCGAGGTCTGTAATTGAGAGCGGTCAGCGTCGTCATTCCTGCCCACAATGCGGCGGCAACCATCGCGACGACGCTGGCCTCGCTCGGCAGTGAGGCCGGGGTCATCGGCGAGGTGCTGCTGGTCGATGACGCGTCGACCGACCGTACGGCGGATGCGGCACGGCAGGCCGCGGCGCGGCTGTCGCTGCCGTTGCGTGTCTTGCCCGCCAAGTGCCGCGACGCCGGCGGTGCGCGCAACGTGGCGCTGGCGCAGGCGATCCATCCCTGGGTGTATCTGATCGACGGGGACGACCTGCATCTTCAAGGCGGGCTGCGCGCTTTGCTGCGGCGGGCGGAGAGCCAGCCGGCCGCAGACATGATCGTCGGCGCCTACCGGCGACGGGTGGATGGCCAGGACCGGAAGATCAAAGTGCCGAACGGCTATCAGGCGGGCTGCCTTGCAAACGCCTCGGCCTATGTCACAGGCGATATACGCTCGGTCGCGGTGGGCAGCGTGCTGGCATCGCGGCGGCTGATCGGGCAGACGCGGTTTCCCGTCGGGCTGGCCTATGACGAGGACACGCTGTTCTGGGCTCAGCTGATGAGCAAGGCATCGATGGCCATGATCGAGCAGCCCGTCATGGTTTATGAAGTTTCGCCGGAGCGTTCCGACGACCGTTTTGCCATCAACCCGGTGCGGCGTTTCCTGGAATGGCGCAAGGAACTGCGCACGCTCGCCGCTTGCAATATCCCGATCTCGGCGCTCAAGGCCAGGGAAGGGCTTGTCGCCCTCAAGATCGCCCGCGTCCACTACGCGCGTGGCGACCTGGACACCGCCGCGCGCTTCCTCGCGGTGGCGACGGCGGCGCCGAAACGGCGCTCGGAAGCCTGGCGGTGCCTGCGCTACAGGCTCAAGCTGGCGGTGCGGCGCCGGCTAGCGGCTCCGCCGATAGCGCTGCAAGGCGCCTTGTAGCTCGGCCCTGGCCAGCGGCCGGCGCGACCGGCTTTTCCGACGGCAGGGAACCAGCGGTCGGCCAGCGGCTTATCTACGGGGTATTTTCGTGGAGCCACCATGCTGGAGAGATCCGCATCGTCGCACGGCCGATCGGCTGCCGGCGACGTCGTGCCAAAAAACGGGGCGCAGATCGCGGCCGAAAAGGCATCGCTGACCTATGTCAGCGATGCCGAGCCCGGTATCCGGCGGCTGAAGACAGGCAACGGATTCACCTACAAGGGACCCGATGGGCGGCCTGTCGCTGCCGATACCAGGGCGCGCATCGAGGCGATCGTCATTCCGCCGGCCTGGACGGATGTCTGGATTTCGCCCGACGCCGACGGCCATATCCAGGCGACCGGCCGAGACCAGCGCGGACGCAAACAATATCGCTATCATCCGCAATGGGCCGAAGAGCGCGACGGCAACAAATATTCAAGCCTTGCCGCCTTCGCCGAAAGTCTGCCGGCCCTGCGGCAACGGGTAGACGCGGATCTGCGCCGGCACGGCCTGCCGCTCGAACGTGTCGTAGCGGCGGTCGTCTGGCTGCTCGACAACACGATGATCCGCGTCGGCAATGCCGCCTACGCCCGCGACAACAAAAGCTTCGGCCTGACGACGCTGCGCGACCGCCATGTCGATATCAGGGGATCGAGCCTGCGCTTCGCCTTCAAGGGAAAATCAGGCAAGGAATGGCGGCTGAAACTGGTCGATCGCCGCATCGCCGGGGTCGTACGCGGCGCCCAGGATCTGCCGGGCCAGAAGCTGTTTCAGTATCTCGACGAAGAGGGCAACAGGCGACCGCTGCGCTCCGACGACGTCAACCACTATATCAGGGAGGCAGCCGGCCCCGATTTCAGCTCCAAGCATTTCCGTACCTGGGGCGGGACCATCCATGCCGCGTCGCTGTTCGCGCAGACGGAATTGCCGCAAGGCGAGGCGCAACGGAAGCGGGCCATGAACAGCGTCATCGACAAGGTCGCCGAGCGGCTGGGCAACACGCGTGCCGTCTGCCGCCAATGCTACATCCATCCACGGGTTTTCGAGGCCTGGTCGCGAGGCCGGCTGCTCGATGAAATGGCCGAGGCCAACCAGCGCAAGCGGCCGATAAAGGGTCTCGACGACGAGGAAGCGCTGGTGCTGCGATGGCTTAAGGCCCACGAGCACTAGACCCGACGCCGCCAAATGCATGCCATCGATTTTTTTATCGCGCCGTGTCGGGATCGGTCCTAGTGTTTCGTCCTTTGACACAGAAGAGGACAAACCATGCTCTACGCTATCCTGTGCTATGCCTCCGAAGACGTCGTCTGCTCCTGGAGCAAGGAGCAGGACGATCAGGTCATGGCTAACCTCCTCGATGTCCAGCAGAAATACGCAGACGCCGGCCGGCTTGGCCCGGTGGCGCGGCTTTTGCCGACGACGGCGGCGACGACGCTGAGGAAGGTCAAGGGCGAATCGGTCGTCATCGACGGTCCGTTCGCCGAGACCAAGGAACAGTTCCTGGGTTTCTACACGCTCGAATGCGCCGATCTCGACGAGGCGGTCGAATTCGCGCGCGAACTTTCCGAGGTCAATCCGAGCGGCGGGTCCTAT
Organism: Mesorhizobium sp. M0152; assembly: GCF_040322415.1. Lineage (NCBI taxonomy): Bacteria > Pseudomonadati > Pseudomonadota > Alphaproteobacteria > Hyphomicrobiales > Phyllobacteriaceae > Mesorhizobium > Mesorhizobium sp. M0152. The sequence goes on from NZ_JAMYTH010000026.1 coordinate 81,462, forward strand.
GAAATCCGGCCGGTATCCATCTTCAATCCCGCCAAGGTTCCCGCATGACCGAACTCGCCTGGATCAGCTCCGCGATCAGCGCCGCCCGCCCGCAGGCGATGGGCGCGCTGCTGCGCTATTTCCGCGATCTCGACACGGCGGAGGAAGCTTTCCAGGACGCGTGCCTCAGGGCGCTGAAGAACTGGCCGCAGAACGGGCCACCGCGCGACCCGGCGGCCTGGCTGATCTTTGTCGGCCGCAACAGCGGCATCGACGCGGTGCGCAAGCGCGCCAAGCAGGCGCCGATGCCGGAAGAAGACCAGATCTCCGATCTGGAAGACGCCGAGAGCGATATTGCCGAGCGGCTGGACGGCGCGCATTATCGCGACGACATATTGCGGCTGCTGTTCATCTGCTGCCATCCCGACCTGCCGGCGACGCAGCAGATTGCAGTGGCGCTACGCATCGTCTCGGGTCTCTCGGTCAAGCAGATCGCGCGCGCCTTTCTGGTCGGCGAGAGCGCGATGGAACAGCGCATCACCCGCGCCAAGGCGCGCATCGCCGACGCCGGCGTGCCGTTCGAGACGCCGGGCGCGGTCGAACGTTCCGAGCGGCTCGCGGCGGTCGCGGCCATGGTCTACCTGATCTTCAACGAGGGCTATTCGACCAATAGCGGCGAGGCGCCGGCCCGCGCGCCTCTGTGCGAGGAAGCGATCCGGCTCGCCCGGCTGTTGCTGAGGCTGTTCCAGACCGAGCCGGAGATCATGGGGCTGGCGGCGCTGTTGCTTCTCCAGCATGCGCGCGCGCCGGCCCGTTTCGACGAAAATGGCGAGGTCGTGCTGCTCGAGGACCAGGATCGCGGCCTGTGGAGCCGCAAGATGATCGACGAAGGGCTGGCGCTGGTCGACAAGGCACTGCGCCATCGCAAGCCCGGCCCCTACCAGGTGCAAGCGGCGATCGCCGCGCTGCATGCTCGCGCCGAAAAGGCCGAGGATACGGACTGGGTGGAAATCGACCTGCTCTACGGCCTGCTCGAACAGATGCAGCCGTCGCCGGTGATCACGCTCAACCGCGCGGTCGCGGTCTCCAAGGTGCGCGGCCCGCAAGAGGCCCTTGCCATGATCGAGCCGCTCGAACAGCGGCTTTCCGGTTACTTCCACTTCTTCGGTCTCAAGGGCGGGCTCTTGATGCAACTCGACCGGGGCGAGGAGGCACGTGACGCCTTCGACCGCGCCATTGCGCTCGCCAACACGGCGGCGGAAGCGGCCCATATCCGCATGCACATCGACCGCCTGATGAAAGAGGGCGCCATGCGGGCGCCGGCGCAGAAAGCAAACTGAGCGCCATTCTGCTTTTTTGCTCGATCGCGTCGTGGCTCAATCATGCGGCTTGGGCTTGGACCATGCCGGGGTGGCGATTTTCTCCCGAAACGCGTAATGGCACGCCATGACAGCGACCGAAGTGCCGGCAGGCAGGTGAGGGCGCAAGGCTTGGACCATCGCCATTTGATGGCGGGATCTGAAAAGGAACAAAAAATGACGATAGCGAAGGAAACGGCCGAGCTTCTGGCGAAACTGGGCGTGGCTGGAGAGGCGCTCGTCGGGGGCGACCTCGTCGTGCGCAGCCCGGTGACGGGCGAAGAGATCGCGGCTTTGAAGACGATTTCGCCGGCCGATGCGGCGAGCACCATCGATGCCGCGCACAAGGCTTTCCAGGCCTGGCGGCTGGTGCCGGGTCCCCGGCGCGGCGAACTGGTGCGGCTCCTAGGCGAAGAGTTGCGCGCGCACAAGACCGAGCTCGGACGGCTGGTGTCGATCGAGGTCGGCAAGATACCCTCCGAAGGCCTGGGCGAAGTGCAGGAGATGATCGACATCTGCGATTTCGCCGTCGGCCTGTCCCGTCAATTGTACGGCTTGACCATCGCCACCGAGCGCCCGGGCCATCGCATGATGGAAACCTGGCACCCGCTCGGCGTCGTCGGTGTCATTTCGGCCTTCAATTTCCCGGTCGCGGTGTGGTCGTGGAACGCAGCCCTCGCGCTGGTCTGCGGCGACGCGGTGGTGTGGAAGCCCTCGGAGAAGACGCCGCTGACCGCACTTGCCTGCGAAGCGATTTTTGCGCGCGCGGTGAAGCGCTTCGGCACTGATGCGCCGGCAGGGCTGGCGCCGGTGCTGATCGGCGACCGTGCCGTCGGCGAGATCCTGGTCGACCATCCCAAGGTGCCGCTGGTTTCGGCCACCGGCTCGACGCGCATGGGCCGCGACGTCGGCCCGCGGCTGGCCAAGCGCTTCGCGCGCGCCGTGCTGGAGCTCGGCGGCAACAATGCCGGCATCGTCTGCCCGACCGCCGATCTCGACATGGCGCTGCGCGCGATTGCCTTTGGAGCGATGGGCACGGCCGGGCAGCGCTGCACGACGCTGCGGCGCCTGTTCGTGCATGAAAGCGTCTACGACGCCCTGCTGCCGCGGCTGAAGAAGGCCTATCAGAGCGTCTCGGTCGGCAATCCGCTGGAGACGTCCTCGCTGGTCGGGCCGCTGATCGACAAGGCCGCATACGAGGCCATGCAGAAGGCGCTGAAGGAAGCTGCCGCCCAGGGTGGCAAGGTGACCGGCGGCACGCGTGTCGAGAACGGGCATCCGGACGCCTATTATGTGCATCCCGCGCTGGTCGAGATGCAAAACCAGGTCTCGCCGGTAACCGAGGAAACCTTCGCGCCGATCCTCTATGTGATGAAATATTCGGATTTCGACGCCGTGCTAGACGAGCACAACGCCGTCGGCGCCGGCCTGTCGTCGTCGATCTTCACCCGCGACCTGCAGGAATCCGAGCGCTTTCTCGGCGTCGACGGTTCGGATTGCGGCATCGCCAATGTCAACATCGGCACCTCCGGAGCCGAGATCGGCGGCGCCTTCGGTGGTGAAAAGGAAACCGGCGGCGGCCGCGAGAGCGGCTCCGATGCGTGGAAAGCCTATATGCGGCGCGCCACCAACACGGTGAACTATTCCAAGGCGCTGCCGCTTGCCCAGGGCGTCTCGTTCGACATCGATTGAGAACGCCGCTTCCGGCCCGGGTGACTTTGCTCAGCCGAGCCGTTTGTACCGGGGCAATCGCTTCAGATCGTTTCCAACTTGCCGAACCAACCGGTCGTCCAAGTCAGCGCTGCCCCTCACCTGCCTGCCCGTCCTCCGCAGCAGCTGCGGAGGGTGGACCGGCATCCTCTCTCCGTATGGTGACGGGGAGAGGAGCGCTCACGCCGGTTACGCCAATCCCCAACGTCGCAAGAAAGACCCGCAGGTTGCGGCCAGCCGCAGCGGCCAGTCTCAGCGGTCGGTGAAAAAACAGGCGTCGAAGGCACTGTCGACAATAGCCAGCTTGGCCGCCTGGACGGTCATGTATTCCTCGTAGAACCGGTGCGAGACCCACATCACCGAATGGCCGCGCTGGCCGAGCCAGCCGACGCTGCCAAGCTTCTCGGCGTCGCGTAGTTTGCGGCCAAGATGGGTGCGCGAGAGCTTGAGCCATCTGGCGAAGTCGCCGATCGAAACCACGCTGGTCGGTATCTGGTCCAGGCCGGCATCATCGGGATCGATGCCCGACATCAGCCAGTCCATGACGATACCGCCATTGTTGAGCCAGATGAACAGCGAAAAGGTCTGATTGGGCTCGCGCACCGGCTTGGAGGCAAGCAGACCGTCCGCCACCAGCGGCTGCAGCCTGGATACCATATCGGGTCGTTCCATGAACCTGGCCAGCCGGTCGCCACCGTCGATATGATCCAGCGTCCGCAGATGGGCAAGAACCCAGCCGGTGAATGTCCGCACGGTCGCTTCCGTCGGCTGCAAGGGGTGCGTGCGCCCATCCCCGCCCGCGACATACTCGGCAACCTTGTAATGCAGCATCTCCTTGATGAACGCGTCCGCCGTGTTGCGGCTGGCCACCGTGTGCCGGTGCACCACCTCGATGAACCGCGATACCGTCAGATCCTTGCGCCGGTCGAGCGGGTCACGCCTGAAGTGCATGGCGAGGCCGACATGACCCATCAGCCACCGCTGCTGCGTAGCGAAAATTGAAGCCAGCCGCGGGCTGTCCTCATAAATTCGGATCAGTGCCAGCGACTGTTCCTGAACGCAGCGATGCAGAGCCGGATGGCGGGCAATGTTTTCCAAATCCAGCGCCATCCGGCTGATGCTCCAATCCGACTCCACGGCCCGACTCCACGGCGAGTCACGGCCCATTTTTCAGCCGTTCAAGAATCGTGTCCAGAGGTACCAAATGCGGAGGCCAGGCCAAGCTCAATCTCGACCGGTTATGCCGCAGCTTGCTAACCGGTTTGCCATGCCTTGGAAACCCTTCCCAAGGCATGCGAGACGTCGAGCCCGTCTCTGCCGCCGCTTCGGCCCAGTGGGAATTCGCCGCGTTCTGGAATCGGCGCTCCGGAGGACCTGTCGGAGATGCCGTGCGAGTATTGCCGGTTGGCTCAGCCGTTTGGGTAATAGCCGCCGTCGGCGCCGTCGCCGATGTAGAAGCCGCCGCCTGCCGCGTTTCGCAGTTGCTGATCCAGGTCCCCGACCTGGCCGAGCAGATCCCGGTATGCGCCGCCGTCCGCGGCTGAGCGATAGATAGCGTCGGCCCTTGTCATCAGCTCGTGCTCCTGCTCGTCGGTGATCGCCTTGGCGGTCCTGGCGTGGATAATCCCTTGCTTCACGCCCTGGAGCTGGTCCAGCACTACTCTTGCTGCAACGGACATGCCTTGCGGTTCGACCCTGTGGCGTTGGACCGCGTAGGCGCTCGACAACGGGGCTGCCGCCAGGAGCGATGCGATCGCTATGATCCTTGGTGTAAAAATGCGCATGGTCGCGCCTCCCTTCATAGGGAAAGCGGTATGGGTATCGCTTTCCGAACACGGGCGCCCGTCGCGTCGCGGTGATCGTGTCATCGCCGGCGGTTCGTCGCCCGCAAATGCTCACATAGGGGTGTTGCAGTTCCTGGGATGGCAGGGAACGCAGAGTTGACATGTTGTGATCGCGGAAGCGCGGTTTCAGTCTGCTGCCGCTGTGTCGTCGAGCAGGCCCCAAGCGCCTCTCACTCGGCCGCTTGAACCCGGTTGGTCTGGATGATCGCGCGGATCTCGGAGCGGCAGGAGCCGCAATTGGTGCCGGCCTTCAGCGCGCCGCCGACGGCCTCGACGGTGGTGCAACCGGCCGCGACCGCCGCCACGATCTGGTTGACCCCGACGCTGAAGCAGGAGCAGACGGTGGCGCCCGCATCGGGCCGGTCGGCGCCGGCGCGACCGGCTACGATCCTGAAGCGTTCGCGCTGGCTGGCGTGGATATCTTCGAGCTGTTCAGCCGCCCAGCCACGCGATACCGCGACCGGGCCGGCGGCGATGAACAGGGCGCCGGCAAGACGGTCGCCATCGAAAGCAGCAATGCGATGCTGTCCGGCATCGCTGTCGTGATAGGCGAGCATCTCGGCCGCGGGTGCGTCGAAGAGCGCGCCGGCGAAGGCCGCCCAGTCGATCGCGTCGTCATCGAAGGCAAGCTCGACCCGCCAACCGCCCCGGCATCTGGCAACCGCCCAATAGGCCGCCGTCGCCGGTTCCGGCCGATTGCGTGTCACGGCGAAACCGAAGGTCTTGGCGGCGAATTTTTCGATGCGCGCCGCTACATGTTTCAGTGCCGGCTGGCCCGAGACCGGATCGACGAGCGGCGCGGTGAGCGTGTCAAGCCGGCTCCTGCCGGCGAACTGGTCGGTCCAGTGCATCGGCGCGAACACACTGCCGCGGCGCTGGCGAGCCGTAATCAGGGCGCGGACCAGCACTTCGCCGCGCGGACTGGAGACGCGCACGATGTCGGCGTCGCCGATGCCGTATTGCTGGGCATCCGCCGGATGGATTTCGACGAAAGGCTCGGCGATGTGCTGGGACAGCCGCGGGCTTTTGCCGGTCCGCGTCATCGTGTGCCAATGGTCGCGGATACGGCCGGTGTTGAGGATAAGCGGGAATTCGGGACTGGTGCGGGTGTCGGTTGCCGGGCGGATGACGATGAATTTGGCTTTGCGGTCGGGTGTGTAGAAATTGCCGTCGGCGAAGAAGCGGGTGCTGGAAAGTCCATGTCGAGCTTGAGCGCTCGCCTCTGTCCTGCCGGACATCTCCCCCGCAAGGGGGGAGATTGGCTGTTTCGGCGATGGCGCTCGCTCTGCGACATTGGCAATTAGCGAAGGCGGCCCCAGCAGCCGATCTCCCCCCTTGAGGGGGAGATGGCCGGTAGGACAGAGGGGGGTGGCTGGGCTCGGAGCCGGCCACTGGAACGGCTCAAGCGCTGCATAGCTCTCATCATCAATTCCAGCATAAGTCCCAATATCGAAATCCCGCGCGCCGTCATTCTCGAACCTGGACAGCGCGGCATGCTCGCCAAAAATCTCGGCCGGCGCGTCATAGGAAAACGCCTCGCCGAACCCCATCCGCTTGCCCACTTCGGCAATGATCCACCAGTCGGGCCGCGCCTCGCCGGGCACGCCCAAAAAGGCGCGCTGGCGTGAGATGCGGCGCTCGGAATTGGTGACGGTGCCGTCCTTCTCGCCCCAGGCGGCGGCCGGAAGCCGGACATGGGCATGGCGGACGGTATCGGTCCTGGCCAGCACATCGGAAACCACGACGAACGGGCAGGCCTTGATCGCGGCTTCGACAGCATCGGCATCCGGCATCGAGTCGACCGGATTGGTGGCCATGATCCACAGCGCCTTGATGCGCCCGTCGGCCACGCCCTTGAACATCTCGACCGCTTTGAGGCCGGGCTTTTCGGCAATTTCAGGCGCGTTCCAGAAGCGCCGCACGCGGTCGCTATGCTCGGGGTTTTCGATCTCCATATGGGCGGCGAGCATGTTGGCCATGCCGCCGACCTCGCGGCCGCCCATGGCGTTAGGCTGGCCGGTGACCGAAAACGGGCCCGCGCCGGGCTTGCCGATACGCCCGGTGGCGAGATGGCAGTTGATGATGGCGTTGACCTTGTCGGTGCCCGACGACGATTGGTTCACGCCCTGGCTATAGACCGTCACGGTTTGGGGAGTGGCGGCAAACAGGCTGTAGAAACGGACAAGCTCATCCTCGCTCAGGCCGGTGGCGGCGGCGATGCCGGCAAGGTCGAGCGCCGAGGCAGCGAAAAGGGCTTGTCCGAAGCCGGTGGTATGCGCGGTGATGTAGGCGCGGTCCAGAGCGTTGTGCCGGCCGAGATAGGCGAGCAGCCCGGTGAACAGAGCGACGTCGCCATCGGGCGCGATCGCCAGATGCATGTCGGCGATATCGGCGGTCATGGTGCGGCGCGGGTCGACCAGCACGATCTTCATCTCGGGCCGTTTTTCGCGGGCCGCCGCGATGCGCTGGTAGAGCACGGGATGGCACCAAGCGAGATTGGAGCCGACCAGCACGATCAGGTCGGCAAGCTCCAGGTCCTCGTAGGTTCCAGGCACCGTGTCGGAGCCGAAGGCGCGGCGGTGGCCGGCGACCGACGAGGCCATGCAGAGCCGCGAATTGGTGTCGATATTGGCCGAACCGACGAACCCTTTCATCAGCTTGTTGGCGACGTAGTAGTCCTCGGTCAGCAGTTGCCCGGAGACGTAGAAAGCGACCGCATCGGGGCCGTGCTCGGCGATGGTTTGCGAGAAGGTCGAGGCGACGAGGTCGAGCGTCTCGTCCCAGCCGGCGTGGCGGCCATCAATCTCCGGACGAAGCAACCTGCCGTCGAGGTCGATGGTCTCGGCCAATGCCGAGCCCTTGGAGCAGAGCCGGCCGAAATTCGCCGGATGGTCGGGGGGGGGGGGGGGGCCGGCGGGGGCGACGCCCGCGCGCGCCCGCCCCCCCCCCCCCCCCCGCCCCCCCGCCGCGCCCCCCCCCCCCCCCCCCCCCCTCCCCACCCCCCCCCCCCCCCCGCCCCCCCCCCCCCCCCCCCCCCCCCCCCAGCC
>NZ_JAMYTH010000027.1:0-82010 GCF_040322415.1 Mesorhizobium sp. M0152
ACCAAATGGGGGGCCCCCAACAGGGGGGGGGGGCCGTTAAAAAAAACCCCCCCGTTTCCCCCCCCGGGCCCACACCCCGGCGCGGCGCAAGGTCATCTCGACGTGTCAGGCCGCCAGCCTGGCAATCCGCTGCAATCGCCGCAGCGTGGTGTCGTCCTGCAGCGCTTGCTGGAACAGCGATATCTCCTGGTCGATCCGGTCGCAAAGCTCGCCGGTGTTGCCCTTGAGCAGGCCGCGCGTCTGCAGCAGGGCGGCGACCGGCTTCCTGGCGAGTTGCCTTGCCCGGCCGAGAGCAGCTTGCTCCACGTCCTCGTCGGCGATCTCGGCGACCAGGCCAAGCGCCCTGGCGTCCTCGGCGCGAAGCGTGTCGCCAAGGCAGAAGAAGCGGAAGGCGCCCGCATAGCCGAGCTTCTGCGGTGCAAGAATGCTGGTCGCCGCATCCGGCACAAGACCGAAATCGACGAATGGCACCCTGAAGGTGCTTTTGGCCGAGGCGATCACCATGTCGCAATGGAACAGGATGGTGCAGCCGACGCCGACGGCATCGCCATCGACGCAGGCCAGGATGGGCTTGGGAAACGTCGCCAGCGTGCGGAACATGTCGGTTACGGCGGCAATCAGCTTCTGATGCTTGGAAGCGTCGAGAAATTCGGAAAAATCGCCGCCGAGACAGAAGCAACCTGCCAGGCCACGCAGCACCACGACACGCACCTCGTCATTCTCGGCGGCGTCATGGAACGTCTTGGCAAGGCTTTCATAGGCCTTTCTGTCGAGCACCGGCCGGCCGTCATTCGACGACACGGTGACGATCAGCGTGTGGTTGCGCAGTTCGGGTTGCGGGTGCTGGCTCATGGCCGTCCCCGATCTCACGACGCTCGCCTTTGCCCGAACATATCGGGATATCCCCTGGCCAGAACCGGGGCAAAATGATTGCGCCTCGAACGCACCACGTCCAGCGTGTGCTCGTTGAATGTGAGCAGCGTCGCGACGACCTGCTGGTTGCCGTAGGTGCGCTGGTAGCCCAGCGGCGTCGCCAGGAAATGCAGTTGCAATGCACGCAGGACCCACATCGGCTCGAATTCGATGATCACTTTGTCGACGCCGCGCTTCAGCCCCCATTCGACGAAGCCGGCTATCAACTCCGTGCCGACGGTCGAGACGCCGCGACGGCCGTCGCGAAAGCCGGGAGCGACCGCATAACGGGTCAATTCCCAGATGTTTGCACCCGATGGCGGTGTTCCCTCTGAAAGGTCGTTCAATACCTCGGTGAGCAGATGCGGCCGCGTGGTCGGCAACATTCTCTGATAGCCCGCGACTTCGTTGCCTCTGATAACTATCTGATGCACCGCCTCGTCATGATCGAACTGGTCGACCTCGAACCCGTCGGGGCGCCGCAGGTCGTCCCATCCCATCTCGTCGACAAAAATCTGGTAGCGCAGCCGATGGACGGCCTCCCAGAGATGTGGGCGTTCCATCAATTCCTGGGTTGTGAGGGAAAAAAGCATTCGCCGTCTCCTGTTCAAGAGGAAGATACGGCCGGGCATAGACGAGAAAATTACGTGATCACGTAGGCAGGAATTTCTAGGCCGGCACGGCCGACCTAGCTAATATAGCCGCGCCTGATCGCCTCCGCGACTGCCTGCACCCGGTTGACGGCACCGAGTTTGCTTTTGGCGTTAAGAAGGTGTTTCTCCGACGTGTGTTCGGAGATGCCGAGAATCTGCGAAATCTCCCATTCGGACTTGCCGACGGCCGCCCATTGCAGGCATTCGCGTTCGCGCGGCGTCAGTTCGATGTGGTCGATGGTCTTGTTGGCCATGGTGTGGAGTTGCATGGCGCGGCCGACCGCATAGGTCGACACCAGCGACACTAGGCCGAACTCGGCCGCCGACAGTTCCACGGCTTCGCCGCCCAGCGACACCATGACGATCTGCCCGTCGAGCGTGATCAGCGGGAAAGCCAGCCCGTCGCGAAGCTTGAAGGCGCCAGCGTCGCCCATCACCTTGCCGCTGCTCTTGTCGATACTGCCGCCCTGCGCCGCATCGCGCCACTGAAACGGCGCCTGCAACTGCTTCATGTGGCTGACCACCGGATCGTGATCCACATAGTTGCGAGCCACGTAGCGCTCAAGCCATTCCACGGGCCAGTCGCAAAGCAGCACATGCTGCTTTTGCTGGCCGGCCGGCGTGCCCGGCTGCGGAACGGTTCCGGCCATCAGCGCGGTCAGGCCGAAATCCGACGTTATGCCCAGCAGCTTTTCGCAAACCGCCGCCGCCGTTCCGGCGTGCTGCAGCTGATCTATGTATTCCAGCGTGCGATCGAACTGACTCATCGCAACATCAACCCCATGTTGCCTCTTGCATTGCGGCCAATGGTCCGTGCCTTATCGGCACTTCGCCACCGACCACGGATTGCAAAGCACTCGCTTCCGGTTGTGGTTCTCGACCCTGGTCCCCCAACCAGGGCAGCCACTGTTTTTGCAAACCCGCCAAACCATATCCTGAAATCGCCGCGTTGAAATCAAAAAGGATTGTGCCTGTGCCGTTTTCGTACCAAAACCGGTGCAGCACGAGTGCGCGGAGTTTTATCGTGGCGTTCCGGTGGAGGTCCCTGGTCCTGGCGTCGATGCTGATTGGCGCACCGACATTCGCCCATGGGGCACGCGCGGCGGAACCGCAGATGCCGGTACTGTGGGACGCCAAGGAGCGACTGCCAAAGCCGGACCTTTCCGCGCTGCCACGGCTGCGGTTCCTGACGACCACGGATTTCCCGCCCTTCAACTTCCTCGACGGCGCGGGAAAATTGTCCGGTTTCCACATCGATCTGGCGCGCGCCATCTGCGCGGAACTCGGCATCGCCGACAAATGCCAGATCCAGGCATTGCCTTGGGCCGAACTCGAAGGCGCGCTGCGAAAAGGCGAAGGCGAAGCGATCATCGCCGGCGTCGCCGCAACGCCGCAGTCACGCCAGACCTACGCCTTCTCGCGCTCCTATCTGCAGTTCCCCGCACGCTTCATCATGCCGAAGGGCAAGGCGCTGACGGAACCCGTCTTCGACAAACTGCAAGGCAAGCGCGTCGGGGTGATATCAGGCTCGGCGCATGAGCGCATGCTGCGCGACTATTTCAAAATGGTCCAGGTCGTCACGTTCGACGGACCGGAGGCCCTCTACAGCGATCTCAAGGCGGGCAAGGTTGACGCCGCCTTCGGCGACGGCATGCGCTTCGCCTTCTGGCTGGGCGGTTCGGATGCGGCTGGCTGCTGCCGCTTTGCCGGCGGTCCATATCTGGCGCCCGAGTATCTGGGCACGGGAATGGCTATCGCCACCAGAGCGGACGATCCGGCGCTGGCTGCCGCACTCGATTACGCGCTGCAGGAGATATCGATGAAGGGTACCTTTGCCGAATTCTACCTGCGCTATTTCCCGGTCAGCTTTTTCTGATCCGGTTCCGGTCAGATTCTTTGACGCGACAGCAGCGCCTGCCTGTCAGGTGAGCGTGCGCAACCTCGCCTTGGCCGCCTGGGCTATGGCAGCAACGGTCAATGTGTCGAGGTCGAGCTGGCGGCGGATGAGCTGCAATACCCGCACTTCTTCCATGCGCATTTCGAGATCGACGGAGGCCACTTCGAAGGCGGCGGCATAGGCGGTGTCGCGCAAGCGCTCCGGCAAGGCCTCGGCGACGGTCTCGAGCACGCCCTCCAGCCCACCCTTTTCATGCAGCATCTTCTGGCAATCCTGGGCCACGGCAACCAGGCGCTCGTGGTTGAAATCTTCGAATACCGGCCATGAGCGGATGACATCGCCAATCCTCGCCAACTCGACATCGGTCATGTCGCGGTCGGAGGCCGAGGTGATGACCATCAGATAGATCAGGGCTTCATGCGGCGTCGGCAACGGCATTGTTAACTCCTTGAGCGGGTCTCGAAGGTAGGAACGGGTTATCGGCGTCGCAAGGAAAAAGCGGCCCACTCGTTGACGCTCCGGCCAGGCACGCCTAGAGACCGATTGAAAATCCACACTTGCGGTCATGCCGGCGAACGGCTTGGCCGGCGAACGGATCGGCCGACGCACGGCTTGGCCGGCGAAATAATTTGGAAGACAGTACCATGGCGGGATCAAACATCATCGATCTCAATCCCGAGCTGCTCACGGCCGCGGCCGAAAGCAAGGCTTGGCCTTTCGAGGAAGCCAAGAAAATCATCGAGCGCTACAAGGGCGCCGATTTCCCCGAGACAATCCTGTTCGAGACCGGCTACGGTCCGTCCGGCCTGCCGCATATCGGCACGTTCGGCGAGGTAGCGCGCACCTCGATGGTGCGTCACGCCTTCCGCGTCCTGACCCAGGACAAGGTTGCGACAAAGCTGCTGTGCTTTTCCGACGACATGGACGGCATGCGCAAGATACCCGACAGCGTGCCCGATCGCGCGGCATTGGAGCCGCATCTGCACAAGCCGCTGTCTTCGGTCCCTGATCCGTTCGGCGGCGACTATGCGAGTTTCGCCGACCACAACAACGCGATGCTTTGCCGTTTCCTGGATACGTTCGGCTTCGACTACGAATTTGCCAGCGCGACGCGATATTACAAGTCGGGCCGTTTCGACGCGATGCTGCTGCGCGCCGCCGAACGCTACGACCAGATCATGGCGGTGATGCTGCCGACGCTCGGGGCAGAGCGGCAGGCGACCTACAGTCCTTTCCTGCCGATTTCACCAAAGAGCGGGCGTGTGCTTTACGTCCCCATGAAGCATGTGGACGCCAAGGCCGGGACCATCACCTTCGACGACGAGGGCACCGAAACCACGCTCTCGATCACCGGCGGCAAGGTGAAGCTGCAATGGAAGCCGGACTTCGGCATGCGCTGGGCAGCACTTGGCGTGGATTTCGAGATGTTCGGCAAGGATCACCAGACCAATGCGGTGGTCTATGACCGCATCTGCGACATTCTGGGCGGGCGGGCGCCGGAACATTTCGTCTATGAACTGTTCCTGGACGAGAACGGCCAGAAGATATCGAAGTCGAAGGGCAACGGCCTGACCATCGACGAGTGGCTGACCTATGCGCCGACCGAGAGCCTCGGGCTCTATATGTACCAGCGGCCGCGGCAGGCCAAGAAGCTCTATTTCGACGTCATTCCGAGGGCCGTGGACGAGTATTACACCTTCCTCGCCGCCTATCCGAGGCAGGATTGGAAGGAGCGGCTGGGCAACCCGGTCTGGCACATGCACGACGGCAACCCGCCCGCGGTCGACATGCCGGTACCGTTCTCGCTGCTCCTCAATCTCGTCAGCGCCTCAAACGCGCAAAACAAGGATGTGCTGTGGGGCTTCATCTTGCGCCACGTGCCTGGCGTGACGCCGGCGACCCATCCCGAGCTCGACAGGCTGACGGGCTATGCGATCCGCTATTTCGACGATTTCGTGAAGCCGACGAAGACATTTCGCCCGGCCGATGCCGTCGAGCGCGAGGCGCTGGAGGCGCTGGAGGCGGCACTTGGCACACTGCCGGCGGGTGCCAGCGGCGAAGCGATCCAGAACGCCGCGCTCAACGTCGCCCGCAAGGTCGAACGGTATCAGGATCACTCCAAGCAGAGCCCGGAAGGCGGTCCGGGCGTTTCGGGCGCCTTCTTCCAGATGATCTATCAGGTGCTGATCGGCCAAGAGCGTGGCCCACGCTTCGGATCATTCGCCGCGCTCTACGGCGTGGCCGAGACCCGTACGCTCATTCGGAAGGCGTTGGCTGGCCAGTTGGCTTGAGGTTGCCGTCGACCTCCTCCAGGATCGAGCCCGGCGCCTGAGGCGCCGGGGCTGAAACCGCCGGCACGGACGGCACACCCGACAGATTCGGTGCCGGGCCGAAAATACCCTTCCTGGCGCTACGCGCCTTTTCGCCGGCATCGACATAAGGCCCGCCCTTGGCGGCGCGCGCCCAGCCATTTTCGACCAACCATTGACCGATATCCTGCTTGCCGATCCGGCATTCAGCCCCAATCAGGTCGCGTCCGCCCTCGGGCGGCACCGTGCAGGCCACCGCGCGACCGCGCAGGAAGGCGCGGAATGCCGTCCGCGCCCGAACGCCGCACGGCCAGGATTTGCCGTCCACGGTGCAGGTCTCGTCTTGCCGGACGACATCGATGCCGGAGACCGCGACCGAATACCCTTTCGCCTCGATCAGCCCGGCGGCGGATGCTACCGGCTGGAACAGCTTTGTGCCGTTCCAGTCATCAGGCATTTTCGGCTTGGGCGGCATCGCGAGCGCCAGCTTGCTCAACGGTTCGCGCGGCTCGACCCGCTGGAGTTCCTCGGAAGGCAGATCCGGCGGCGCGATCGTTTCGGGATCGATCGCCCTGGAATGCGGCGCCGGCTTTGGCGGCTGCGGTACAGATATTGCAGACGTGGCCGGCTCTTCGGGCACAGTTCCGGCACCCTGTCGCGCAATCGTATCGGCGCCCGGATCGATCTGATCCACCGTGACGACACTGTCGCTTCCTTTCAGCGTGCGACCGCCGGCGACGACCAGGGCCGCCATCACGGGGACCATCACAACCGCCAGGACAAGATAAGGGAGTCGCACCCGCCGTACCTATTGGCTTGCCCAGACAATCCGCGCCACCCATTCGACATCGTGCATGGGGATCTCGCGGTCCGGATGATCGAGATTGAGCGAGACCAGCGCGATCGACTTCGCCGTCTGGCGTTCGATCACCTTGGCCATCACCTCACCGGCGGTGGTCTTGACGACAACGCGATCGCCCTTGCGGGTGACCGCGCCCGGTTCGACTATGAGGACGTCGCCATTGCGATAGAGCGGCAACATGGAATCGCCTTGCACCTGCAGCGCATAGGAGCTTTCGGTCGATTGCGCCGGCAGTTCGACCAGATCCCAGCCCTGTCCCGCCGGAAAGCCGGCATCGTCGAAGAAGCCGCCGGCGCCGGCCTGGGCAAAGCCAAGCAATGGCACGGCGCGCTTGTGAGCCGGCGGAGCGTCGGGTCCGGTCCGGCCTTCGATCAAGTCGGTGAATTCGTCGAGCGAAGCGCCGGTCGCATCGATGATCTTGGCCAGCGATTCGGTCGAGGGCCAGCGCGGTCGACCATCCGACGACAGGCGTTTGGATTTGTTGAAAGCGGTCGAATCAAGTCCTGCCCGCCGCGCCAGGCCCGAAGCCGAAAGCGAATAACGCGCGGCAAGAGCATCGATGGCAGCCCAGACGCGGTCGTGCGTGAGCATGTCGTGCTCCTTCGAACAGGAAAAAATGCCTTTTTCCTTCTAACCCTCGAATGCCGGTTTGTCCACAGGCTGCGTTCCACCACCATGCGTTTCCATCAGCTGCGGAGAGTCCGGGTCAATCAACGCCCTTGGCCAGATTGCGCAAACCTTGATGCGACGTCATGAAGATCCGCTCCGATTGCGTCAGCGGTCGCGGGTTTACCGCGCGGCCAAGCGCCGCCACGACATCGTTGATGTCGAGAAATCGGCGAGCCTTGCGATCGTAGACGCCGGCCGTCGTCAGAATCAAGGCGGCCGTCTCGCCATTGTCGAGGACGAAACGATGCTTGCCGATGACCTGGGTGCCTTCCCAGGTCTCGATCGAAGACACCACTTGGAAGCGACGCCACAGCCTGATCTCGCGCGCATAGACCGACTGCAACCCGCCCATCATCGGCGCCCAGCCATTCTTGCGCGCCAGCGTGATGAGGCCAGCGCGGACAAACAGGTCGATGCGGCCGAGATCGGCCAGCATCATGTAGCGCGCATTGTTGAGATGGATGTTGAAATCGATGTCGGTCGGCAGGCAGCGAAAAGCCAGTCGGCTTTCACCGCCCATCGCATAGGGACCACGGCTTCGCGTCGTGGCGAGCATGCGCGCCATACGCGCCCAGACATACATTACAGCGCCACTCGCCCTCTTGGACGCGCAAAGGGCGCTGTGACACTCTCGATTTTCCCCATGCGTCAGGCAGCCTGCTTCACGTCGCCCTTGGCGTAGGGATCGAAGCGCTGGTAGAAAGTTTCGCCCTTCTCTGCCAAATCGAGCAACAGCTTGGGCGCCTTGAACTCGGCGCCGTATTTCTTCTGCAAGGTCTTGGCGATCCTGACGAACGCCTTGGCACCGATGCCGTCGATATAAGACAGCGCCCCGCCGGTGTAAGGCGCGAAGCCGAAAGCCAGGATCGAACCGACATCCGCCTCGCGTGGATCGGTGACGATGCCCTCTTCCATCACGCGCGCGGCCTCCAGCGCAATGGTGACCAGCAGCCGCTGCTGCAGCTCCTCATAGTCGACTTTTTCGGGCGCGAGCTGCGGGTAGAGATCCTTGAGCCCCGGCCAGAGCTTCTTCTTGGCCGGTTTTTGCGGATAGTCGTAAAAGCCCTTGCCGTTCTTGCGACCGAAGCGGCCGTGCGCATCGACCATAGTGTCGATCAGCGCCATCTGCCTGGGATCGACTGCCTTGTCGCCGAGGTCCCTGATGGTCTGCTTCATGATCTTTTGCGCGAGGTCGATGGCCGTCTCGTCGGTCAGCGCCAGTGGTCCGACCGGCATGCCGGCGGCCTTGGCCGCATTCTCGATCATGGGTGCGGGCACCCCTTCGATCAGCATCTTGTAGGCTTCCGACATGTAGCGCAGTACACAGCGGTTCACGTAAAAACCGCGCGTGTCGTTGACGACGATCGGCGTCTTCTTGATAGCGCGCACGAAATCGATTGCCATCGCCAGAGCCTTGTCGCCGGTCTTCTTGCCAAGGATGATCTCGACCAGCATCATCTTGTCGACGGGCGAGAAGAAATGGATGCCGATGAAATTCTTAGGCCGCGCTGAATTCTTCGCCAGAGCTGTGATCGGAATGGTCGAGGTGTTCGACGCGAAAATCGCCGACGATTTCAGCACGGCTTCCGCCTGTTCGGTTGCGTTCTTCTTGACGGCCGAATCCTCGAACACCGCCTCGACCACCAGATCGCAGCCCGTAAGATCGGCATAATCGGCCGTCGGCGTGATCAGCGACAGCAGCTTTTCCTTCTCCTCGGGTTTGGCGCGGCCTTTCTTCACCTGGTCGGAGACCAGGCTGTCGGAATGCGCCTTGCCCTTTTCGGCCGACTCCAAATCTCGGTCGAGCAGCACGACCGGAATGCCTGCCTTGGCGGTGACATAGGCGATGCCGGCGCCCATGAAGCCGGCGCCGAGAATGCCGATCTTCTTGAACCTGGTTTCCGGCATGCCGGCCGGGCGGCGTGCGCCCTTGTTCAGTTCCTGCAATGACACGAACAGCGAGCGGATCATCGCCGCCGCCTCCTTCGTCTGCATGATCTCGGTGAAATAGCGCTGCTCGATGCGCAAACCGGTGTCGAACGGCACTAGCAAGCCTTCATAGACGCATTTCAAGATAGCGGCGGCGGCCGGATAATTGCCATGGGTCTCGCGGCGCAGGATGGCGATGGCCGGTGGCCACAGATTGGCGCCCGCCACCGAATAGATCGGACCGCCAGGAAGCTTGAACCCCTTCTCGTCCCACGGCGCCACCGGCTTGAGGCCGTTTCTGATCATCGCCTTGGCTGTCTCGATCAGTTTGGCCGGCTCGGCGATTTCATGGATCAGGCCCATCGACTTGGCCTTTTTCGGCGACAGTGTCTGGCCGGAGGTCAGCATCTGCAACGCCTGCTGTTGATCGGTCAGGCGCGGCACGCGCTGGGTGCCACCAGCACCCGGGAAGATACCGACTTTCACTTCGGGAAGCGCCATCTTCACCTTGTCGCTGTCGGCTGCGACGCGACCATGGCATGCCAGCGACAGTTCGAAGGCACCGCCCATGCAGGTGCCGTTGATTGCCGAAACCCAGGGTTTGCCCGAGGTTTCAAGCTTGCGCCACAGGCCGCCCATACGGCCGGCATTGTCGAACAGCAATCTGGCCGCCTTCTCCGGATCCTTGGCCTTCTCCCTGGCGAAGACCGTCAGCATCTTCTGCAGCATGGTCAGGTCGGCGCCGCCGGAGAAGCTGTCCTTGCCCGAGGTGATCACCGCGCCTTTGATCCAGGCGTCGGCAACGACCTGGTCGATGATCTTGTCGAACTCGGTCATCACCTCTTCTGTGAAGACGTTCATCGAACGGTCGGGCATGTCCCAGGTGACCAGCGCAATGCCGTCGGCGTCGGTGTCGACTGTGAAATTGGTATAGGTCATCTAAACCTCCTTAGGCGGCGATGGTGTCAGCGAGGGCCGCGAGCACGGCATCGGTGGTTACGATGGAAGCAAATTCGCCATCGAGATTGGACAGGGTCATGGCGTGTATGGCCTCGGCGCTTTCCGTTCGGCCGTCGAACCCAACACGATCGAACGTGTAGCAGGCGTCACGAACCAGCTGCGCCTCGAACCCCAGATTTCCGGCCATGCGCGTGGTCGTCTCAACGCAATGATTGGTGGTGATGCCGGCAATGATCAGCGTCTTGTGACCGCCATCCCGCAACCGCTTTTCCAGATCGGTGCCGATGAAGGCGGAGTTGACGTGCTTCACCAACACCGGTTCGCCGACGCGTTCAGCTGCCTGCTGTATCGGTTGATATCCGCTGCGCTCCGGCCGAAGCGCCGAATCCTTCTCGGTCGAGGCGTGGCGGATATGGAAGATCGCTAGGTCGCGTCGGCGAAACATATCCAGCAGACGGGCCATGTTGCCGACCGCGTCCGGATTGTTTCGCCGCTGGCCGG
The DNA here is from genome assembly GCF_040322415.1 of Mesorhizobium sp. M0152. Taxonomy (NCBI): domain Bacteria; kingdom Pseudomonadati; phylum Pseudomonadota; class Alphaproteobacteria; order Hyphomicrobiales; family Phyllobacteriaceae; genus Mesorhizobium; species Mesorhizobium sp. M0152. The sequence goes on from NZ_JAMYTH010000027.1 coordinate 10,693, forward strand.
CGCGCTCCCGTTCGACGAATGCCATTTGCGCATCGACGAGGATCAGGGCGGGCAGGATCAAAGCGGGTTTCGAAGGCATGCTTCTAGACCCGTTCGATGATGGTTGCGGTGCCCATGCCGGCGCCGATGCACAGTGTCACCAGTGCTGTGTTGAGATCGCGGCGCTCAAGTTCGTCCAGAACCGTGCCGAAGATCATCGCGCCGGTGGCGCCGAGCGGATGGCCCATGGCAATCGCCCCGCCATTGACGTTGATCTTGTCGTGCGGGATGTCGAAGGCCTGCATATAGCGCAGCACAACCGAGGCGAAGGCTTCGTTGAGCTCGAACAGGTCGATGTCGGACAGCTTCATCTTGGCGCGCTTCAGGAGCTTCTCGGTGACGTCGACCGGCCCGGTCAACATCAGCACCGGCTCCGAGCCGATATTGGCGAAGGTGCGGATGCGCGCGCGTGGTTTCAGCCCCATTGCCTTGCCGGCTTTCTTCGAGCCGAGCAGCACGGCGGCGGCGCCGTCGACGATGCCGGACGAATTGCCGGCGTGATGGACGTGGTTGACCTCTTCCACTTCGGGGTGCTTCTGCACCGCGACCGCATCGAAGCCGCCCATTTCGCCAGGCATGACGAAGGAGGGATTGAGCGACGCCAACGACTGCATGTCGGTCGAGGGCCGCATATGCTCGTCATGGTCGAGGATGGTCAGGCCGTTCTGGTCCTTGACCGGAATGACGGAGTTCTTGAAGCGGCCTTCCGCCCAGGATTTTGCCGCGCGCTTCTGGCTCTCGACCGCATAGCCATCGACGTCGTCGCGGGAGAATCCATACTTGGTGGCGATCAGGTCGGCCGAGATGCCTTGCGGCACGAACCAGCCGGGCAGGCCGACAGAAGGATCCATGAACCAGGCACCGCCGGAAGCACCCATGCCGACGCGCGACATCGATTCGACACCGCCGGCAATGACGATCTCGTCGGCGCCTTGCGCGATCTTGGCGGCGCCGAAATTGATGGCATCGAGACCGGAGGCGCAGAAGCGCGAGATCTGCATGCCTGGCGCCTTGGTGTCGTAGCCTGCCTCGAAGGCGGCGGCGCGCGGAATGACCGAGCCCGCCTCGCCGACCGGATCGACGCAGCCGAAGATGATGTCGTCGACATTGCCGGTGTCGAGCCCGTTGCGATCGCGCAGCGCCTCGAGTGCCTTGGCGGCAAGCCGCACCGCCGGCACCTCGTGCAGGGAACCGTCCTTCTTGCCCTTGCCGCGCGGCGTGCGCACCGCGTCATAGACATAAGCGTCAGTCATCTTCTTGCTCCTTGGGTTTACCGAACGCAGCTCAGAGCGAGCGTCCGATCAGCAATTTCATGATCTCGTTGGTGCCGCCGTAGATGCGCTGGACGCGAGCGTCGCGGAACATGCGGGCAATCGGATATTCATTCATGTAGCCATAGCCCCCATGCAATTGAAGGCATTCGTCGACGACTTTTCCCTGCAGGTCGCTGAGCCAGTATTTGGCCATCGACGCCGTCACCGGGTCGAGGCCGCCATCGATGTGGCGGGTGACGCAATCATTGTAGAAGACGCGGCCGATGGTGGCTTCGGTCTTCAGCTCGGCCAGCTTGAACTGGGTGTTCTGGAAATCGATGATCGCCTTGCCGAAGGCCTTGCGCTCCTTGACATAGTCGATGGTCAGCGCCAGCGCCCGCTCGATCATGGCGATGGCACCGGTGCCGATCTGCAGCCGCTCCTGCGGCAGCTGCTGCATGAGCTGGACGAAGCCTTGCCCTTCCTCGTGGCCGAGCAGGTTGGAGGTCGGCACGCGCACGTCGTTGAAGAACAGTTCCGACGTGTCGTTGGCCTTCAAGCCGATCTTGTCGAGGTTGCGGCCGCGCTGAAAGCCTTCGACCTCGTCGGTCTCGACGACGATCAGCGAGGTGCCCTTGGCACCCTTCTCCGGATCGGTCTTGGTGACGACGATGACGAAGTTGGCCAGCTGACCATTGGTGATGAAGGTCTTGGAGCCGTTGATCCGGTACTGGTTGCCATCCTTCTGGGCGCGCGTTTTCACGCCTTGCAAATCAGAGCCGGCCCCCGGCTCGGTCATGGCGATGGCGCCGATCAATTCGCCGGTGGCGAGCTTCGGCAGCCATTTCTTCTTCTGCTCCTCGGAGCCGTAGTGAAGGATGTACGGGGCAACGATCGAATTGTGCAGACCGATGCCGAAGCCGTCGACGCCGACATGGCCGATCGCCTCGATAATGGCGCTCTCATGCGCGAAGGTGCCGCCGGAGCCGCCATATTCCTCCGGCATCGAGGCGCAGAGCAGGCCGGCCGCACCGGCTTTCAGCCAGCTCTCGCGGTCGACCATCTCGTTCTTCTCGAACTCGTCGTAGCGCGGCGCGATTTCTTCCGACATGAAGCGTGTTGCCATGTCGTAAAGCATGCCGACCTCATCCGCCGCCCAGGCGGGCTTCGGCAAAGAGAGCACTTCGGCGGGATTTGTCGCCACGATTTCCTCCACGTATCGACAGGCAGAAAGGCTAACGAGATTGAGCTTAGAATGCTTCGGCCGGGAGAGCCATCAGCGTATCGGCGCCGCTCGAAATGCGCGCGAGGTGCGCCGAGGTCTCCGGCATGATCCTCTCCATGAAGAAGCGCGCCGTCACCACCTTGTTGTCGTAGAAGGCCACGTTGTTTTCATGGGAAGATTGGGAGCCGTTGGCGCCGGTCTTGCCAAGTGCCGTCTTTGCCATCTGGCCCCACATGTAGCCCAGCGCGACAAGGCCGAAGAGATGCATGTAGTCGGTCGAGGCGGCACCCGCATTGTCGGGTTTCGCCATGCCGTTCTGCACAAGCCACATGGTTGCCGCCTGCAAATCGTTGAGGCCCTTTTTCAAGGCCTTGGTGAAAAGCGCCATCTTCTCGTCGGAGCGGTTTTCCTCGCAGAATTCGCCGACCTCCTTGAAGAAAGCCTGCGCGGCGCGGCCGCCATTCAAACCAAGCTTGCGGCCGACGAGATCCAGCGCCTGGATGCCGTTGGCGCCCTCATAGATCATGGCGATGCGTGCATCGCGCACGAACTGGCTCATGCCATGCTCTTCGATATAGCCGTGGCCGCCGAACACCTGCTGTGCCGCGACAGCGTGGTCGAACCCTTTGTCGGTGAGCACGCCCTTGACCACCGGCGTCATCAGGCCGGTGTAGTCGTCTGCCGCCTGGCGGTCCTTGTCGTCACCGGAGCGATGCGCGATGTCGGACTTGATCGCGGTCCAAAGCGCCAGCGCGCGGCCGGCCTCGTTGAAGGCTTTCATGGTCATCAGCGAGCGGCGGATGTCGGGATGGACGATGATCGGATCGGCCTTCTTGTCCGGCGCCTTCGGCCCCGATAGCGAACGGCCCTGCAAACGATCCTTGGCGTAGGCAACGGCGTTCTGGTAGGCGATCTCCGACAGCGACAGGCCTTGCAGGCCGACGCCGAGCCGCGCCTCGTTCATCATCGTGAACATCGCCTTGAGGCCGCCATTGGCCTCGCCGAGCAGCGTGCCTTCGGCTTCGTCATAGTTCATGACGCAGGTCGAATTGCCGTGGATGCCCATCTTCTCCTCGATCGAGCCGCAGGAAACGGCGTTCCTTGTCCCCGGATTGCCCGAGGCGTCCAGCTTGAGCTTCGGTACGATGAACAGCGAGATGCCTTTCACGCCTTGCGGCGCGCCCTCGATGCGGGCCAGCACCAGATGGACGATGTTGTCCGACATATCGTGCTCGCCGGCCGAGATGAATATCTTCTGGCCTGAAATCCTGTATGTGTCATCGCCGTTCGGCACCGCCTTCGTGCGCAGCAGGCCGAGATCGGTGCCGCAATGCGGTTCGGTCAGGTTCATGGTGCCGGTCCAGGCGCCTTCGACCATCTTCGGCAACCATTTGGCCTTCTGCTCGTCGGTGCCGTGGGTGATGATCGCCGCGATCGCGCCTTGCGTGAGGCCCGGATACATCATCAGCGACATGTTGGCCGAGACCATGTATTCGGCGACCGCCGTGTGCACCGCATAAGGAAGGCCCTGGCCGCCGAACTCGACAGGCGCGGCCAGCCCCATCCAGCCACCTTCGCGGTACTGGTCGAATGCTTCCTTGAAGCCTTTCGGCGTCGTCACCGAGCCGTCATCATGACGGACGCAACCTTCGATGTCGCCGACGCGGTTGAGCGGATGCATGACGTTCTCGGCAAGCTTGGCGCCTTCGGCGAGGATTGCTTCCAGCACGTCGGGCGTCGCATCGGCAAATCCGGGAAGGTTCGAATAACGCTGGTAGCCCAGCACCTCGTTGAGCACGAACAGCGTATCCTGGACCGGAGCCCTGTATGTCGGCATGCTTTTTCTCCACCCTGCGAACCTGATCCGAAAGCCGCCGAAGTCATGGTCAGGCAGCATGCGGACCCATGTTGAGATCGAGATAGCAAAAATTGACGTTTGCGTAAACGTCAATTTTTCGGCGACGAGATTTCCGCTCGCAGCGCCGCGCGCATAGCAGATCGGCAGGCGCCATACCGAGCAACAGTGAAGAGTAATGCGGGAGCAAGACAACAAAAAAGCCGCGCGGCAGGCCACGCGGCTTTGATAGTCAGCTGTCTGACAGTGTCGGAATCAGCCGATCGGCTTAGCCGGCGACGCTCGCCTGCGGTGCCGAACGCTCGGCCAGCATCTGGCGCACGGCCGTCATCGAGCCGCTCAGCTCGTTGATGGCGTCGTCGATCAGCGCCCGCTGCTTCTGCAGACGGGCAAGCTGCTTTTCCGACTTGTCCAACGCAAGACGCAGCTGTTTGGTGTTGGAGCCGGTCGGGTCGTAGAGATCCATCATCTGCTTGACGTCGCGCAGCGAGAACCCGACCTTGCGGCCGAGCAGGATCAGCTTCAGCCGGGCCTTGTCGCGGCGCGTGTAGAGACGGGTCGAACCGTCACGCTGCGGGTTGAGCAGGCCCTTGTCTTCATAAAAACGCAGCGTGCGCAGCGTCACGCCGTATTTCTTGGCCATCTCGCCGATGCGGACAAGGTCCTCGCCGGCTTCGGCAGGTACGTTATTGGTATTGGCCGCGGTCTCGCCGGCCGAGATAAGCTTCATGGTCACTGGCTTTCCCCGTCTGGTGGCGTCGCGGTCCTGGACCATGCGTCGCCTGACTGAAAGCGGGGGCGTGCCTTCAGCCGTGGTTTCGACAAACAAATCGCAAACGGCACACTCGATGCGCCTTTTACGTTTACGTCAATTCTATACCGATAGCCGCCGCATGACGCAAGGGCGTTCAGTGAACGGTGCTTTATGCCGCACGCAGACGGCGACAATCACTTCCTTGCAACTTCTTAAGCTTGGTTAACGCGTTGTTTACTACGTTGGGCGAAATGTGCGCATGTCGGCTACCCGTGGTTATCCTGTATCGAACTTTTCACGGTTTTTCGGAGCGCGGGCGAAACCCCGGGAAGCTTGTCTTCCACCGTTGCAGGCAAGCGCGGTCGCCTTCGTTCCGACAGGGACTTGGGAACTGGTCGCAACCGGCCAATCTGAAAGACGGACGCACCTATGAACAGCAAGCGGTCCTATCTCGACACACTCAACGCCGGCAGGCAGCGCAAGCCGCAGACCACGCTGGAGCAGTTGAACCGCTCGTTGGAGACGCTGGAACAGCGCCTGGAGCGGACGCGCGAGGACACGATGGGACGTCCCGATCCGCGCTATCCCGCGACCGATCCGCGCTATCCCGCCGCTCAGGCCACCGGCCAGCAGCGCTGGTACGAAGATCCGCAGCCGACGCCACGCGCGAAGAGCCCGTCGCAGGCTCCCACCTTCGAGCAGAACTATCAGGCAATTGCCCGCGACATCGACCGCGTGCGCAGCCAGGAAGACGGCGTCGCCATTGTCGGCAAGATCGCCGGCGAGCTGCGCGGCATGCGCGAGGAACTGCGCCATCAGATGACGGCCGGACTGCAACGCGAATTCGAGGTCCTGCGCAAGGATATCGACCGCGCCTTCCAGTCAAACGCCAAGCCAGGCGCCCCATCGGGCGTCCTGGCCAAGGGCAGCGCCGAACTCGGCGTCGAATTCGAACGGCTTTCGGGCGCCATCCAGACGCTTGCCGAGAGGAGCGACGACCGAAGCGTCAACATGCTGCGGCTTGAGCTCGAACAGGTCAAGGCGGCGCTCGACACACTGGCGCGCGAGGAGAGCGTGCAGAAGGTCGACCGCCGCTGGGACGATTTCGATCGCCGCTGGACGGCCTTCGAGGACCGTGTCGACGCCGACCAGCGCAAACGTTCAGGCGACCCCGCCCTTTCGGCGCTGACCGACCGGCTGGAGCAGATCAGCAACGCCGTCAACAACCTGCCTGAATCGCTGTCGCTACGCTCGCTGGAGGAAAAGGTGCGCACGCTGGCCGGCGCAGTCGATCACTTCGCCAGCCGGCAGGACAATCGCGGCGGCGACACGCTTGCTCTGATCGACGAGCGGCTGGACGAGATTTCCCGTGCCATCGTTGCGTCGACCGTCGCGGCACAAGCCAATTCAGTCGACCACGAAGCCTTCGCGCGCATCGAGAAGCGGATCGATTCGCTCGCCAAGCAGATCGAGGAGGTGGCGCAGGATCATCCGGGCAACGCGGTGATGGATCGGCTGGTCACGCTGTCAGGTCGGGTCGACGAGCTCGCCGGCCGCGCCAACCTGCCCGAGCAGGCGATGGAACGGCTGGCCAAGCAGATCGCGCTCATCGCCGACAAGATCGACCAGGCGCCTGCCATGCCCGACGCCGACTATATCTTCCACGGGCTGGAGCAGCGCTTCGACGTGCTGTCGGGCATGATGGAACGCCGCCAGGGCGACGCCATCGAACAGGGCAATATTCTGTTCCGCGATCTCGAACGCCGGCTGGACGAGGTCGCCGACCGGCTGGACCAGCGCATGCCGCAAGTCGACAGCGCCGGCATCATGGATGCCATCGACGCCCGCTTCACCGCGCTCGCCAAGCGGATGGAGACACGCATTCCCGATCCCGCCGGCGAAGCGGCGATCCGTGGCTTGGAGAGCCGGCTCGAGGACATTTCACGCCGGCTGGATGCGTCGGCCGCACAGGTCGCCGGTATCGATCCGGCACTGATCCGCAGCTTGGAGGCACAAGTTGCCGGCCTTTCCGCCCATCTGTCCAAGCCCAGCACTCCGCTGCCGGAATTCGAGGATATCAGCCCGCGCCTCAACGAAATCGAAAAGGCGTTGGCGGGCACCCGCGATTCGATCCTCGGCGCGGCACGCGACGCGGCCGAAAGCGCGGTGCGTTCGTTGGCCGGTTCAGACGCCAACACGACCGCCGTTTCCGGCCTTGCCCAGGACCTGAAGACGCTCGAGACGCTGACGCGTCGTTCCGACGAGCGCAATTCGAGAACCTTCGAGGCCATCCACGACACGCTGCTCAAGATCGTCGACAGGCTGGGCTCCCTCGAGACCAGCGAACCATCCGAGGCGGTAAGCGAACTCCTGGACACACGGCCGGACGAGGCGGTCGGCAGGCGCCGCATGCGTGCTGCCAAGATGGCGGTGGCAGCGCCGTCGATGGACATCGATGAGCCTGTTCCGTTGACCGGGGACATCGCCGATCTCGATGGCCGCGCCGCCGCCTCGCTGCGCAGCGACCTGGGCACGCGAAGCGACCTGGGCACGCGCAACGACCCGGGTACGCGCAGCGACCTGGGTACGCGCTCACCCGCCGAAGCCGCCGCTGCGGCCGCCATGGCCGCGCTCGGTTCCGACGCGCTCGCCGAAAAAGGCGAGCCGGCAAGCCGCCGCAAGTCGATGTTCGGCGGGCTGGCACGCGCCTTCAAGGGCAAAAAGGAGGCCGACGTTCCGCCGCTGGCCGGCTCGGCGCCTACCGCCGACGTTTCGAGCGTCGATCTCGATGAGCCGCTCGATCCGAAAGTGGCCAATCGCCCGCTGGAGCCCGGCTCCGGTGCGCCTGACCTCAACGCCATCATGAAGCGTGTACGCGATGAGCGCGGGCAACCGGCAAAGCTCAGCGGCGGCGACGCCGCGAAATCGGATTTCATCGCGGCGGCCCGGCGCGCCGCGCAGGCCGCCGCTGCCGAGGCCGATGCGTTGAAGCGCCAGTCGACAATGAAGGGGCCGGTGAAGGCGCTCAGGATCGGCGACCTGCTCAAGGCCCGGCGCAAGCCGATCCTGATGGCGGCGGCCGCGATCATGCTGGCGCTTGCCGGCCTGCAGCTCGGCAAGGCGTTCTTCTCCGACCCCACCCAGGTGGCGAGCAGCGACCCGGCGCCGATCGTCGCCTCGCAACCGGTGGAAACGGCTTCCGCCGACGCCTCAAGCCGGCCGAAGACGGAAGCCCACCCCGCGGCCACGGACAGCGCAGCGGCCCAGGCCGTCAGGCAGGCGGAGCCATCCGCGCCGGCAACAAAGGACGATATGGTTGCGCAGACCGCCCTGGTCATGCCGTCGGACACCGACGCGATGCCGGTCGCAGCGCCGGCGGTCGAGACTGCCCAGACTGCGGCTTCGGCCACACCTTCCGGCCAGGGCGCAACCGCCTCGGACACTATGGCTTTGACCGAACCTGCCGCCGTTGCTCCAATCTCTGCCGCCCCACCTTCCGCTGGTCCGAGCTCTGCCGCTTCGGCGCCGGCCGCTGCCGCGGGCACGCAAGCGACGGATGCCCACACCGCCACGGAGCCGACCGCGGCAGCGGCCACGGATACCACCGGCGCCGTTACGCCCGCGGGCAACTCCGCGGTCACCGCCACGGCCGAATTCGACATTCCAGCCGATGCCGGTCCGCCCGCCTTGCGCGATGCTGCCGGCGGTGGCGACGCCAAGGCACTGTTCGAGGTCGGCTCGCGCTACGCCGAGTCGCGCGGCGTCAAGGAAGACATGGCGGCAGCGGCAAAATGGTACGGGAAATCGGCGGAACTCGGCTTCGCGCCGGCCGAGTACCGCATCGGCAATTTCTATGAGAAGGGCATCGGCGTCGCGCGCGACATCAAGAAGTCGAAGACCTGGTACCAGCTCGCCGCCGAACAGGGCAACGCCAGCGCCATGCACAATCTGGCGGTGCTGTTCGCCATGGCTGCGGACGGCGTGACCGACAATGAATCGGCGGCGCACTGGTTCCAGGAAGCCGCCGACCTCGGTGTCAAGGACAGCCAGTTCAATCTCGGTATCCTCGCCGCCAAAGGCGTCGGCATGAAGCAGAACCTGGAGGAATCCTACAAATGGTTCGCGCTCGTGGCCAAGACCGGTGACAAGGATGCGGCGGCCAAGCGCGACGAGATCGCCAACGCGCTGCGGCCCGAGCAGCTCGAGCGCGCGCGTGCCGCGGCCGAATTGTGGAAGGCCAAGCCGCTCAACGCGGCAGCCAATTCGGTCGACATTCCCGAATCCTGGCAGGATGGCACGCCGCAGACCACCGCCAGTATCGACATGAAGAAGGCGGTCAAGAACATCCAGCTCATCCTTAACAAGAACGGCTACGATGCCGGCGGCGCGGATGGCGTCATGGGCGAGAAAACCAAGACCGCAATCATCGCTTTCCAGACCGACAACAAGATGCCGGCCACCGGCACGGTCGACGAGAAACTTGTCAGGGCATTGCTGGCGCGCAAATAACGGCAGAAGCGTCGCTTCCACGATGCTCTTGCCACACATTTGCCTGTTAACAGATTGAGATGGTTTTGTTTCGGTGGCGTGGCGTGGTTTGACTTGGCCACGTTGCCGGCGCAAGAACGATAAGGCTTTTCGGTGGAGACGTCCGCAACGGACGGCGCCGTCGGCAGGCAAACCGATCGAGACTGACGGGTGGGCATCTATCTCCCGATTGCGGAAATTTCCGTCAACGTCTTCGTGCTGCTGGCCATGGGCGCCGCGGTGGGTTTCCTGTCGGGCATGTTCGGCGTCGGAGGTGGTTTTCTCATCACGCCGCTGCTGATCTTCTACAACATTCCACCGGCGATCGCGGTCGCAACCGGCGCCAACCAGGTCATCGCCTCCTCCTTCTCCGGCGCGCTGTCGCATATGAAGCGGGGCACGCTCGACTTCAAGCTCGGCGGGGTGCTGCTTGCCGGCGGCGTTGTGGGGTCCACCGGCGGCATCTACGTCTTCGCCTTCCTGCGCAGGCTCGGCCAGCTCGACCTGTTCATCTCGCTGCTTTACGTCGTGCTGCTCGGCACCGTCGGCGGGCTGATGCTGGTCGAAAGCATCAATGCGCTGCGCGCCACGCGCAGCGGCGCGGCACCAGTTCTGAAGAAATCCGGCCAGCACAACTGGATCCACCGCCTGCCGCTGAAGATGCGGTTCAGGGCGTCGAAACTGTTCGTGAGCGTCATCCCGGTGCTTGGCCTCGGCGCCGGCATCGGCTTCCTGTCGTCGATCATGGGTGTCGGCGGCGGCTTCATCATGGTGCCGGCGCTGATCTATCTCCTGAAGGTGCCTACCAATGTCGTCATCGGCACCTCGCTGTTCCAGATCATCTTCACCTCCGCCTATACGACGCTGGTGCATGCCACGACCAACCAGACGGTCGATGTGATGCTCGCCTTCCTGCTGATGGCGGGCGGCGTGGCAGGGGCCCAATATGGCGCCAAGGCCGGCCAGAAGCTGCGCGGCGAGCAACTGAGGGCACTGCTGGCGCTGCTGGTTCTGGCCGTGGCCATCCGGCTTGCCATCGGCCTCTTCGTCACTCCGCCAAACCTTTACTCGCTGTCCGGCGTGGGCCTCGACTGATGAAGGGCCTGAGAACGCTCGCAGCCGCCAGTCTCCTGTCGCTGATTGCGGCCGCCGCGCCGACGATGGCGCAGACGCCCCCGACGGAAGGCATCCAGATCGGCCTTTCCACCGACGCGGTGTCGATCACCGCCGGCTTCTCGGGCGCCGACCTGACCATTTTCGGTTCGCTGGAAAATCCCGATCCGCTGGTCGCGCGCCAAGGGCGCTACGACGTCATCGTCGTGCTCGAAGGGCCGCCCAAGCCGGTTGTGGTGCGCCGCAAGGACCGGGTGCTCGGCGTCTGGGTCAATCTGGAGTCCGAGACATTCGAGAACGTGCCGGTTTCCTATTCGGTGGCGACGACGCGGCCGCTACAGGACATCACCGAACCGAACAGCTACAAGCAGCTGTCGCTCGGCGCCTCCAACCTCTACATGCAACCCGCCGATGCCGGCGACAGCCCGGTGACGATCGAGGAATTCACGGCTGCCTTGCGTGAGCGCAAGGCAGCCGCCGGCCTCTACAGCGAGAATGTCGGCGGCGTACAGTTCCTGTCGCAGAACCTGTTCCGCGCCACAGTCCGGCTGGCGCCGAATGTGCCGGTCGGAACCCACAAGGCGCGCGCCTTCCTGTTCAAGAGCGGCCTGTTCATCAAGGAGAGCTCGGCCCAGCTCGAAATCCGCAAATCCGGTTTCGAACAGTCGATCTTCCGCGTCGCCCACGACTACTCGTTCCTCTACGGCTTCTTCGCGGTGTCGCTGGCCATGATCACAGGCTGGCTCGGAAGGCTGATCTTCCGCAAGGACTGAGGCTTCCAATCCTGTGGCACGGGCCTCCCAAAAAGAGGTTTCCCTTTCGCCGATCATGCTATAGACCGCCCCTCCCAGCCCGACGGGCAAACACGCACAATCAATCTGGCAGAGCGGTCCGGGTCGCCCGGGGCGACAGCGCGCGCTGCGACGGCGCGCCGAATCCACTGCCGGGGATAATCACAGGAGGCTGCGGTGCGACCAGCATTCGCCGGCATCGACTTCGGCACTTCGAATTCAACCGTTGGCGTGGTCCGCAACGGGCAGCCTCGTCTCGTCGCGCTTGAAGACGGCCAGGTCACGCTTCCAAGCGCGGTGTTCTTCAACTTCGAGGACAACCGCACCTGTTTCGGCCGCCACGCCATCGCCAACTACACCGACAACGTCGAAGGCCGGCTCATGCGCTCGCTGAAAAGCGTGCTCGGCAGTTCGCTGGCCCATGAAAAGACGCGCATCAAGGCGCGCTCGATCGGTTTCATGGAGATCATCGGCCTGTTCCTCGGGCATCTCAAGGAGAAGCTGGAGCACGACGCCGGAGACGTGGTCGAGACGGTGGTGCTCGGCCGCCCGGTGCAGTTCGTCGATGACGATGCCGAAGCCGACGCGAATGCCCAAGGCGAACTCGAAAAAGCCGCTCGCGCCCAAGGCTTCAAGAACATCGCTTTCCAGTTCGAGCCGATCGCGGCGGCACTCGACTATGAGCAGAAGGTGACGCGCGAGGAACTGGCGCTGATCATCGACATGGGCGGCGGCACGTCGGACTTTTCGGTCGTGCGCGTCTCGCCGGAGCGCTCCCGGTCGCCGGACCGCAAGGACGACATCCTGGCCAGCCGGGGCGTCCACATCGGTGGCACCGATTTCGACCGGCTGCTGAGCATCGCCCATGTCATGCCTCGGCTCGGCTATCTCACCCCGACCAAGGATGGCAAGCGCAATCTGCCGGCCAGCTACTTCATCGATCTCGCAACATGGCAGCGCATCAACCTGGTCTACACCGCCAAGGCGATGACGCATCTGCGCCAGATCCGCTACGAGGCCGAGCGTGCCGACCTGGTCGACCGCTTCATCGACATCGTCGAGCACCGTTACGGTCACGCGCTGGCTGCACTTGTCGAGAAGGCCAAAATCGAGTTGACCGACAGACCGTCGGCTCAAGTCGCGGTGAAGCTGCCCGGCGCCGCGTTCGCCGCCGAGATCACAAGCGGCGGGCTGGACGCCACGATCGCCAGAGACATCGAGCGGGTCACCGAAACTGTGACGCAGACCATCAAGGACGCGCAAGTCAAGCCATCAGACATCACCGCGGTGTTCCTGACCGGCGGATCGACCGCGATCCCTCTGGCAAGGCGAGAGATCCTGTCGCTGGTGCCGCAGGCATCCGTCATCGAAGGCGATATGTTCGGTTCGGTCGGACTTGGCCTGGCACTCGATGCGCAGCGAAAGTTCCGCTGATCCTGCTAGGTAGCGTCGCTTCCAAGGGTTTCGGCGCCGAGATGTGCCTTCAGTGCGATCTGGGCCAGGCTTTCCTGGCGGTCGCGATGGGTGATCATGGCGAAGTCGCGCTTTGGCAATTCGAGCGGCACGGACCGCAGACTGCCTTCGGCCACGGCGCGCCCGACGACGAGTTCCGAAATGATAGTGGCGCCAGCGCCCGCCTCGACCGCCTGGCGAACGGCCTCGTTGCTTGGCAGCACCAGAAACACCTGCAAGTCCGCGAGTGAAATCCCCTCGCGGCGCGCCAGATCCTCCAACACCTCGCGCGTGCCCGAACCGCCCTCGCGGATGATCCAGCGCAGGCCTCTGATATCGGGACGGCCAGGTGCGATTTCGGCGATCTCGGGATGCGAGCTGGCGACGACCAGCACCAGCCTGTCAACATCGACCTTGGCGCGGCGCAATATGTCCGATTCGGTGCGCCCTTCGACCAGGCCGAGATCCGCCGCGCCGTCGAGGACATTGGCCTCGACCTGCCTTGTGTTGCCGATGGTGACGCTCAGCCTGACGGCGGGATAGGCTTCGTGGAAGGAAGCCAGCCGGCGCGGCAGCCAGTAGCTGGCGATGGTCAGGCTGGCGGCGATCGACAGGCTGCCAGCCACCGTCTGCGAGACATGCTCCAGCACGTTGCGGGCCGCGGCGGCTCGCTCAAGCACGGCCTTGGCCTCCGGCAGGAACCGGTGACCGGTCTGGGCGAGCTCGATATTGCGGCCGACCCGGTTGAACAGATGGACACCGTGCTGTTCCTCAAGCGCGCGAATGGCGGCCGAGGCCGCCGACTGGGAAATGCCCAGCAACTCCGCCGCCTTGGTCATATGGCCGCGCTCGGCGACAGCTACGAAAATCCGCAATTGGTCCAGGGTCATGCGCGCATTAAAAACCAATATCGATCGAATTTACAAGAACAACTGATTAGACGGATCGATCGCTTTGTTCTACCTTTTCACGCGAAGTTAGAAAAAATTCGCCAGAAGATCGCAGAGAACAGAATGGTCGGGCGGTTCAAATCTCTGCTTGCGCATTGGACCCGCGGCATTCGACGGCGACTGGCCGGCGATCGCTATCATCCGGAAGAACATTACATGCGCGGTCCCGGGACGAAGACGCGAGCCAAATCCACCGGCGGCGTGGGCACCGCCTGATCATGACGCAGGGACTGCTTCGCGGCGCGAATTCGGCACCATCGCAACGCCCGCTTGCCGACACCAGCGCACCTGATGAAGGCGACGGCGTCGACACGTCGCCAAGCGTTTTCGACAGCGTCGCCAAGACGACCTGCTACATGTGCGCCTGCCGCTGCGGCATCGACGTGCACATCAAGGACGGCAAGATCCGCTACATCAACGGCAACAAGGACCATCCGGTCAATCGCGGCGTGATCTGCGGCAAGGGCAGTTCCGGCATCATGCAGCACTACAGCCCGGCCAGGCTGAAGAAACCGTTGCTGCGCACCGGCCCGCGCGGCTCGGGCGAATTCCGCGAGATCGAGTGGGAGGAAGCGTTCTCGATCGCTACGGAGCGGCTCTCGGCCATGCGCCGGACCGACCCGAAGAAACTCGCTTTCTTTACCGGGCGGGATCAATCGCAATCGTTGACTGGCTGGTGGGCGAGCCAGTTCGGGACACCCAACTTTGCTGCCCATGGCGGCTTCTGCTCGGTCAACATGGCGGCCGGCGGTCTCTACACGATCGGTGGATCCTTCTGGGAATTCGGCGAGCCCGACTGGGACAACACCAGATACTTCATGCTGTTCGGCGTCGCCGAGGATCACGATTCCAACCCGATCAAGATCGGTCTCGGCAAGCTCAAGGCACGCGGCGCCAAGGTGGTGTCGATCAATCCATGCCGCACCGGCTACAATGCTATCGCCGACGACTGGATCGGCATCCGGCCCGGCACCGACGGCCTGTTCGTGTTTGCCCTCATCCACGAATTGCTGAAGGCCGGCCGCGTCGATCTCGATTATCTCCTGCGCTACACCAATGCCCATACCCTCGTCATCCAGGAGCCGCGTTCGGCCGATGACGGGCTGTTCGTGCGCGACGGCGATGGCAATCCGCTGGCGTGGGACAGGGTGGCGAAGACATCGGTCCACGCAACCGATCCGGAGGCAAAGCCGGCGCTAACTGGCAATTTCACGATAAACGGGCGCCGCTGCGTTCCGGTATTCCAGCTGATCGCCGACCGCTACCTCGACGAGAGCTATGCGCCCGACGCGGTCGCGGAGCGGTGCGGGATTTCCGCGGATACGATCCGCAGGATCGCCGCCGAACTCGCCCATGTCGCCTTCGAACAGATGATCGAACTTCCTGTTGCATGGACCGACTGGGCCGGGCGCCGGCACGAGACGATCAAGGGGCGGCCTGTCTCGATGCACGCCATGCGCGGCATCTCCGCCCATTCGAACGGTTTTCACACATGCCGCGCCCTCCATCTCCTCCAAGTGCTACTGGGCACGGTGGATGTTCCAGGCGGCTTCCGCTTCAAGCCGCCCTATCCCAGATCGGCGCCACCCGGACCAAAACCGGCGGGCAAGACCACCAAGCCGATGACGCCGCTCGACGGCATGCCGCTCGGTTTCGTCTGCGGGCCAGATGACCTGCTGGTCGATGGGGCGGGCATGCCGACCCGTATCGACAAAGCCTATTCCTGGGATGCCCCGCTGGCCGCGCACGGTCTGATGCACACCGTCATCCGCAACGCCTGGGCCGGCGATCCCTACAGGATCGACACGCTGATGATGTACATGTCGAACATGGCCTGGAATTCCTCGATGAACACCGTCGAGACCATGGCGATGCTGACGGATCACGACGGGGCCGGCAATTACAAGATCCCCTTCATCATCTATTCCGATGCCTATTATTCCGAAACGGTGCCGTTCGCCGACCTGGTGCTGCCGGACACGACATATCTGGAGCGCCATGACTGCATCAGCCTGCTGGACCGGCCGATCAGCCATGCCGACGGCCCGGGTGATGCCATACGCCATCCCGTCGTCGAGCCGGACCGGGACGTCAGACCATTCCAGTCGGTGTTGATCGAACTCGGCGCCCGGCTCGGTCTGCCCGGCTTCGTCGATGAAGACGGCACGGCCAAGTACCGCGACTATGCCGACTATATCGTCAACCATGAGCGCACGCCGGGCATCGGCCCACTCGCCGGCTGGCGCGGCAAGGACGGCGCCTCGATCGGCAGGGGCGAAGCCAATCCGGACCAGTTGCAACGCTACATCGACAATGGTGGTTTCTGGCATCGGGATTTCGCTGAGGACCAGCGCTATTACAAGATGGCCAACCGCTCCTATCTCGACTTCGCGGTGCAGATGGGTTTCATCCCCAAGGCGGAGCCGATCGTCTTTCAGCTCTATTCCGAGCCGTTGCAGCGCTTCCGTCTGGCCGCGCGTGGCCATGGCCGCGTTTTGCCGCCGGAAAGCGAGCGCCAGCGCATCGATATCTACATGGACCCGCTGCCGTTCTGGTACACGCCCTTCGAGGAAGCGGTGGTCGATGTCCGGAAATATCCGCTGCACGCGCTGACACAGCGGCCGATGCACATGTACCATTCCTGGGGCTCGCAGAATGCGTGGCTCAGGCAGATCACCAGCCAAAACCGGCTGTTCGTGCATCATCGGACCGCCGCCGGCCTCGACCTTGCCGATGACGACTGGGTATGGATCGAAAGCATCAACGGCAGGGTAAAGGGACAGATCAAGCTGGTCGACGGCGTAAATGAGAGCACGGTGTGGACCTGGAATGCCATCGGCAAAAGACGCGGCAGCTGGGGCCTGAAGGACGATGCCGCCGAGAGTAATCGCGGCTTCCTGCTCAATCACATCATCGGCGACCAGACCTCGGCCGATACCAACGGCAAGCGCTATTCGAATTCCGATCCCGTGACCGGCCAGGCGGCGTGGTTCGACCTTCGCGTGCGCATCGTCAAATGCGCGGCCGAGGAAGCCGGCTTCACCGAGCCGCAATTCGAGCGTTTCCAGCAGCCGCCACATTTCGAGCCGTCGCCCGGCAGACTGAGTTTCGGCGCCGAGTTTCGCGTGAACAGAGAAGCCGCCGAATGACCTGCCTTCCCGTTCACACCGACAAAAAGCTCGGCCTCGTCATCGACCTCGACACCTGTGTCGGGTGCCAAGCCTGCGTCACCGCCTGCAAGGAATGGAACACCGGCGGCCACATGGCACCGCTGACCGATATCGACCCCTATGGCGGCCATGCAGACGGCGTCTGGTTCAACCGCGTGCACAGCTACGAACACACAACCGGGATGGGCGGTCGCACGGTGAATTTCCCGCGCTCCTGCCTGCACTGCGACACGCCGGCCTGTGTCACGGTCTGCCCGACCGGCGCCTCCTACAAGCGAGCCTCGGACGGTATCGTGCTGATCGACGAGGACAAGTGCATCGGCTGCAAACTGTGCAGCTGGGCCTGCCCCTATGGCGCGCGCGAGTTCGACACCGATGTCGGCGTCATGAAGAAATGCACGCTGTGCATCGACCGCATCTACAATAACAATCTGGCCGAAGAAGACCGCGTGCCGGCCTGCGTCGCCGCCTGCCCGACCAGCGCCCGGCATTTCGGCGATCTCGGCGATCCCCTGTCGGCTGTGTCGCAACTGGTGGCGGAGCGCGGCGGTGTCGACCTGATGCCTGAGCTCGGCTATCATCCGACCAACAAATACCTGCCGCCACGCGCCCATACGCAGCGCGCCGCATCGGTGGCCGCACCCGCGCTGGAGCCGGTGCGAGCCGAAGGCGGCTTCCTCGGCTGGGTCGACCGCATGCTTTCGAACTGACCTCCATGCATCCAGCCTTTTCTGTCGTCTTCTTCACCGCAGCAACCGGTGCCGGCTATGGGCTGCTGGCGCTGATGGGCGTGCTCGGAGGCTTCCAAATCATCCCGCCCGATTTCTGGTTGGGCCTCATCGGCATGGGCCTGGCGCTCGGCCTGATCACCGCCGGCCTGCTGTCGTCGACCGGCCATCTCGGCAGACCCGAACGCGCCTGGCGGGCGTTCTCGCAATGGCGCAGTTCGTGGCTGTCGCGTGAAGGCGTCGCCTCGGTCGCGACTTTCATTCCGGCAGGCTTGTTCGGTATCGGCTGGGTATTCTTCGGCCGCACCGATGGCTGGGTCGGCATCGCCGGATTGCTGGCGGCTGTTGGCGCCGTCGTCACCGTCTGCACCACAGGGATGATCTACGCATCGCTGGCGCCAATCGCCCAGTGGCACAGCCGCTTCACGCTGCCCGCCTATCTCATCTTCTCGGCGATGACCGGCAGCGTGCTGTTGAATGCGTTGCTGCAGGGCTTTGCCCTCGGTTCGAAAATGCTGGCGGCTTGCGTACTGCTGACCTTGCTTGGCTGGGGCTGGAAGCTGGCGACCTGGCGCCACAACGACCAGATTGAAATCCCCACCAATGCCAACACTGCCACCGGCCTAGCCGGCGGCACGGTGCGGTCGCTGGAATGGCCCCATACCGAGGAAAATTACCTGCTCAAGGAAATGGGTTTTCGCATCGCGCGCAAGCACAGCGCGCGGCTGCGCCGGATCACGCAGCTTCTGGCTTTTGCCTTGCCCGTTCTGCTGCTCGCCGCTTCCTTCGCCTTGTCATGGCCCTTTGCGGCGGTACTGTCCCTGCTCGCCGCAATCGCCCAGTTCGCCGGCATGCTGGTCGAACGCTGGCTGTTCTTCGCGGAGGCGAAGCACACGGTGACGCTCTACTATGGACGTTAAGGTCAATTTGGCCGCAGCATCGAGCTGGAGATGGCGAAGATACGCTCCGCGCCGAGCATGTAAGCCATCAGCGTGTCCAGACGGAACAGCCCGGCATAGGCGCGATCGAGCACGTTGAGCGAACCGGTATAGGCGCCGAAAGCCGGCATGATCATGCGGCCGCCGTCGCCGGCAAAGCAGCGCCTGCGCACCGAGCGGCCCTGTTGCACGATCCGCGCGCAAGGATGCAGATGGCCCGATATCTCGCCCTCGACGCGCAGCTTGGATGGCTCATGCCGAAACAGCAATGAGCCGATGGCGAGTTCCCGCACTGTCTCACCAGGCAGATCCGCCGGCGCTTCCGGATCGTGGTTGCCGGCGACCCAGAACCAGTCGCGGCCCGCCATCAACGCTTCCAATCTTTCGCGAAAACTTACGTGCATGCGCGCGGCGCCGTCGCCGTCGTGGAAGGAGTCGCCCAGGCTGATGACGATCGCCGGTTGGTAATCGGCGATGACGGCCTGCAATCTGAGCAAGGTCGCGCCGGTGTCATAAGGCGGGATCAGCGCACCGCGCCTGGCCAGCGACGAGCCTTTTTCGAGATGCAGGTCGGATACGGCCAGCAGCCTGAACTCGGGAAAATAAAGCACGCCGCGCGGGTCGCAGACCGCACGCTCGCCGGCGATGCCGACCAAGTCGGCCTCGGCGATCAGCGATGCGCGCGCCAGCGAAAAATTCATGTCTCACTCATTCCCGGCCCCATGGCCTCCTCAACCAGTGTCGCCGCATCCATCAGCAGTGTTTCATCGGCTTCGCCGTTCACCGGCATCTTGCCGATCTCGAGCATGATCGGCACGGCGAGCGGTGATATCTGTTCGAGGTTCTTATGCACGATTCGACCCTGGATGCGTGAGAGCATGTCTGCAAGCCTGCTGACATCCAGCAGACCGGTCGCCGCATCGGCACGCGTCGCCTGAAGCAGAATGTGATCGGGTTCATGGCTACGCAGCACGTCGTAGATCAGATCGGTCGACACGGTGACCTGCCGGCCGCTTTTCTCCTGGCCCGGGTGACGCTTCTCGATCAGTCCCGAAATCAGCGCGCAGTTGCGGAAGGTGCGCTTGAGAAGCCAGCTGTCGGCCAGCCAGGCTTCGAGGTCGTCGCCCAGCATGTCCTGGTCGAAAAGTGCGCCGAGCGAAGGTTTGCCAGCCCTGAACATCGTGCCCATGTCGCCCAGAGACCATATGGCCAGCGCATAGTCGGTGGCGACAAAACCGAGAGGCCTGGCACCCGCTCTGTCGAGACGGCGGGTAAGCAGCATGCCGAGCGTCTGATGGGCCAGCCTGCCTTCGAAGGGATAGGCGACCAGATAATACCGATTGCCGCGTGGAAAGGTTTCGACCAGCAGGTCACCGCGTTTGGGCAGCACCGATTTGTCGGCCTGAAACCGCAGCCAGTCGGCCACTTGCTCCGGCAGCTTCTTCCATCGTCGCGGGTCGTCCAGCATGATACGGACCTGCTCGGCAAGATATGTCGAAAGCGGAAACTTGCCGCCGCCGTAGTAAGGCACCTTGGCATCGCTGCCGGGCGCGTTCGACACGAAGCATTCGTTTTCGCGAATGCCCTCAAAGCGCAGAACTTTGCCGGCAAACATGAACGTATCGCCATGCGTCAGGGTTTCGAGGAAGGCCTCCTCGATCTTGCCGAGAACCCGCCCGCCACGCGAAGCCGAGCCTTTGCTGCCAGCCTGTACGTATCGAACGTTGAGTGCCGGCACCTCGATAATAGTGCCGACATTCAGCCTGTATTGCTGGGCAACGCGCGGATTGGACACCCGCCACAGCCCGTCCTTGTTCAGGCGGATGCGAGCATATCGCTCGTAGTTCTTCAGCGCGTAGCCGCCGGTGGCGACGAAATCGATGACGCGGTTGAATGTCGGCCGATCGAGGCCGGCATAGGGTGCCGCAGTTCGCACTTCCTCGAACAGGTCATCGGCGCGGAACGGCGCGCCGCAGGCGCAGCCCAGCACATGCTGCGCCAGCACATCGAGGCCGCCATTGACCAACGGTGGCGTGTCTTGCGCGCCGAGATAATTGGCGTCGAGCGCCGCCCGGCATTCCAGCACCTCGAAGCGATTGGCCGGAATGAGGATCGCCTTGGACGGTTCGTCCATGCGGTGGTTGGCGCGGCCAATACGCTGCGCCAGCCGGCTGGCACCTTTCGGCGCGCCGACATGCACGACCAGATCGACATCGCCCCAGTCGATGCCGAGGTCGAGCGTCGAGGTGGCGACGATGGCGCGCAGCGCGTTCTCGCCCATCGCCTTTTCGACACGCCGGCGCTGGGCTACGTCAAGCGAGCCGTGGTGCAGTGCGATCGGCAAGGTGTCCTCATTGACCCGCCACAATTCCTGGAACAGCAGTTCGGCCTGGCTGCGGGTGTTGACGAACAGCAGGGTGGTCTTGTGGCGCTTGATCTCGCGGTAAATTTCGGGCGTGGCGTAGCGCGCCGAATGTCCTGCCCACGGCACCCGCTCTTCCGAATCGAGGATGGATATGTCGGGCTTCGCACCGCCGGTGACGACGATCAGTTCGGCCATATCGCCGGGTGGATTCTGGCTGACCAACCAGCGCCGCAATTCATCCGGCTCAGCCACCGTCGCCGACAGGCCGATTGTCTGCAGGCCGGGGACAAAACTGCGCAGCCGCGCTAGGCCGAGCGCCAGCAGATGGCCCCGCTTCGACGTCACCAGCGAATGCAACTCGTCGAGCACGACGTAGCGCAGGTCCTCGAAGAAGCGTCTTGCATCGCCTGCCGCAATCAGCAGCGCCAATTGCTCGGGCGTGGTGAGCAGGATGTCGGGCGGTACCAGCTTCTGCCGCTGGCGTTTGTGCGCCGGCGTGTCGCCCGTGCGAGTCTCAATGGTGAGAGGCAGCCCGATCTCTTCGACCGGCTTGCCGAGATTGCGCTCGATATCGACGGCCAGCGCCTTTAGCGGCGAGATGTAAAGCGTATGGATGCCGCGCTGCGCCTGACCGGGCCTTCGCCTTGGCCGGCCGGCCAGTTCGGTCAGCGAAGGCAGGAATCCGGCAAGCGTCTTGCCGGCGCCGGTCGGCGCGATCAACAGCACCGATTGCCCTGCCTGGGCTTTTGCCAGCAATTCGATCTGGTGAGCGCGCGGCGACCAGCCCTTCTGCCCGAACCATCTGACGAATGGCTCGGGCAGGACGACGGCGGCATTCTGGTCGGCGAGGCGCGGCTGCTCTGTCACCCGCCAGACGTAGCGCGGCGGCAGTCAATCGCCAAGAAAAATCGGAACAAAAGGGGATCGGGCGTTCTAAGGCCGTCTGAACCCGGTCGGGCCGCCGTAGAGATATCCGATACGGGCGACGGCGTCCTTTAGCCCCTCGCGCGACACCAGCATGGTGTGGCCATTGGCATGGATCATGGTTTGAGCGTCGGTCATGATAGCGACATGGCCCTTCCAGAACACCAGGTCGCCGCGGCGCAGTCCCGAGAAATCAGGACCCGGATCGAGCGGCTCGCCGATGGAAGCAGCCTGCATGTCGGAATCGCGCAGCACCTCCTTGCCGGTCATGCGCATCGCAAGTTGAACCAGGCCCGAACAGTCGATGCCGAAGCCGGAAACGCCTCCCCACAGATAAGGCGTTCCAAGAAAGGTCTCGGCAACCGCGACATAATCGGAGGCAATTTCGCCGACCTGTCGCACATGGCCGGCAATCAACGTCTCGCCGGAGGTCAGCACGGCATAATGCGTACCGCGCGTTTCGGTGGTCCCCGTCACCGTCACGGTCGATCCCATCGACAGCTGTCCCGCGATCGGAAAGCGCAGATCCGGTCCGGGATAGAGAAAGGTTCGGGGCACAATGACGACGTGGGTGGGCGCATGGTTTCGTCCGCCCAGGCTGGTTTCGGCGACATAGCCGACATAGCCGTCCCGTTCGGCCTGGACCCAAGCCCAGCCCTCGGCCTCCTCGAAGACCAGGACGTCGTCGCCGAACAGGAGCTGCGTGTTGACGCCGGCATCCGGACGCGGTGCCTTGCGGACATCGGCCACGGGTGCAGCGACCCGCGCCGGCCGACCGGCGACGAAGCGGTCGGCGGCGACCTCGCCCTTCAAACGCGCGTCGGCGAGATCGGAGCGGAAAGCGTGAAGGCGTGCATCCCTGGCAGTCAAATCGGCAACTCGGTCAAGATTGGTCAATCAGATCGGCAGTTCGTGGGCTTTGGCAATGATAACATCGCCAAACCGCTCGACAAAGAGCGCGCCCTCGACGGTGCGCTTGATCAGCACATTGCGCTTGTCGAGTTCGTCGCGATGGCGCGACACAAGCTTCAATGCACCCATCGTGTCAAGCGCCCGGGTGATCACCGGTTTGGTGACGTTGAGCCGCGCCGCCAGCCCGCGCACCGTGTGCGGCGGCGGATCGAGATAGATGGTGAACAGGATCGCCGTCTGGCGCATGGTGAGGTCGGGCGCGTCGTCACGCACCTGCGACAGCATCACTTGCTGCCACAGTCGCAAGGCCTGGCTCGGGCGCATCGCTATCGACATCAACCCAGCATGACGGCAAATTGTTTCGGTTCCGTTTCAGTCTCGGCGTTCTTGTTGGACCATGATCTCATCCGAAAACCGGCTCCCACTTTTCGGGACCATGGTCTTGTTGGACCAGGATCTTATCCGAAAACCGGGTCCCTTTTGGGGATCATGATCAGCCAAAGCGTTTCGAGATGATCCGCTCCAGCGCGCGAATGCCTTGCGCCTCGCCGCCGGCGGGACCATGCGGACGGTCAGCGGGGTTCCAGGCGAAGATGTCGAAATGCGCCCAGCTCGGCGTCTTCTCGACAAACCGCTTGAGAAACAGCGCCGCGGTGATCGAACCGGCGAAACCGTCGGTGGTTACGTTGTTGATGTCTGCGATCTTCGACGACAGCTTTGCATCGTAGGGCCGCCACAGCGGCATGCGCCACAGCGGATCCTCAACGGCGACGGAAGCCGCCGCCAAGTCGGACGCCAGTGCTTCGTCGTCGGTGTAGAAAGGTGGCAGGTCGGGCCCAAGCGCAACACGCGCCGCTCCGGTCAGCGTCGCCATGTCGACCAGAAGCTGCGGCTCCTCGTCGTCGGCCAGCGCCAGGGCGTCGGCCAGCACCAGCCGTCCCTCGGCGTCGGTATTGCCGATTTCGACCGACATGCCCTTGCGGCTCGCCAGCACGTCGCCGGGCCGGAAGGCGTTGCCGGCGATCGAATTCTCGACCGCAGGAATGAGCACGCGCAGCCGCACGTTGAGCCCGGCAGCCATGATCATCGAGGCCAGACCCAGCACATTGGCGGCGCCGCCCATGTCCTTCTTCATCAACAGCATGCCGGATGAGGGCTTGATGTCGAGACCGCCCGTATCGAAGCAGACGCCCTTGCCGACCAGCGTCACTTTCGGTGCGCCCTGTTGTCCCCATATCATATCGATCAGCCGTGGCGCGCCGACGGACGCACGGCCGACGGCATGGATCATCGGGAAATTCTGCGCGAGCAGATCGTCGCCCTTGATCACCGAGACATGGGCCTTGTGGGCTTCGGCCACGGCCCGCACCGCCCTCTCCAAATCATCCGGTCCCATGTCGCTGGTCGGCGTGTTGACAAGGTCTCGCGCCAGAAAGACACCATCGACGATGCGGCGAACCCGACCTGCATCGGCGCCGGCCGGCAAGGCGAAGCGCAGCGTCTTGCCGGGTTTCTTGCCATAGCGGGTGAAGACATAGCCGCCGAGCGCCAACGCGATTGCCGCAAGTTCCGGCTCGGCCGGCGTGGAGGCGAAATGCCAGTCGCCTTCCGGCAGGGCTTTCGCCAGCGCTCCGAGAGCCAGCGCGTCGTCATCGTCACCCATGCCGAACAAGGCACCGCCGAGCGTTCCGTTTTCGCCAGGCAGAGCCAGCGTCCTGCCCGTCTCGCCGGAGAAGCCGTTGGCCCTGGCCCAGGCGATCGTGGATGGCGGCAGGCCGGCCGCTTCCAGACCATTCTTGGCAACCAGATGGACCGGCAGCGCGCCTTGCAGTTTCTTTTCGACGAGTTCGACAGGCATTCGATGTTCTCCTGCCGACCCACTGCGAGTCGGCGTTTCTTAACTCTCCGTTAGGGTTAACAGAATATTTCTGCGGGAGGGAAGACGGCCATGCAATGGCCGCGCATGAATGGAGGCCCGGTGCCGATGCCGACCAACCGCACGATGAACACCGGGAGAAGGCGGTTCGTCACCACGGCATTGATGCTGACGCTCGCGGCCGGCATCGCCGGCTGCGGGACCAGCAAGCTCACCACCGGCTCGATCGGACGCACCAACGGCAAGCCGCTGGAAACCATGTCGGCCGGAGAACTGCACAACGCCACCGGTGCACTTGGCCAATCCTACGCCAGGAACCCGAACGACAGGCGGATCGCAACCAACTTCGCCGCCGCGCTGCAGATGGACGGCGATGCCGACCAGTCGCTTGCGGTGATGCGCAAGCTGGCCATCGCCTATCCCAAGGACCGCGACGTGCTGGCCGCCTACGGCAAGGCGCTGGCCGCCAATGGTCAGTTCGAGGCGGCGCTCGACGCCGTGCGCCGTGCACAGACGCCGGAATATCCCGACTGGAAACTGGTGTCCGCGGAGGCGGCCATTCTCGACCAGCTTGGCCAGAAGAACGATGCCCGCCAGCTTTACCGCAAGGCACTCGAACTCAAGCCGAACGAGCCCTCGGTTCTCTCCAATCTGGGCATGTCTTATGTTTTGGAAGGCGACCTGCGCACCGCCGAGACCTATATGCGCTCGGCCTCCCAGCAGCCGAATGCCGACAGCCGCGTGCGTCAGAACCTGGCGCTCGTGGTCGGCCTGCAGGGCCGGTTCGACGAAGCCGAGAAAATTGCTTCGCAGGAGCTCTCGCCCGAACAGGCGCAGGCCAATGTCGCTTACCTCAGGCAGATGCTGGCTCAGCAGAATGCCTGGAGCCAGCTCAAGGATCAGGACAAGGCGAAGCCCGCTACCAACTGACGCGTGATCCTGCCGATACGGTGAAAAGCCGCACTGCAATGCAGGTGCGGCTTTTGTGTTCGTGCAAGGTCTGGTCGCGGCGTTACTGGGTACCTGACGCTGCCGCCCCTGAATGATCGCCGAAGATACCGCGTTGGCTGACCTGGATACCGGCGGGGCCCAGGATGATAGCGAAAAGCACCGGCAGGAAGAACAGGATCATCGGCACGGTGAGTTTGGGCGGCAAGGCGGCGGCCTTCTTCTCGGCGGCGTTCATGCGCATGTCACGGCTTTCGCTAGCAAGCACGCGCAGTGCATGCGCCACCGGCGTGCCGTAGCGTTCGGCCTGGACAAGCGCCTGCGACACCGACTTGACCGATTCCAGCCCGGTGCGGCTGGCCAGGTTTTCGTAAGCCTGCTTGCGCTCCTGGAGATAGGAAAGCTCCGCATTGGTCAGGATGAACTCTTCGGCCAGCGCCACCGACTGCGCGCCGATCTCGTCGGCAACCTTGCGCAGCGCGGCTTCGACAGACATGCCCGACTCGACGCAGATCAGCATCAGGTCGAGGGCATCCGGCCATGCCATCTGAATCGACTGCTTTCGCTTGGTGGCGCGGTTATTGACGTAGACGATCGGTGCGTAGAAGCCGGCATAGGCAACGAGGACGCAGACGAACAGCCTGATGATCAATGGCTTGTCGGGCAATCCACCGAGCACGAAGATGTAAACCAGCGCCAACGCGAAGCCGACGAACGGAAGCACGAGGCGGAAGAAGAGAAAGCGCGTCAGCGGATTCTGTCCGCGAAAACCTGCAACCTTGAGCTTCTGCAAAGTGCCCTCGTCAGCCAATGCGCGCCGCAGATCGAGCCGATCGACGATGTTGCGCATGCCGACCGACTGTTCCTCGCGCAAGCCCTTGCGGCGGCGATCCGCCTCGCTTGCAAGCCGCGCGCGCTGCCTAGCACGCAATTCGTCGCGCTCCAGCGCGACCGACTTCATGCGCGCCTTGAGCTGGTTTCCGCCAAATGCCGGCAGCAAGGTGAAGACCGTCGCGAACACGGCGATGCCGACCAGCAGCGCGATCAGGAGGCCGGGATCCGTGAGTGATTTGATGACTTGTTCGGTCATGCCGCGGCCCTAGACTTCAAAGTTCATCATCTTGCGCATCACGAGGATGCCGATCGACATCCAGACGGCGGAAACCCCCAGGATCAGGTTGCCAACGCTGGTGTTGAACAGCGGCATCAGGTAGTTGGGGCTGGAGAGATAGACGAGAAACGCGACGATGAAAGGCAGCGCGCCGATGATGGCGGCGGACGCCTTGGCTTCCATAGACAGTGCCTGGACCTTGGCCTTCATCTTCTTGCGGTCGCGAAGCACGCGCGAAAGATTGCCCAGCGCCTCGGAGAGATTGCCGCCGGCCTGGGATTGAATCTGGATGACGATGCCGAAGAAGCTCGCCTCCGTGCAAGGCATGGTTTCGGGCATGCGCAAGGTCGCGTCGGGAATCGACAGGCCCATCTGCTGGGAATCGACGATGCGGCGAAACTCGCCCTTCACCGGCTCGGAGGATTCGTTGGCGATCAGGCGCACGGCATCGTTCAGCGGCAGGCCGGATTTGACCGCACGCACGATGATGTCGAGCGCATTGGGGAATTCGTTGAGGAATGCCTTGACGCGGCGGGCGCGGCGAAAAGAAACGAACCAGCGCGGCAGACCAAGGGCGCCCGCCATCAGAACGCCGGGCAAGACAAGCAGCGGCGTACCGGCCATATAGGCCACTACCGTCAGCGCCAGGCCGCATACGGCGGAGTAGATATAGAAACGTTCGATGGGAACCTTGAGACCGGCTTGACGAAGCTGAGCTTTCAGCGGTGGCCTCTTGACGGCGCTGTCCTTGGTTCTCTGCTTCTCGTCAAGGTCCTTCAGCGAATCCTGAACTGACTTGCGCCGCTTGGCAGCCTCGGCCACACGGTCGCGCGAGGCCTTGACAATGGAGCGATCCGTCTCGGCGGTCTTAATCGTTTGAAGCCGCTTGCCGGCCTGCTTCTCATTGGTGATCCGGTTGAACAGGAATGCATAAGCGACCGCGCCGGCGCTGAAGCCGGCGAGCGCAATAAACGCCAATACGGTGCCGTCAATTCCAAACATCGACCAAAACCTTCACGCCTGTGCATGCGTCAGTCAGCGCGTTTCTCCATCGCCTCGAGCGCAATGGCGAGGCGCTGGTCCTCGCCATAGTAACGAGCCCGGTCCCAGAAATGCGGGCGGCCGATGCCGGTCGATACATGCTCTCCCAGCAGCCTGCCATTGGCGTCCTCGCCCTTGATATTATAGAGGACGATGTCCTGCGTGATGATGACGTCGCCTTCCATCCCGATCACCTCGGTGATGTGGGTGATGCGGCGCGATCCGTCGCGCAGGCGCGCCGCCTGGATGATCACGTCGATCGAGCCGACGACGATTTCGCGCACGGTTTTCTGCGGCAGCGAATAGCCGCCCATGGCGATCATGGATTCGATGCGGTTCAGGCATTCGCGCGGGCTGTTCGAGTGGATCGTTCCCATCGAACCGTCATGGCCGGTGTTCATAGCCTGCAGAAGGTCGAACACCTCGGGTCCGCGCACTTCGCCGACGATGATGCGCTCGGGCCGCATACGCAGGCAGTTCTTGACCAGGTCGCGCATCGTCACCTCGCCTTCGCCTTCAAGGTTGGGCGGACGGGTTTCGAGGCGCACGACGTGCGGCTGCTGCAGTTGCAACTCGGCCGAGTCCTCGCAGGTGATGACGCGCTCGTCGCGGTCGATGTAGTTGGTCAGGCAATTGAGCAGCGTCGTCTTGCCCGAGCCGGTGCCGCCCGAGATGACGATGTTGCAGCGAACACGGCCGATGATCTTGAGAACTTCGGCTCCCTGCGGCGAGATGGCGCCGAACTTGACCAGCTGATCGAGCGTCAGCTTGTCCTTCTTGAATTTGCGGATGGTGAGTGCTGTGCCGTCGATGGCGAGCGGCGGCGCGATGACGTTGACGCGCGAACCGTCGGGAAGACGGGCGTCGCAGATCGGGCTGGATTCGTCGACACGGCGGCCGACCTGGCTGACGATGCGCTGGCAGATGTTGAGAAGCTGCTGGTTGTCACGAAAGCGAATGCCGGTCTGTTCGACCTTGCCGTTGACTTCGATGTAGACGTTCTTGGACCCGTTGACCATGATGTCGGCGATGTCGTCGCGGGCGAGCAGCGGCTCGAGCGGCCCATAGCCCAAAACGTCGTTGCAGATGTCCTCGAGCAGTTCCTCCTGCTCGGCGATCGACATCGCGAAATTCTTGATCGCGATGATATCGTTGACGATGTCGCGGATTTCCTCGCGCGCGCTTTCCGGGTCGAGCTTGGCGAGCTGCGACAAGTCGATGGTGTCGATCAGCGCCGAGAAAACCTGGCTCTTGGTGTCGTAGTAGGTTTCGCTCTTCTCACGCTGGGCTCGCCGTGGCTCCGGTGCCATGGGCGGCGCCTCGACCGCGCGGCGAGCCGGCGGCGCCACAGCTGCGCTGGACTGAAGCGGTGCCGGGGGCCGGTCAAGGACCGCGGTGTCCACCGAACCCGCGGCTGCCGGCGCGGTCGGCGCCGGTGCTGGCTGGCGGAATTCCGGCTTGAACCGGTTGCCGTTGTCGTCGCCTCTTTTACCAAACATGGTCGACTACCGATCTCACTGCCAAAGCGTCATTTCTTGCGCGAGAACTTGCCCAGCAGATTGCCGAGGCCAGCTTTCTTTTTCGCCCTTATTTCACTGCGCCCGGTCAGCACATGGGCGATCTCGTTGATCATGGCGACAACCGGATTCTTGGCATCCATTTCGCCGAGCATGCGTCCGTTATTGGCGGCGTTGCCGAACAGCACCGGATCAAAGCCGATGACCGACATCGCCGACAGACCGAGCGGCTCGGCGAAGTCGGACGGTGAAATCTCCGGGCGCTTGGGGACACCGGCCTGGTTGATGATCAGCTTCGGCGGCGGGTCGTTGGGACGAAGTCGCTTGAGCATGTCGGCAAGGTTCTTGGTGTTGCGCAGATTGGCCAGTTCCGGCGTTGCCGTGATGACGATCTCGTCGGCCTTGACCAAGGTATTCTTGGCCCAACCGGTCCAGACATGGGGAACGTCGAGCACCAGGAGCGGCACGCTGCGCTGCGCGGTATCGACAAGCTGCGCGAAGGCATCGGGATCGAAATCATAGACGCGTTCGAGCGTCGAGGGCGCCGCCAGCAGCGACAGATGCTCGGCGCACTGGGTCAGCAGCCGGTCCAGATAGACTTCATCGATGCGTTCGGGCGAAAACACCGCCTCGGCGATGCCTTGTGCCGGGTCCTGATCGAAGTTGATGTTGGCGGTGCCAAAGGCAAGATCGAGATCGGCAACGACGACCTCGGATTTGAACAAGGTCGACATCGCCCAGGCCACATTGTGGGCGATGGTGGACGAGCCGACGCCGCCCTTGGCGCCGACGAAGGCGATCGAGCGGCCGAGCGGTTCGGCTTCCGGATCGACGAAGATCGACGAAACGACGCTGACGATGTCGGCCATCGACACCGGCGCGATGACATATTCGGAGATGCCGGAGCGGATGAGTTCGCGATACAGACCGACGTCGTTGTAGTGACCGATGACCACCACTTTCGAGGACGGATCGCAGTATTCCGAGAGCTGAGCGAGCTGCTCCAGCAATTGCTTCGGCTCGCTGCGCGATTCCAGCAGGATCAGGTTCGGCGTCGGCGCCGACTGATAGAATTCGATCGCGGTGGGGACACCACCCATATGGACCTTGAGATGCGCCTTCGTCATGCGCCGATCCTCGCCGGCGCGTTCGACCGGATTGGCAACGCCCTCGGTCTCGCAGAATGCCTGGATCGAGATGCGCGGAATCGGCCGCAACGCCTGCATCGCGGCGATGTCCTGCGCCGAGCTGTCGCCGCTGTCCACGGGGGCGTCGTAGGCAAGGTTGCTCATGGTCATGCTCTTTCCGTGACTTCTCTTCCTGGGGCGGCTTAGTAGCTCACTTCCGAATTGCCGAGGAATTCATCCGAAATGCCCCTGTTGCGATAGACGTCTATCACCGCGCCGCGATTTTCCGCGTCGATGGTGGTGGACTTGCGCGGACCGATCAGATCGGCCGGGTTGGCCATCTGGGCGGCAAGATTGTTCTGATAGGAGCAGCCGAAGTCGGCATAGTGCTTGTTTTCCGATGTCTCCGTGAGGTCGTCGGGCCAGCGTCCGCATTTGTCGGTCTGGGCTTTCACCGCGATGTAGGCGACGCGCACCGGAGCGGATATTTCGCTGGAGGCGGCCTGATAGGAGGTGACGACGATCCGGTTGCGTTTGACGCCGCTGGCGACGGCGAGCCGGGCGAAATCGCGGCCGGCCGCCGTCGCGGCGACCTCGTTGGCCGACCCGCTTGGGATCTGGATCGTCAGCGCCGGGGCGGCACTCCTGTCATAACCGTCGAGGAACCCCAGAAGGGTGTCGCGCTGCGAGCCGGTCATGCCGCGGTCGCCGGCGCCGACGGGAAGATCGATCTTCTGATTCTTCTCGGCGATGACGATCGGATGGTTGGTGCGATAGTCGTCCGGAATGGCGCCGACGGTGACGCTGTCGCGATGGGCGCAGCCGGCCAGCAGCGCCGATACGGCTACCGCCAGGACCGGAAGGGCCCGCAGGTGGATCCGCGAACGGCCCGTACGCATCGTCGTGAGGATGGTGCTTGCGTTCAATGCTGACTGAGACATGTCCGCTTCCCCATTCACTTGTAGATGAAGCCGACAACGCCGTGATAGCGGCCGTTGGGCTTGTCGGTCTGCATGGTGCCGTAGACACGATTGACGCGGCCAAGAAACATGCCGGCGCCATCGCTCGGGGCGTTGAAATTGTCGTCCGGCTTGGCAAGGTCGTTGCGCGCCACCGGCCGCGCCAGATAGGGCGTGATGATGATGACGAGTTCGCTTTCGTTGCGGACGAAATCCTTGCTGCGGAACAGCGTTCCGAGCACTGGGATCTTGGCCAGGCCCGGCAATCCTGCGACAGCTTGGCGAATATCGTCCTGGACCAAGCCGGCAATCATCATCGACCCTCCTGACGGCAATTCGACAGTGGTGTCGGCAAGTCTCTTACGGATCGACAAAATCGTCATGCCAGGCGTAGTGATGCTTTGCCTACTTCCCCCTCCTTCGAGGGTCGCCCCACCTGTCGTGGTCGGCTCCGAAACGGACGTTCTGACCTTGAGGCTTATACGCCCGGCCGACAACACAACCGGCTGGAATTCGAGGCCGATGCCGTATTCTATTTTATCGAAACTGTATGTGGTCAGGCCGGTCTGGTTATCAGTCGACACGTTGCTTGAGCGTCCGGTGACCAGATTGTACTCACCACCCACCTTGAATGTAGCCTTCTCGCCGGAAACGGCAGTGAGGGTCGGCTCTGCCAATGTCTTCATGACACCGCTTTGTTCCATGGCATTGATGTAGGCCTGGATACCGTTCCCGATGCCGTCTCCCAGCAACAAGCCGGATGTCTGTGAAATCGGCTTTCCTAAACCCAAGTTGGGCGAACTCGTCGCACCGTAAGAAATGCCGTTGGCGGAGCCGCTGCCAATCATGTTGACGCCGAGCTGCTTCATGACGGAGCGGCTGACTTCGGCGACAGTCACCTTGAGCGTGACCTGGTCGTCGCCGATGATCTGCAGGAGGTTGACGATCTTGCTGGTGCGACGTTCCTGGTCCGGGTTGTCGATGTCGACACCGCTCTGGGCCGAGCCGCCCGCCGCGGTCTGCGAATATTGTCCCGTCGTCGCTTCACCGCCCGAGACGAAGATCGTCGCGAGGTCGACCGCCCGCTTCGCGTCCAGCGGGGTGTCGACGGTTCCTGTCAGGACGACGTTGTCGTTGAGCAGTTCAACCTTGATGGCGGACGTCGGAATAAAGCGCCTGATATAGTCCTCCAGGCCGGCGACATCGCGTTCGACGGCCAGATCCAGGCTGGCGATCTGTTCGCCGTTCGGCCCGAAGACGAAGATGTTGGTCTCCCCGACCGCCTTGCCGAACAGATAGATGCGTCTTGCAGTGCGGGTTACGGCATCGGCAACCGACGGGTTGGCGACAAGAATGTCGTAGGCATCGCTCGGCAGGTCTATGACTACCGATTTGTTGAGACCAAGCTTGACGCGCTGGGTGGCCGTCGTGGCCGTCACTTGCGTACTCTTCGCCTCGACGACGCCCCGCACATTCGTTCCGACCAGCAGCAGGGCGAATGCCGCGGCCACGATCGCAGGCAGTTTACCGCTTAGCTTCATTTCCTTGCCCCTACTTCGGAAACTTCGCCCGACTTGATCAGCCTCACCGTTCCCCTGCGGCCATTGCCGGAAACGAGATAGTCGGCTTGGTCCACGCTCTTTTCCTGGGTGTCGGTGACCGCGCGCAGCGCCAGGGTCAATCGATCCGCCATCTGCTGGGCGACCGTGATGATTTCGGCCTGCTTTGGCGTCAGCTCCAGCGTGGCGGTCTGGCCCACTCTGGTCTTCTTGCCTTCCTCGTCCTCCTGGATGGTCTGGTCGATCGCCAGGACACGGATGTTCTTGAGGATTGTCTCGGTGTTGAAACCGGCGCTGCCGCTGCTGGCGTCGGCCCTGCGGGTCATGATCACATCGACGAAATCGTTTGGAAGGATGAAGCCGCCGGCGGAGGTGTCGGCAGATATAGTCGTGGCCACCGCCCGCATGCCGGAAGGCAGGATCGACGACATGAAGCTCTGCCCCTCGCCGATCAGCTTGGAGCGCCGCACCGGCTCGCCTGTGTACATCGCTACACGGGCGATCGAGCCCTTTAGTTTTTCCAGCGCGTCGGGAGCAGTCGCCTTGGTGATGAAATTCGCGTTGATGCCGTCAGCCGGCCAGGATTGCCAGGCAATGCTGTTCTCGAGCGGGTTGCCCATCGCGACATCGCCCGAGAGCACAAGCACGTCTTGCAGGGCGACCGCGGGAGCTGCGGGGCCGGATTCGACGACGATCGGCGGCGGCGTGGCGACCATGTTTTTCGCGACATAGCCAGCGCCACCTGCCGCGGCTACCGCCACGCCTAGAATAATCAATCGGGATGCTGGCATCTGTCCGAACCCTCGCCCTTGGCAAACCACACAGCCAAGCCGGACTTTGCAGCGGCAATCGTCAAAACAAGGTTAATGTAATGCTTACGATCGTGATTAATTTAAGGTTTACATAAATTAGCTGGATTATGCCGCCACAGGGGTAAAGAGCCTGCCCCGCCTCTCTTCAAAGCCGATGCAGGCAATACAAGTAAGGTAACGAAACTCGGATCGTGTTCAGTTCGCCAGTCTTTCCAGCGCCCACACCATCAAGGGCGAATCCGGATAGGTCAGCAGCCCGCCCAGGCCGAGCGCGATTCCGTAGGGAATGCCGGCCGACTGTTCCGCGAAATGACGCAGGAATGGGTTTTGGCTGGTAAAAACCGCCAGCGGCGACTTCCGGTAGAACAGAATGGCAAGCGTCAGCAAGCCGCCTATGAAGGTCGAGACCACGAGATATTCGACGAGCTGGATGTTGAGTCCCATCCACACGGCGGTGGCGGCCAGCAGCTTGGCGTCGCCACCTCCCATGCCACCCATTGCGAACAGGCCAAACGTCACGGCAAGAACAAGAGCACCGGCCGCGAAATGCCAACCATAAGCTGCCCATTCCATCCCCGTCAGCGGCGCCACCAGCGCGAAGACGACAACCAGCAGCACCGGCACGCGATTGGCGATCGTCATCGACAGCATGTCGGAGATAGCGGCAAACAGCATGCAGAAGGGAAAGACGACGAAGATCAGGGCTTCAAGCATCGGCGCCGTGCCTATGGTTCAAATTCCAATGACGTCAGCCTAGGCATCTTCGATTAACGATTGATGAGGCCTGGAATGAAAAGATGACCGTTATGGGCGGTACAATATGAACTGCATAAAACAGGGGCCGCCACATGGCGGCCCCTGTCCAGAACACAATCTGAGCGTCAAGCAATATGCAGATCAGCCGCCGGTGGTGTTCAAGGTAGTTCCGATGGCGGAGAACTTGGCGTTGATTGCATTGCCAAGGGCGCCGGCGCCGGCGATGATGGCGAGCGCGATGAGAGCGGCGATCAGACCATATTCGATAGCGGTCGCGCCGGATTCGTCCTTCACGAAACGTGCAATGAGATTAGACATTCGAGAGCTCCTACTCCACGTGTTACAGCACTTCCGTCAACTTCTGTGATGGTTGATCGGATGCTGCCAATCTAGGGAGAAGCTCTTTCGATCGGCTTAATAAACAGCCTTACCGATTCGTTTCCGGGCTCCAACATATTGCGTGGTTAACTCCATACTAAGCGCTGGCTAATGTAGTGTTTCCGGGGGCAATGCCTGCAAAAGGTGCGGGTGGGGAGCTGGCGTCCCGAGTGGATCCGGTCATGCGAGCAGCCATGTCGCTCGCTACTTCCGGCAGCAGAGGACCGACTTAACCGTTGGTTCACCAATCTCGTTCATGTTCCGTTGAACAGTCTGCCTTGCGTGGAGCGCGTTGATGGCCGAGCCGAGATTCTCAATCCTGATTGCCGTGCTTCTTGCCGCCGTGAGCTTCACCATGCCCGCCAGTGCCGGCACTGGCATCGAAGTCACCATGAACCAGGCCAAGATCGTGAAATTGTCGCGCCCAGCCGACACGATCGTCGTCGGCAACCCGGCAATCGCCGATGCTTCCGTTCAGGACGCCTCGACGATCGTGCTCACCGGCAAGGGCTTCGGCATCACCAATCTCGTCGTTCTCGACCAGGAGGGTAGCCCAATCGTCGACGCGCAAGTTACCGTCGTGCGGCAGGCGGCTTCTTCGGTTCGCATCTACAGGCGTGCCGAAGTGCAGACGATGTCTTGTACGCCCTATTGCGAAAGTTCCTACAAGAGCGACGCGGAGAAATCCTCCGAAGCAGAGATGAACGTCAGCCGATAGCCGCGCCGTCGGCCGCCGCCCGGGTTATCGACTGGTTAAGACGCTCGCGGCGACTTTAACGATCATCCAAACCGGACCTCAATTGGTTTGCGCTAATGACCTGCCGGAACCGTCTGGAGATGGGCAGGAACAGGACATGAGCAAGGAATTCGGTTCGGCGGATCAGCGCAAGACGAGGCACGCCAGGCTTTTCAAACACTTCGGTCGCGACCGCCGCGGCAGCACGGCTGTGGAATTCGCGCTGCTTGCATTGCCTTTCGCCCTTCTCGTCTTTGCCATCCTGGAAAGCTGCATCTCCTTTGCCGGCCAGGAAGTGATGGCCAACGCGACCGACGACATCGCGCGCCAGTTGCGCACGGGCCAGTTGAGGGCGGTCGACGTCGCCGGGGACAAATTGAAGGGCCTGATCTGCGCGAAACTGCAGGTTATAGTCTCCCAAGATTGCACCAATCAGATGGACGTGGACCTTCGCGAGTATCCGACGTTCGCAGACGCGGCCTCGGCGACCTTCAAGATAGAGGGTAGCAACGTCATATTGATGCAAGGCACCAACTCGCAGCCGTTCGCAAATTCACCAGGCCTGGCAGAATCGAAAAACATGCTGCGGGTCTTCTACAAATGGCCTGTCATGACCGATTTTCTGGCTCAGTCGATGGGCGGCAACAAGACACTGCATTTTGCCTCGGTGACCTGGCAGAACGAGCCGTTCAACAACTGAGTTCGAAAAGCACCAACAAGAAAAAAGGCAGGGCAATGATGCGTGCGGGGGCACATCTGAAAATTGCAGGAATCTGGGGCAAGGCGGTAGGCTTCTGGTCCAATCGCCGTGGCGTCGCAGCGGTCGAATTCGCCCTTATCGTGCCTATCCTGCTGGTCATGTATTTCATGACCATGGAAGCTTCGCAGGCCATCGAGACCAGCAAGAAGGTCAGTCGTGTCGGCAGCATGGTCGCCGATCTCATCACGCAACAGCCGACCATCTCCAAGGCCGATCTCGACGCCATCATGAAGATCGGCACCTCCACCCTTCAACCCTACAACCGCTCGGCGCCGAGCATCACCATCACGGCAATAAACGTCACCACCGATACGCCGCCCAAGGTCCTGGTGGCGTGGTCGCGCAAAATGGTCGACGGCGTCTATAGCGTCGGTCCTACCGCAGGCACGACCGCCACGGTCCCGACAACGCTGAGGGTGGCCGGCACTTTCCTTATCCGCGTCGACAGCAATCTGGGCTACGCGCCGATCTTCGGCTGGGCGCCGGACAGCCAACAGAAGCTTGGAATGACCCCCAGCCTGATCAAGAACATATCGATGGGCGAGACCTACTATCTGCGCCCCCGCAGAAGCCTGACGATCCCCTGCGGCGACTGTTGAAGACGTCTATTGTCGGCCACCGCCAGTCGCCACCAACCGCACGATGGCTTCCGCCATCGCGTAATCCTTGGCGTCTACGGTGACAAAACCACCCGAATGCTTCGATTCCAGGAGGTCGTAGAGATCCGGCGTCGTCGATTTGAGGTTGGTCAGGAACACGGTCAACCGACGCCTGGCCTCCGGGTCGAGATCGTTGCGCACCGCGTGGGGACCATATCTCAGCAGATCGGACGTCCACACGGCCTGGAGGGCGGACGGCGAGAGGCCGGCCGCTTCGAGGCGCGCTTGCGTGCCGCCGAATAGTTGCGGCTGGCCATCGGCCGCCGCCCTCACCCAGCCGAACACGGCGTCGGCCCTGCCGTCGACGAGCATCGTCTCGGCCGCCGCAGCCGAATCGGCTTGGACCAGAAACGATGCATCCTCGGCGATCCTGACGTGCTCGGCGGCCAGCCCAGCCAATGGCAAAAGAGAACCGATGCTGTCCGCCGGCGCCATGGCGATCCGGTGGCTTTCCATCGCCGCCAGGCTAGGCACCTTGCCATCCTTCGTCAGCAGCACCGCGCGGATACCGACCGCGCCATCGGAATCGACCGGCGCCACGAGCGGCTCGATGCATCCGCAGCGTTGCAGCGCCGTTGCATAGGCGGTCGCCGAATAGACGGCATACTCGATCCGGGCGTCGGTCTGCGCCTCGATCAGCGCGCCATAGTCGCGCGCGACGACGAACTCCACCTTCATGCCCATCGCATTGGCAAAGGCTTGGGTCAGCAGCGGCAATCCCGGAACGGTGTTGCCGGCGCCGGGCTCGGCGACGATGCCGATGCGAAACGTGCCGACATCGTCGCGCCAGTCGGCCTGGGCGGAGCCAGACCAGACCGCCCCCTGCATGGCCATCAAGACAGCACCCGCCTTCAGCGCAGGTTTCATGACAGGACCGCCGTCTGTCTTCTTTGATCCATGCCCGACATGTGAAGACACTTGTCCTTGTCGTTGCCCCAAAGCCCAGGCACCTTGGGCGACCTGCGCCTGACCATCGCGCCAAGCTGTTGCCGTTTGGTTTGCGAATTGCCAATGCCGCCGTGGAACCCTATGTCTGGATATCCAACCTGGCAACAATGACCCAATGGCGCGTGCTTTCCTCTTCGTCCTGGATTCCTTCGGCATCGGCGGCGCGGCCGACGCCGACCGCTACGGCGACACCGGAGCCAACACCTTCGCGCATATCACCGAGGCCTGCGCAGAGGGCCGCGCGGATCGCGAAGGGCTTCGTCAAGGGCCGCTGTTCGTTCCCCATATGGCCTCGCTCGGATTGGGCGAGGCCGCAGAGACAGCGACGGGGCTGGGCTTCGCCAGCACCGGGACGGATCTGCTCGCCAATGCCTTCCACGGCGCGGCGCAGGAAGTTTCGAGCGGCAAAGACACCCCGTCCGGGCACTGGGAGATCGCCGCCCTGCCGGTGCGCTTCGACTGGGGCTATTTCCCGGACACGGTTCCCGCCTTTCCAGCAGAGTTGACCGAGGCGATCATCGGCGAGGGCAAGGTGCCCGGCATTCTCGGCAATTGCCATGCGCCTGGCACCGAGATCATCGAGCGGTTCGGCGAGGAACACATCCGCACTGGCGAACCTATCTGCTACACGTCGGTCGATTCGGTTCTGCAGATCGCCGCGCACGAAGTCCATTTCGGCCTGGAGCGGCTCTATAAACTTTGCAAGGTGGTGCGCAGGCTGGTCGATCCGCTGAAGATCGGGCGAGTGATCGCGCGGCCTTTCGTCGGCGAAACCAGCGCTACTTTCGAGCGAACGCATAATCGCCGCGACTATGCCGTGCCGCCGCCGGAGCCGACCCTGCTCGACCGGCTGACCGCGCGAGGAAGCCGCGTCATTGCCATCGGCAAGATCGGCGACATCTTCGCCCATCGCGGGATTTCGGAAGTTCGCAAGGCGGCGGGCAACATGGCCATGTTCGACAGGGCGCTTGGCGCGATGGACGACGCAGGCGACGGCGATCTCGTCTTCGCCAATTTCGTCGATTTCGACACCGAATTCGGCCATCGCCGCGATGTTGCAGGCTACGCCGCCGCGCTCGAGGCTTTCGACCGGCGGCTGCCCGAGGCATTCGCAAGGCTGAGGCAGGGCGATCTTCTCATATTGACGGCCGATCACGGCAATGACCCGACCTGGCGCGGAACCGATCATACGCGGGAGCGGATCCCGGTGATCGGCACCGGACCCGGTTTCAAAGGCGGCGACATCGGGCTGAGGACAACATTCGCCGATATCGGCGAGACCGTGGCCGAGCACCTCGGACTGGCGCGCGGTCGCCATGGCACTTCTTTCTACCCGGCGATCGGCGGCCATGCCTGAATTGCCCGAAGTTGAAACGGTCCGGCGCGGGCTGCAGCCGGTTCTGGAAGGTGCCCGCCTTACCAGGGTCGAGGCGCGACGGCCCGATCTTCGCTTTCCGTTTCCCGACCGGTTTTCGGAGCGGCTGAGCGGCAGGACGGTCACGGCGCTTGGCCGCCGGGCCAAATATCTGACCATGCACGTTCAAGACGGCCCGGTGCTGATCTGCCATCTGGGCATGTCGGGCTCCTTTCGCATCGAGAGCGACGACGACAGCGAGATACCAGGCGCGTTCCAGCACGAACGCTCGAAAAGCACGACGCACGACCATGTCGTGTTCCATGTCGAAACCGCGGCCGGAGCCCGATCTCGGGTGATCTTCAACGACCCGCGCCGCTTCGGCTTCATGCTGTTTTCGGAGGGGCTGGCGGAATCCCATCCTATGTTGGCCGGCCTGGGCGTCGAGCCTACGGGCAATGCGCTGGACGGAGTGCTGCTCGCCTCGCTGCTGAGAGGCCGGAGATCGCCGCTGAAGGCAGCACTTCTCGACCAGCGGCTGATCGCCGGGCTCGGCAATATCTATGTGTCGGAGGCGCTTTGGCGCGCCGGGCTGTCGCCATTGCGCGAGGCGGGCACGATCGCCAAGGCTGGCAAGAAGGCCAGGGAGCAAAGCGAACGCCTCGCCGAGGCAATCCGCTCGGTCATCGCCGACGCCATCGAAGCCGGCGGGTCTTCGCTGCGCGACTACGTGCAGACCGACGGATCGCTTGGTTATTTCCAACATTCCTTCGCCGTCTACGACCGCGAGGGCGGCCCTTGCCCTAAGCCCGGCTGCGGCGGTCACATCGAGCGCGTCGTGCAGAGCGGACGCTCGACCTTTTATTGCCGCACGTGCCAGGCCTAGGTTGGACCGAAGTCGAGCGAGGAGAAGCAGCTATGGCCTACGAAACGATCATCATCGAGACGCGCGGCAAGGTCGGGCTGATCACCCTGAACCGGCCAAGGGCGCTCAATGCGCTGAATTCCCAGGTGCTGGCCGAGCTGGTCGCCGCGGTGCAGGATTTCAGCGCCGATGCAGGCATAGGCGCCATGGTCGTGACCGGCTCCGAAAAGGCGTTCGCCGCCGGCGCCGACATCAAGGAGATGCAGGCGATCTCCTATGTCGACGCTTACAGCCAGGACTTCTTCGTCGGCTGGGAAGAGTTTACGCGAGTGCGGAAGCCTGTCATCGCGGCGGTGGCCGGCTATGCTCTGGGCGGCGGGTGCGAACTGGCGATGATGTGCGATTTCATCATTGCCGCAGACACGGCGAAATTCGGCCAGCCCGAAATCACGCTTGGCGTCATTCCCGGCATGGGCGGGTCGCAACGCCTGACCCGTTTCGTCGGCAAGTCCAAGGCGATGGACATGTGCCTGACCGGACGCATGATGGATGCCGCGGAAGCCGAGCGTTCGGGCCTGGTGTCGCGAGTCGTGCCTGCCGGCGAGCTCGTCGAGGAGGCCGTGAGGGTGGCGGCCAAGATCGCCGATCTCTCACTGCCATCGGTGATGATGGCGAAGGAAGCCGTCAACCGCTCCTATGAAACGACGCTTGCCGAGGGACTGCGGTTCGAACGCCGGCTGTTTCACTCGCTTTTCGCGCTCGAAGACCAGAAGGAAGGCATGGCGGCCTTCGTCGAAAAACGGAAGCCCAACTTCACCAACCGGTAGAGCGCCACCGGCTGGCGCGTGAAACCCGTCGCGCCAGCCAAAAAGAACGCCGGGCAGCGTTGACGCGCCGGAAAAGCTGAACTATAAGCCCCACCAACCGAGGCGGCCCCGTGGCTGCCCGTTTGTTTTTTGCGCCCTGCGGCATGCCGCATGCGCCGACCAGATCAGAAGAGAGGCATCATGGCCAATACATCCTCGGCCAAAAAGGCTACGCGCAAGATCGCCCGCCGCGCGGCGATCAACAAGAACCGCCGGTCGCGTGTCCGCACCTATGTGCGCCAGGTCGAGGAGGCACTCGCCTCCGGCGACAAGGCTGCCGCACAGGCCGCTTTCAAGGCCGCGGAGCCCGAGTTGATGCGCGCCGCGACCAAAGGCGTGATCCACAAGAACACTGCCTCCCGCAAAGTGTCGCGCCTCGCACAGCGTCTAAAAGTGCTGTCGGCCTGACATCCACTTCAGATTGATCTTCTTCGAACCCGGCCTATCGCGCCGGGTTTTTTCGTTTGCCGGCAAGTACTTAAAAAGAATACTCGGAAATAGCGTCGAACGCGGATTTCGCGGTTCGAAATGCTTTGCCGGCATATGTGTGCCGGCTGTTGGTCGACAGACATGAAAACGGCCGACCAAAAGACTCTCTGCCCTCAGAGATAATTGTTTTTTTTCAAATAGTTACAGACGGTCGTCCACAGCTTGTTCACATAGCCGCGAAGCGATGGGGGACAATTGGCTGTCAAGCGAATTATTTCAGAAAATTTCACGCCAGCCCGGCTTTTTCATATTCGCCGGAAAAGGGTTTGAATCACAATGGCTTTGTCAAAATACATCGTTGCGGCATGGCGGTCCGATCTGGCTACGCTAACCAGATTCCTTAAAAATCCGTTAGAGGTGGCCTTGCCCTATCCACAGCGATTTCGGTAATGTCGATCCATCGAAAGGGACGGGCCTCCAGCCCATAACCCAGCCTGAATCGGGCCAGCTTAAATCGGCGGGATTTGCGACGCGGATCAAGTCCGTGGACGGGTTGGTTTGCTCTTTTTCGGTACGGTAGGGGACTGGCGTAACTAGACATGGCAGCTCGACAGCGCGCCGGCGTTTTCGCCGGACGGTGTTGTATTGCCTGACATACCCAACGCGGACTGGCTTCATAGGCCGGCACCGGTTCTCCCTGGATAATGGGCGATGTTCATGTGCCGGCGGCGGCAACCGGGCATCGTAGCGAAGCGCAGTCGCCGGAACACGGATGCAGGAGGCGCATCCCCGGCGGAAAACAGGTACAAAGATAAGGAACTCGATCATGCAGAGCGGCGGCATCGAAAGGGAGCTCACAAGCGAACTCCCATTTCCAGGAAATCTGATCGGAGCAAGCGACATGGCGGCTTCCAGCGACGCGGAGCAGAAATTCGACCGGGTCAAGGCCCAGTTGAAGGCGCGGCTGGGAACCGAAGTCTATTCAAGCTGGTTCGGACGCATGAAGGTCGCGGAGGCTTCCAAGGGCATCGTCCGTATCTCGGTGCCGACCGCTTTCCTGCGCTCGTGGATCAACGGCCATTATCACGACCTCATCTCCGAGCTGTGGAAGCATGAGGACCCCGAAATCCTGAAGATCGAGATCGTGGTGCGCACGGCCACCCGCCAGGGGCGCAGCCATGTAGAGCCGGAACTGGCCCCGGCGCGCAAGATGACGCGGCAGACGCAAACAGCCCTCGCCGCTGGCACTGTAAGCCCCGGCAGGGTGGAGCGATCCCCAGCGCCACGGCCGGGCGCCGCGGTCGAGAGCGAGTTCCGGCACAATGTGCTCGGTTCGCCGCTCGATCCGCGCTATACATTCGGCTCCTTCATCGAGGGCCCGTCGAACCGGGTAGCCTTCGCCGCCGCCAGGGCCGTCGCTGAATC
This sequence comes from Mesorhizobium sp. M0152, assembly GCF_040322415.1. NCBI lineage: Bacteria > Pseudomonadati > Pseudomonadota > Alphaproteobacteria > Hyphomicrobiales > Phyllobacteriaceae > Mesorhizobium > Mesorhizobium sp. M0152. The sequence goes on from NZ_JAMYTH010000027.1 coordinate 53,815, forward strand.
GCAATCGAGCGCGGTGCGCTTCAATCCGCTTTTCCTGCACGCCACCGTCGGGCTCGGCAAGACACACTTGTTGCAGGCTATCGCCGCGGAATCGCTGAAGCAGAACCCCAAATCCCGCGTTGTCTATCTCACGGCGGAATATTTCATGTGGCGCTTCGCCACCGCGATCCGCGACAACAATGCGCTGACGCTCAAGGAGCAGTTGCGCGACATCGACCTGCTCATCATCGACGACATGCAGTTCCTGCAGGGCAAGTCGATCCAGCACGAATTCTGCCACCTGATCAACATGTTGCTCGACAGTGCCAAGCAAGTGGTCGTTGCCGCCGACCGGCCGCCGTCGGAACTGGAATCGCTCGAACCGCGGGTCCGCTCGCGTCTCAATGGCGGCGTCGCGCTCGAAATGTCGGCGCCCGATTTCGCCATGCGCCTCGGCATGCTTAAACTGCGCCTCGCCACCGCCAGGGCCGACGACGCATCGCTCGATATTTCGGAGGAAATCCTCAACCACGTCGCCCGCACAGTGACCGGCAGCGGACGCGAATTGGAAGGCGCCTTCAATCAGCTGCTGTTTCGCCAGTCTTTCGAGCCGCAGATCACCATCGACCGCATCGACGAGATCCTCGGCCACATCTATCGCACGGGCGAACCGAAGCGGGTGCGTATCGAGGATATCCAGCGCATCGTCGCGCGCCACTACAATGTGTCGAAGACCGAATTGCTGTCCAACCGGCGCACGCGCACCATCGTCAAGCCACGGCAGGTCGCCATGTACCTGTCGAAGGTGATGACGCCGCGATCCTTGCCCGAGATCGGGCGGCGCTTCGGCGGCCGCGACCACACCACGGTGCTGCATGCCGTGCGCAAGATCGAGGATCTTTCCGGCAACGACAACACGCTGGCACAGGAACTCGAGCTGTTGAGGCGGCTGATCAACGACCAGGCCTGACCAGTTCGGCACGGGCAAGCCAGAACACCATTGGAATTCAATGGCTTGCCTGTCCGGCCATAGGCCCAAAACCGGCCGGTTGCGCTGCTTGGCGGCGATCCGGATTTCGGATTCATGCGATGGGTTCAGGGACTTCGCCGCCTTTATCCCCAGAAAGCCTCCGCCGCCGGCCCGAACCGGCGGCGCGGGCTTGCGTTTGCTGGTTTTTTCCTGTCAGTTTGGGTAGATTCTGAGCCTATTCAGACGTTTCGCGGGGCGCCGCCAGCCGGGGACCCGCTCATTCTTTCAAGCGAGCCTGTTTCGTCATGCGTGTTATCCTGGAACGGTCAAATCTCCTGAAATCGCTCAACCACGTCCACCGCGTGGTCGAACGGCGAAACACCATACCGATCCTGTCCAACGTGCTGCTCAGCGCCGAGGGCGCCAGTCTCGAAATGAAGGCCACCGACCTCGATCTCGAGGTGACGGAAGCAACGCCCGCCAAGGTCGAGCGCGGCGGCGCGACCACGGTTCCGGCGCACCTTCTCTACGACATCGTGCGCAAGCTCTCGGATGGCGCCGAGGTGATGCTGAAGACGGACGAGGACGGCAATGCCATGACGGTGACGTCCGGCCGCTCGAGCTTCCGGCTGCAATGCCTGCCGCAATCCGACTTCCCCGAGCTTTCGGCCGGGTCTTTCTCGCATATATTCCGCCTCGACTCGGTTGCCCTGAGGGGCCTGATCGAGAAGACCCAGTTCGCCATCTCCACCGAGGAGACGCGTTATTACCTGAACGGCATCTACCTGCACACGCATGAGGTCGGCGGCAAGCTGAAGCTGCGTTCGGTGGCGACGGACGGCCATCGTCTGGCGCGCGCCGAGATCGACGCGCCGGCGGGCTCCGAGGGCATGCCGGGCATCATCATTCCACGCAAGACGGTAAGCGAGCTGCAGAAGCTGGTCGATGATCCGGACGTTGCCGTCACCACCGAATTGTCGGATACCAAGATCCGCTTCACCATCGGCAGTGTCGTCCTGACCTCAAAGCTGATCGACGGCACCTTCCCGGACTACCAGCGGGTCATTCCGACCGGCAACGACAAGAAACTGATCATCGACCGCCAGAGCTTTGCCGCCGCTGTCGATCGCGTCTCGACCATTTCCTCCGAACGCGGACGGGCAGTGAAGCTGTCGATCAGCGAGGGTCAGGTGACACTTGCGGTCAACAATCCGGATTCGGGCAGCGCCACCGAGGAGCTTGCGGCCGACTATTCGGCCGACCCGATCGAGATCGGCTTCAACGCCAAATATCTGCTCGACGTTGCCGCGCAGTTGACCGGTTCGGAAGCCAAATTCATGCTGGCCGATGCCGGTTCGCCGACCCTTATCCATGACATGGCTGACGAAACCGCGCTCTATGTGCTGATGCCGATGCGGGTGTAGCCGTCGCGGCCTCATCATGTTCTGCCGCAGGACCGGCAGCGAGGACGATAATTTTTCGGTGACTTCCAGAGCAATCCAGGAAAAAGCGGTTTTCCGTCCCGAATTGCGTCAAAACAAAGAGATAGAACGGTTCTGCGTTTTCGTGAAACGAAGAGCCGGTCTATAGGCGGATAGCGGTTGCCGGCACAAACCTATATAAGTAAGTTAATACTTACAAACTTTCGCAACTACGCGACGTTGGCTATAGATCTTGCGCCGGGCGCCGTGATCTTTTCCGGCGACAACGGCGCAGGCAAGACAAATCTCCTCGAAGCGATTTCGTTTTTGACGCCAGGACGCGGCCTGCGCCGTGCTCCTTACGCCGACGTCGCGCGCGAGGGCGGCGACGGCGGCTTTGCCCTGCATGCTCGGCTCGATGGACCTGACGGCCAGGTCGAGATCGGCACCGGCGTTTCCGGCGGCGACAGTGCCGGCGAAGGCGGCCGGCGGGTGCGGATCAACGGGGCTCCGGCGCGTTCGGCCGAGGACATGCTGGAATGGCTGCGCGTGGTGTGGCTGACGCCGGCCATGGATGCATTGTTCACGGGACCGGCCGCGGATCGGCGGCGTTTTGTCGATCGGCTGGTGCTGGCGATCGATCCCGGCCATGGCCAGCGAGCGCTCGACTACGAGAAAGCGATGCGCGGCCGTAACCGGCTGCTGACGGAAGGCTCCCGGGACGATCGCTGGTTCGACGCGATCGAGACGCAGATGGCCGAAACCGGCGTCGCGATCGCCGCCGCGCGCGCCGAATTGGTGCGCCTTCTGGCCACCATGATCGACCGGCTGCCCGACAGCGGGCCGTTTCCGCAGGCCGACATCGGCCTTTCAGGCGATCTGGAGGCTGAGATCGTCACCGCCCCGGCGGTCGACGTCGAGGAGCGGTTCCGGCGGGCGCTTTCGGATGGCCGCGACCGCGACCGCGCTGCCGGACGCACGCTCGAAGGGCCGCATCGCTCGGATCTCGTGGTTCGGCATCGGCCCAAGGCGATGCCGGCCGAGCTCTGTTCGACAGGCGAGCAGAAAGCGCTGCTGGTCGCCATTGTGTTGTCCCATGCCAGGCTGACGGGCGAGATGTCGGGGATGACGCCGATCCTGCTGCTCGATGAGATCGCGGCACACCTCGACGGCGGACGGCGGGCGGCGCTGTTTTCGATCCTGGAGGAATTGAACTGCCAGGCTTTCATGACCGGAACCGATGCGGCGCTGTTTTCCAGTCTCAAGGGACGCGCGCAATTCCTAACCGTCGACCATGGTGCGGTTGGGCCAACCGAACACTCCTGACAAGCTTTTTCAGCCACTATATGGTCTGGCAATGACCCCTGCGCTCACCGCCGACGAGATCGAACGCTATGCCCGGCACATCGTGCTGCCCGAGGTCGGCGGCGCCGGTCAACAGAAGCTCAAGCAAGCGCGGGTTCTGGTCATCGGCGCCGGGGGGCTGGGCGCGCCGGTGCTGGAATATTTGGCCGCGGCCGGCGTCGGAACACTCGGCATCGTCGATGATGACGCAGTCTCGCTCTCCAACCTGCAGCGCCAGGTTATTCACGGAACCGATGCTGTCGGCATGCTGAAAACCGACAGCGCCAAGGCGGCAATCGCCCGGATCAATCCCAACACCAGTGTGGAAACGCACACATTCCGTCTGACCGAGGACAACGCCCCTGCCCTCATTGCCCGCTATGACATCGTCGTCGACGGTTCCGACAATTTCGAAACCCGCTATGCGGTGGCCGACGCCTGCGCGGGCGAACGCAAACCGCTGGTGCATGCCGCGGTCGGGCGCTTCGACGGCTCGGTGACCGTGCTAAAACCATTCGAGGACGGTAAGGACGGCAGCCCCAACCCGGGTTATCGCGATCTATTTCCGGAGCCACCGCCGCCGGGCATGGTGCCGTCCTGCGCCGAAGCCGGCGTGCTTGGCGCGCTGACCGGCGTCGTCGGCACGCTGCAAGCAATGGAAGCGATCAAGCTGATCACGGGTATCGGCGAGCCGCTGGTCGGCCGGCTACTGCTTTATGATGCGCTGAGCGCGCGTTTCGAAACGATCCGCTACAAGAGAACCTGACCAGTGGACAAGACCGAAACTGTCTCCATTGCCCGGATTCACGCCGATTTCGAGCGCTGGGACGACGTGCTCGCACTGATCCTGCTTGCCTTCGCCCCGATGGACGGCGTCATCGATCCTGCCTCCTCTGCGCACTTGCTCACCGCCGACGGTCTGCGCGACAAGGCCGGACGGGAAACCGGGTTCGTGGCCCTTGGCGGCGACAGGATCGTGGGCTGTGTCTTTGCTCTTGAAAGGATCGATAGTTTCTATGTCGGCAAGCTCGCCGTCGCGCCGGACCGTCAGGGACAGGGCATTGGCCGGCGTTTGATGCAGACCATCGAAGAGCTTGCGCTCAACCGCGGCAAACCCGCCATCGAGCTTCAGACGCGGATCGAGCTGACCGGGAATCATGCCGCCTTTGCCCGCCTCGGCTTCCACGAGACCAAGCGCACCGCGCATGAGGGCTACAGCAGGCCGACTTCGATAACCATGCGGAAGAGCCTTTCGTAAGCCTGAGCTTTCACTTGGAGCCTGCCCAGCATTGCGCTGCAATATAGCCGTCGCATCCCGATTGAATCGGGATAGGCTTTATCGAGAGCATGATCCCGAAGGCCGGTCCCATTTTTCGGGGCATGCGCTGCATCAGGTCCTGAGCGGCAGGACGCGGTCCGGCGGGCGGTGACCGTCGACGAAGGCGCGGATGTTGATGATGACCTTCTCGCCCATGTCGATGCGGCCCTCGAGAGTCGCCGAGCCCATATGCGGCAACAGCACGACCTTGCCCCGGCCAGCGAGCTTGAGCAGCTTGCTGTTCAGCGCCGGCTCGTGTTCGTAGACGTCGAGGCCGGCACCGGCGATCTTGCCGTCCTGGATCAGTTTGACCAGTGCTTCTTCGTCGATGATGTCGCCGCGCGCGGTGTTGACGATATAGGCCGTGGGCTGCAGCAGCGCCAGCCGCCGCGCCGAAAGCAGGTGGAAGGTCGCCGGAGTCGACGGACAATTGACCGAGATGATGTCCATTCGGGCCAGCATCTGGTCGAGGCTCTCCCAATAGGTCGCCTCCAGTTCGTCCTCGACAGCCGGCAGCACGCGATGGCGGTTGTGATAGTGGATCGACAGGCCGAAGGCCTTGGCCCGCCTGGCGACGGCGGTTCCGATGCGGCCCATGCCGACAATGCCGAGCCGCTTGCCCCAGATGCGCCGGCCAAGCATCCAGGTCGGCGACCAGCCGGCCCATTTCTTGTCGCCGGTGAGCACATTGGCGCCTTCCGCCAGCCGGCGCGGCACCGCCAGCATCAGCGCCATAGTCATGTCGGCGGTATCTTCGGTCAGCACGTTCGGCGTGTTGGTGACGGTGATGCCTCTCTTGGCCGCGGCCGCCACGTCGATCTTGTCGACGCCGTTGCCGAAATTGGCGATCAGCTTGAGATTGTCGCCGGCCTGGGCGATCAGCGCGGCGTCGATGTGGTCCGTCACCGTCGGCACCAGCACGTCGGCTTCCTTGACCGCCGCCACCAGTTCCGGCTGCGTCATCGGCCTGTCCTCGACATTCAGCCTTGCGTCGAACAGCTCGCGCATGCGGGTCTCGACCGGGTCCGGCAGCTTTCGCGTGATGACCACGAGAGGCTTCTTTTTGCCTGCCATTGTTTCCCTCGTTGAGACCTCTTTAACCAAGACCGGCGAAACTGGAGCCGGTCGCGGTAGCCGATTTACTCATGTAACAAGCGGTGCCGCCGAAGACAAAGAAAAAGGGGCGCCAGGGCCGGCAGGCCAGCGCCGAAAGGAACGAAAGTGTCTGGTTTCGCGTCGCTCCGCCTGACCCTCAGCGCAGCATTTCTCGGCGCTCTCCTTTATTCCCCGCATCTGGCCGCCCAGAGTGCGGCGGCACCCGCACAGAGCGCCGTGACGCTCGGGCCGAGCGGCTTGCCTCTGCCGCGATTCGTCAGCCTGAAATCCGGCCGCGTCAACTCGCGCGTCGGTCCGGGCGCCAATTACTCGGTCGACTGGATGTATATGAAGGCCGGCCTGCCCATGGAGATCGTCCAGGAGTTCGACACATGGCGCCGTGTGCGCGACGCGGACGGCTCGGAAGGCTGGATCAACCAATCGCTGCTTTCGGGCCGGCGCACCGCGATCATCGCGCCATGGCAGCGCGGCAAGGGTGCTCAGATCAATCTTCTCAAGAGTCCCGAAAAGGATGCCGGTGTGGTGGCGATCGTCGAGCCCGGCGTCATGGGCACGATCAAATCCTGCGACGGCCAGTGGTGCGAAATGACGCTCGACGGCCACACCGGCTGGCTCGCCCAGTCGGCGGTCTGGGGCGCCTATCCAGGCGAGCGGGTCAAGAACTGACCCTCAGCATCGAGAGCTTCGGAGGCACTCGGGATCGGATAGCGACCGGCCTGATCCCGGCGCCGTACCCGAAGCGCCGTTGAAGTTCCTGGTCAGCGAGCAAGCAGGCGGTGTAACGGTCCGAGCCTTGAATCCAATCTTGGTATTCTCGCCCTATCCACGGCTCTCGGACCTCGCCGAAGAACTGTTCGACGCGACGGAGCGAATGCTGCCGATGGTTTCCGCGACACCGGTTTCGACCGGCGGTATGTAGCGATGCAATGGGCGGTCTGGTCGCATGTACCAGATCGCTGTCACTTAGCTGCCGATGCGGCCGAGGTGGGTATCCTGGAAACCGGTTGAAAGCTTCAGGCCGTAGCCCAGCGCGCGGTCGATGGCGATGTGGACAATCCAGACCAGGGCAATGGCTGTCGCCATGGTGTTGCCGAAGATACCTCCGGCAAACGCGAGCAACAGCGGGAAAATCAGCACATGCAAGGCATTATAGGCTGCGGCACCGACGCGCGGCCCGGCGAGGTAGCCCAGCATCGACAGGTCCGGCGCCAGGATCAGCAATCCGAACAGCCACCAGGAAACGCCGACCGATCCATAGAATACGACTGCGGCCACGGCCACGATGGCCCATTCCAACCGGATCGCCAAATCGAGAGGTTTCATCGCTCGCCAGTCATTCAGGGCGTTTGGGGCGCAGCCTCACCACGATGTCGACATTGGCGATCTCCATTCCCTCCGGCGGCTCGGGCAGGTTGGTGATCGTGACCGGGCCGTTGGCGATGTCGAATATCCGGTTCTCGCCTTCGACATAGAAATGGTGATGATCGGAGGTGTTGGTGTCGAAATAGGTCTTCGCGCCCTCGACAGCGAGAATACGCAGCAGCCCCGCCTGGGTGAATTGGTGAAGGGCATTGTAGACGGTGGCCAGCGACACCGGCACGCCGGCGGCCACCGCCTCCTCGTGCAGTTCCTCGGCCGACAAATGGCGATCGCCCTTGGCGAAAAGCAGGTCGGCCAGCGCGATGCGCTGACGCGTCGGCCTCAGGCCGGCTTCACGAACCCGCTTGTCCACAGCGACATTTTCCTTCCGGCGGCCCCGGTCCATCTGGTCGTCCAAGCTCACAGTCCCGCTTCAAGATACGCCCAGAATGGCAAAAAAATGGATCTCTGCCAAAACCGGACCCCTGTCGACATATATTCTGTCGTCCGAACACGATCAATAGCGTGCATTGACCCGAGCAGACTGGCGGGTTAAGCGCAAACGCCGGTTTCCGGCCTGAAACAGATTGTGTTAGGACACCAACGACAAGGGCGCGCTACCGCCCGGGACAATAACGGGAAGAGATTGATGGCGGGTAACAAATCCAGCTACGACTACGACGAATTGCTGGCCTGCGCCCGCGGCGAGCTGTTCGGCCCAGGCAATGCCCAACTGCCTTATCCGCCGATGCTGATGTTCGACCGCATCACCGAAATCAGCGAGACGGGCGGCGCCTTCGACAAGGGCTTCATCCGCGCGGAATTCGACATCAAGCCGGACCTGTGGTTCTTTGCCTGCCATTTCATCGGCAATCCGATCATGCCGGGATGCCTCGGCCTCGACGCGCTGTGGCAATTGACCGGTTTCTATCTCGGCTGGCTCGGCGAACCGGGCAAGGGAATGGCGCTGTCGACCGGTGAGGTCAAGTTCAAGGGCATGGTCACGCCATCCGTCAAGAAGGTCGAGTACGGCGTGGATTTCAAGCGCGTGATGCGCGGCCGGCTGGTGCTGGGCATCGCCGATGGCTGGCTGAAGGCCGACGGCGAGCCCATATATGCGGCAACCGACCTCAAGGTCGGTCTGTCCAAGCAGTCGGCGGTCGCTTGACCGCAGTCCTGGCCGGTCCTCCGGCCAGCATCCCTGGAAGGAGTTGCGAATGAGACGTGTCGTAGTCACAGGCATCGGCATCGTGTCGTCGATCGGCAACAATGCCAATGAGGTGCAGACCTCGCTGCATGACGCCAGATCCGGCATCAGTTTCTCCGATTCCTTCGCCGAGCATGGCTTTCGCTGCCATGTCTGGGGCGCGCCGACACTCGATCCGACCGCCATGATCGACCGGCGCGCGATGCGTTTCCTGTCGCAGGGCGCAGCCTGGAACCACGTCGCCATGGACCAGGCGATCGCCGATGCGGGCCTCGGCGAAAACGACATCACCAATGAGCGCACCGGCATCGTCATGGGCTCGGGCGGCCCTTCCACCCGCACTATCGTCGAAGCGGCCGAAACCACGCTCAAGAATGGCAGTCCCAAGCGTATCGGCCCCTTCGCGGTTCCAAAGGCGATGTCGTCGACCGCGTCGGCCACGCTGGCCACCTGGTTCAAGATCCACGGCGTCAACTATTCGATCTCTTCGGCCTGTTCGACCTCGGCGCATTGCATCGGCAATGGCTACGAACTTATCCAGTGGGGCAAGCAGGACATGGTTTTTGCCGGCGGCCACGAGGATCTCGACTGGACGATGTCGGACCTGTTCGACGCTATGGGAGCGATGTCGTCGAAATTCAACGACCGGGCATCTTCCGCTTCGCGCGCGTATGACGCCGATCGCGACGGCTTCGTTATCGCCGGCGGGGCCGGCGTGCTGGTGCTGGAAGAGCTCGAGCACGCCAAGGCGCGCGGTGCCAAGATCTATGCCGAGATCGTCGGCTACGGCGCGACCTCGGACGGCTACGACATGGTTGCCCCTTCGGGCGAGGGCGCTGCGCGCTGCATGCGGCAGGCACTGTCGACCGTCACCACGCCGGTCGATTACATCAACACCCACGGCACCTCTACCCCGGTTGGGGATTCCAAGGAAATGGGTGCGATCCGCGAGGTGTTCGGCGAGAAGATGCCGTTCATCACCTCGACGAAATCGCTGACCGGCCATTCTCTGGGCGCTGCCGGCGTGCAGGAGTCCATCTATTCAATCCTGATGATGCAAGGCGGCTTCATCGGCGAAAGCGCCCATATCGAGACCCTCGATCCCGAATTCGAGGGCATGCCGATCGTGCGAAAGCGCATCGACGACGCCAGGATCGACACTGTTTTGTCGAATTCGTTCGGTTTCGGTGGCACCAACGCAACGCTGATTTTCCAGCGCTATTCCGCGTAAGACCAGCGTTTTTTGTATAAGGATTGGCGGCCATGGACGGATTGATGAAGGGCAAGCGCGGGCTTGTCATGGGGGTCGCCAACGATCATTCGATCGCCTGGGGCATCGCGCGGAAACTGTCCGAACAGGGGGCGGAACTCGCCTTCACCTATCAGGGTGACGCCTTCGGCCGCCGGGTCAAGCCCCTCGCCGACAAGGTCGGCGCCTCGCTGGTCGTGCCATGCGATGTCGAGGACAGCGCTTCGGTCGCAGCCACGTTCGAGACCTTGGGCACGGCTTGGGGCGGACTTGACTTCGTCGTCCATGCCATCGGCTTTTCCGACAAGAACGAGCTAAAGGGCCTCTACGCCGATACCAGCCGCGACAATTTCATCCGCACCATGGTTATCTCCTGCTATTCCTTCACCGAAATCGCCCGCCATGCCGCCGCGCTGATGAAGGACGGCGGCTCGATGATCACGCTGACCTATGCCGGTTCGGTTCGGGTCATGCCGAACTACAATGTTATGGGCGTCGCCAAGGCAGGGCTGGAAGCCAGCGTGCGCTACCTGGCCAACGACTATGGCCCGCGCGGCATCAGGGTGAACGGCATATCGGCGGGACCGGTGCGCACGCTTGCCGGCGCCGGCATCTCGGACGCGCGTCACATGTTCTCGTATCAGCAGCGTAACTCGCCGCTGCGCCGCACGGTGACAATCGACGAGGTCGGCGGCTCGGCGCTTTATCTGCTGTCCGATCTCGCCTCAGGCGTCACCGGCGAAATCCACTATGTCGATTCCGGTTATCACATCGTTTCGATGCCGACCCTCGACGAGTTGAAGCAGACGGACAGCGCGCGCGACTAAAGCCCGACGCCCCTGGACCGGATTCAGGCGAAAGGTTTCGTCCCAAACCGGGAATCACTGCTGGACGACACGCATCAGGACGCGCGGGGAAATATTCTTTTCTCCAGTAAAAAAATAATCCTTTCCGATAAAATTGGAAGCATTCGCGGAAACCCATTTTAAGGGGATATCCGCTACGAAGTCCCGCAGTTTGGGGACGTCTCAATGCCTTCCGTCAGCAACCCGAAGCGAACACCGGTGTTCCGACTGCTCACCATAGCAAGCTCGGGTATCGGCAGTTTCGTTCTCGGAATCTGGGGCCTGAAATACGGTCTCGGCGATGGCTTCACCGGCATACCGGCCGGCATGATGGTCGTGGTCATGGCCGCGCTTTGCGCGTTGGCGGCGTCGGTGGCGGCAATGTCCTTCTTCGCCGGCGTCGACGAATCTGCGGATTTTGTCTTCAACGAAACCCATTTCGACAAGCTGACTGGCCTTCTGGCGCGCCCGGCGATGGTCGGCAAGATCGCCGAGGCGGCATGCGCGACAAGCCGGACCGGGGAACCGGTGTTCCTGATCGACATAGACATCGACCGGTTCAAACAGATCAACGATGCGATCGGCTACAGCCAGGGCGATGAGCTGATCCGCGCCTTCACCAAACGGCTGCAGACATGCATGCCAGAGCGCGCGCTGATCGGACGCATCGGCGCCGGCGAATTCGCGGTGCTGCTCCCGGACCATCAGATCCGGGGGACGATAGAAAGCATAATCGAGAGGCTCATCGACGAGATGATGGAGCCTTACGAGCTCAGCAGCCACCAGCAATCGGTGAGCCTGTCGGTGGGAATCGTGGCTATGCCCAAGGACGGCGTCGATCCCATCCTGATCCTGCGCCGCTCCAACCTGGCGCTGCAGAACGCGCGCGCCCGCGGGGTCGGCAATTGGTCGGTCTTCGATGGCGAGATGGGCCGCGTGGCCGATTATCGCCAATGGGTCGAATCCGAGCTGCACACCGCCTTCGAACGCGGCGACTTCGATCTTCACTATCAGCCGCAACTCGACCTGCCGACCGGCCGTATCGTCGGCTACGAAGCACTGATCCGCTGGAACCATCCCGAACGCGGCATGATCCCGCCCATGGAGTTCATCCCGATCGCCGAGGAGACGGGCATGATCAACCCGATCGGCGAATGGGTTCTGCGCAGGGCCTGCAGCGACGCCCGCCATTTGCCGGACGACTGCTTCGTCGCCGTCAACATCTCGCCGGTCCAGTTCATGACAAAGGATTTCATCGGCACCGTGCGCGACACGATGACGGCCACAGGCATCAAGCCGTCGCGGCTGGAGTTGGAAGTCACCGAGACGGCGATGATGCAGGATCGTGACCGTGCCGCCGCCATTCTGAAACAGCTTGCCGAGATGGGCATCTCCGTTGCCGTCGATGATTTCGGCACCGGCTATTCCAATCTGAGCTACCTGATCGACTTCTCGTTCGGCAAGCTGAAGATCGACCGCTCCTTCGTCAGCCGCATCGATACCGATTCCAGCTCCGGCGCGGTCGTCTCGTCCATTGTCGGGCTTTCTCGCGCGCTCGGCGTCAGTATCATTGCCGAAGGCGTCGAGACCGAGAGCCAGGCGACGCTGCTTCGGGCAGCCGGCTGCGAAGTGGTGCAGGGCTACCTGTTCGGGCGGCCGGCGCCGCTCAAGATCGGGGGCGAGGCTGGGCCAGTTGCCGAAGCCACGCGCCGCGTCGGCAATCTGCACTGAGATCAGGCGGCGTTGCATCACCGCCGCGCGGAAACAACCTTGAACAGGCCGTCGCGGGCAAGCTCCGCATGGCTGGCAAAGGCGGCGGAGAGCACCGGTTCGTAGGGAAGCTGGCGGTTGGCGACCATGAACAGCCGGCCGCCAGGCTTCAGGGCCTTGGCCGCAGCGCGGATCATGCCGGCGCCGATCTCTGGCTCGGCCGCGCGGTTGCGGTGAAACGGCGGGTTCATGACGATCGCGTCGTAGCGGCGCTCGACCGGTTCGGCGATGAGATCCGTCCAGAAGAAATTCCTGGCGATCGATTGGCCAACCCCGGCCAGATTGAGCTTCGCGGCTTCCAGCGAGGCGAAGTCCGCCTCATGAAGGTCGAGCGTTGAAATGCCGGGTGAGCGCGCGGCGACCTCGGCCGCGACATAGCCCCAGCCGGCGCAGAAATCGGCAATATTGCCGCGTAGATCGCCAGGCAGGTTCTCCACCAACAGTTTTGAGCCGGCATCGATCCGGTCGAAGGAAAACATGCCGGGCGCGGTATGGAAGCGGCCTTCCACCAGCATGGCGGGATTGGCGGCGCGCAGTGCCTTCGCGGCTGCCGGATCGGCGGGGCGGCGTAGCCAGAAGGCAATGCCGTGATATTTCGGCAGGTGGCCATCGAGCGGTACAAGCTCATCGATGCGCTTGCGGAGGCTGGCGACGCCGTCGTCCTTGCCGCCGGCGACGACGATCAATCCGCCCGGCGCCACACGCTCAAGCGCATCGGCGACGCGCAGTTCGTTCTGGCCGCGATGGCGGCCAACGAGCACCAGCGCCGCGTCAAATCCGTCGCCTTCCGCCAGCGGCGTGACCGCGAACCCCGCGGCTTGCAACGCACGAAAATCCGGTCGAAAACCTTGCAAGAGATGCAGCGGCGCCGCCAAAGCGTGCGCCGGGCGCAGGCCGGGCGCGGCAACGCGGAAACGGAAGAGCGCACCCTTTCGCGGCAGAGGAAGAGCCTCGGCCTCGAATGGATGGAAAAGCGTCTTCAGCGCCTCGGCGGACATGCTTGTGCTCCATAAACGAAAGCGGGCGCGACATAAGCCGCGCCCGCTTCGATTTTTCTATCTGGTCGCTCAGGCGGCGTCTTCTTCGCCTTCGGCCTTCTTATCGCGAACGATCTCCTTGCCGGTGGCCTGGTCGACGACCTTCATCGACAGGCGGACCTTGCCGCGCTCGTCGAAGCCCATCAGCTTGACCCAGACCTTGTCGCCTTCCTTGACGACGTCCGAGGTCTTGGCGACCCGGTCGTTGGCAAGCTGCGAGATGTGGACGAGGCCGTCGCGCGGGCCGAAGAAGTTGACGAAAGCGCCGAAGTCGGCTGTCTTGACGACCGTGCCCTCGTAGATTTCGCCGACTTCCGGCTCGGCAACGATGGTGTGGATCCACTTCTTCGCCGCCTCGATCTCCTTGGCGTTCGACGAAGCGATCTTGACCGTGCCGTCGTCCTCGATGTTGATCTTGGCGCCGGTCTTCTCGACGATTTCGCGGATGACCTTGCCGCCAGAACCGATGACGTCGCGAATCTTGTCGGTCGGGATGTGCATGACCTCGATGCGCGGCGCGAATTCGCCGAGCTCGGCACGCGCGCCGGTGAGCGCGTGGGCCATTTCGCCGAGAATATGCTGACGACCGTCCTTGGCCTGGTCGAGAGCGATCTTCATGATCTCCTCGGTGATGCCCTCGATCTTGATGTCCATCTGCAGGGAGGTGATGCCATTGGCGGTGCCGGCGACCTTGAAGTCCATGTCGCCGAGGTGATCCTCGTCGCCAAGGATGTCGGAGAGCACGGCGAAGCGCTCACCTTCCTTGATCAGGCCCATGGCGATGCCGGCCACGGGCTTGGCCAGCGGCACGCCGGCATCCATCAGCGCCAGCGAGGTGCCGCAGACGGTGGCCATCGACGAAGAGCCGTTGGACTCGGTGATCTCCGAGACGACGCGCAGCGTGTAGGGGAACTGGTCAGATGTCGGCAGCATCGGACGGATGGCGCGCCAGGCGAGCTTGCCGTGGCCGATTTCGCGGCGACCCGGCGAACCCATGCGGCCGGTCTCACCGACGGAGTAGGGAGGGAAGTTGTAGTGAAGGAGGAACTTCTCCTTGTACATGCCGGTCAGCGAATCGACATACTGCTCGTCCTCGCCGGTGCCGAGCGTGGCGACGACCAGCGCCTGCGTCTCGCCGCGGGTGAACAGCGCCGAACCGTGGGTGCGCGGCAGGACGCCGACTTCGGAAACGATCTTGCGGACCGTCTTCAGGTCGCGGCCATCGATGCGCGAGCCGGTATCGAGAATGTTCCAGCGCACGACCTTGGCCTGGAGCTCCTTGAACACGCTGCCGATCTGCTCAGACGTATACTTGGCCTCTTCGCCTTCGGCCGGAGCGAATGCGGCCTTGACCTTCGCCTTGACGGCGTCGACGGCACCATAGCGCTTCTGCTTGTCGGTGATCTTGTAGGCTTCGCGAAGTTCGTCGCCGACGATCTTCAGCATCTCGCCTTCGAGCGCCGAATAGTCCGGCGCGGTGAAATCGCGCGGGTCCTTGGCGGCGACCTCGGCCAGCTTGATGATCGCCTCGATCACCGGCTGGAAGCCCCTGTGGCCGAACATGACGGCGCCGAGCATCAGGTCTTCGCCAAGCTCCTTGGCTTCGGACTCGACCATCAGCACGGCGTCGGTGGTGCCGGCGACGATGAGGTCGAGCTTGGATTCCTGCATCTCGTCGACATGCGGGTTGAGCACATATTCGCCGTTGATGTAGCCGACGCGTGCGCCGCCGATCGGGCCCATGAAGGGAACGCCCGACAGCGTCAGGGCAGCCGAAGTGGCGACGATCGACAGGATGTCGGGATCATTCTCGAGATCGTGCTGGACGACGGTGACGACGATCTGCGTGTCATTCTTGTAGCCGTCGGCGAAGAGCGGACGGATCGGGCGGTCGATGAGGCGGGAAACCAGTGTTTCCTTTTCGCTCGGACGGCCCTCACGCTTGAAGTAGCCGCCCGGGATCTTGCCGGCGGCATAGGTCTTTTCCTGATAGTTGACGGTCAGCGGAAAGAAATCGAGGCCGGGCTTGGGCTCCTTCATCGAGACGACGGTGGCGAGAACCTTGGTTTCGCCATAGGTCGCGAGCACCGCGCCGTCGGCCTGGCGCGCGATCTTGCCGGTTTCGAGGATGAGCGGACGACCGCCCCATTCGATTTCCACTTTGTGGTGATTGAACATGTCTTATCCTTTGTATGAGGAAGGGCCGCGCCGTTTCAGCGTGCGCGGGTGCCCTTTCCTCTGGCTTCCTTTCTCGGGCAGCCACGGGCAAGACAACGGGAAGCTCGGGTTCCATCGGCACTGTGGCCTGCGAGCGTCCTGCAATCCTGCCCCATGACCGTCCATGGGTGGCTTCGAGTGGCCCTCTGCACGCTCGAAGCCGGTATGGCCAGTCGATCGACTGGCCTGCGCATGACCCCGAAAACCACGGCTTGCGGAACGCATCATGCGCAAATTCAACTTTTGGAGCGTCCGTCCGGCATCCAGATGGGTGCGCGGCGCTCCAGTCCTGCATTCGAGATCGGGTTAATCCGGTGCTCGAATGCGCGACCGGCGGACTCCCTGAGAGAGCCCGCCGGTCAATTCGTCAACGGCGCAGACCGAGCTTCTCGATCAGTGTCTGATAGCGCGCGTCGTCCTTGCGCTTGAGATAATCAAGCAGGCTGCGGCGCTGGGAGACGAGAGCGAGCAGACCACGGCGGGAATGGTTATCCTTCTTGTGGTCCTTGAAATGGTCGGTCAGGTTCTTGATGCGCTCGGAAAGGATGGCCACCTGGACTTCCGGAGACCCGGTATCGCCCTTGGCGGTTGCGAATTCACCCATCAATTCCTGTTTGCGTTCGGCAGTAATCGACATCGTGTTTTTCCTTATCTGTTCGAGGAAACGGGTCGCCCACAGCCGGGATGTCGTCCAGCAGGGGCCGTGCAAGCAAAGCGTCGTAGCGCTAAGCTGCGGCGCATATAGTGCAATTCCCGACAAAACACCAGCCCAATTCACAAGCCGGCTTTTGAGGCCGAAATGGCAAGTTTTGCCCCTGTCAAAGCCATTTCTTCCATTTGAAGAACGCAATCAACCCGACCGCGACGACACCCATGAACAGGAGCGACAAGGGATAGCCGTAGTAGGCCTTCAACTCCGGCATGTTCCATGGCGACGACCCGGGATCGAAATTCATGCCCCAGACACCGACCAGAAAGGTAAGCGGCATGAAGATGACCGAGACGATGGTGAGATAGCTGATGACGTCGTTGGTGCGCGCCTGGCTCAGCGACAGATGCATTTCGATCAAGCCGGTCAGCATGTCGCGCTGGGTTTCGACCAATTCGATCAGCCGCAGCGAATGGTCGAGTGTGTCGTTGAGGAAGACCTTGGTCTCGGCCCTCACATAGGAGACGTCGTTGCGGATAAGCGTCGCCAGCGCATCGCGCATCGGCCACAGCACCCCCTTGAGCACATTGGCATCACGCCGCAATTCGTGCAGTTGCCGCATCTGGTGCTTGTGCGGCGAATACAGCATCTGGTCCTCGATACTGTCGACCACCTCGCCCGCCGCCTCGATCGGCGGAAAATAGCTGTCGACGATCGCGTCGATCAGCGCGTAGGCGAGATAGTCGGCGCCGCGAGCCCGCAACCGGTTGGGCGCCGAGCTCTCGATGCGCTTGCGCACGGGATCGAATGGATCGCCTTCACGCTCCTGGAAAGTGACGACGAAGTTCTCGCCCAGGAAGAGCGCGATCTGTTCGTAGCGATGCGACGTGACATCGTCGATCATGCGCAGGACGACGAAGGCATGATCCTCGAAGAAATCCACCTTCGGACGCTGACCCGTATTGACGACGTCCTCCAGCGCCAGCGGATGCAGGCTGAAGATGCGGCCGATCTCCTCGATCAGCGAAATGTTGGCGAGGCCGGTACAATCGAGCCAGATCACCGGCCATTTTCCGCAATTGGCCATGACATCGTCGATGCTTGCATTTTCGACGGTCTTGAATTTCTGCGGCGAGATCAGGGTCAGCCGCAGTTCCGAGCGCCGCGCCGCCGGGTCGGCGATCAGCGTGCCGGGCGATGCACCGACCGGCGGCCGACGCGTTTTCAACGGCGCCCGCTTCTTGATCGTCTCAGCCTTTGCCATGCAGCCCTCTGATGCGACGTCCGACAGACATTAGATGAGAGGCATCATCCGGCAAAGACCCGCTTGGGCTTGAACATACCTTGCTCGATCGCGCCGATGGCCACCAGCTTGCCGCGGGCCGTGGCACAGGCCTCTTCGGCTTCGACAGGCGCATCCCGGCCACGGATGATCACCGGATTGCCGAGGCGGATCTTCGTCGCCGCGTCATCGCTGATGGCGATCTGCGGCAGGCAATCGAGCGCCGCCGATGTATCGACCAGAAGCGCATCGATGGCACCGAAGTCGATCGGCACTTCTATCGCGTCGGCGTCGGCCGTTTCCGGCTTGTCTTCACTTTCCGGCCTATCTTCACCTTGCACGCCGAAGCGGGCGGCTTCCAGTTCGGCGATGGTGACGAAATCTTCGGGCGTGAACGGCTCGACCTCGACCCGGCGCAGGTCGGAAACATGGCCGAAGCACCCGAGGTCGCGGCCCATGTCGCGGGCCAGCGAGCGCACATAGGTGCCCTTGCCGCATTCGACCTCGAAAACGGTGTGGTCGACGCTGTGCTCGACGATATCGAGGCGGCCGATCTCGACCTCGCGCGCCGGAATGTCGACCGTCGCGCCGTCACGGGCGAGATCATAGGCGCGCTCGCCGGCGATTTTGATAGCCGAGAATTGCGGCGGCGTCTGCATGATGACGCCGGTGTATTTCGGCAGCAGCGCCTCGACCTCGGCCTGCGACGGACGCTTGTCGGAGGTCTTCGTCACCGGGCCCTCGAGATCGTCGGTCGAGCGCTCCTGCCCCCAGGCCACGGTGAAGCGATAGATCTTGGCGCCGTCCTGCACATAGGGCACGGTCTTGGTGGCTTCGCCGAGCGCGATTGGCAACATGCCGGAAGCCAGCGGGTCCAGCGTGCCGGCATGCCCCGCCTTTTCCGCCTGGAACAGCCATTTGATCTTGGATACGGCCTCGGTGGAACCCATGCCGACCGGCTTGTCCAGCACCACCCAACCGGAGACCGGCCGGCCCTTCTTCTTGCCGCGACGCGCCATTATTCGCTGTCCTTCTCGTCGTCCGCATCGAGGTCACGCGCTACTTCGGGCGACTTCAGGAGATCGTTTATCCTGGCGAAATTGTCGAAGGAGGTATCCAGCCGGAAGCGGAATTCCGGCATATACTTCATCTGCCGCAACGCACCGGAGACGCGCCCGCGGATGAATTTCGCATGCTTGTTGAGAGCCTCCACCACCGCGCCGGCATCACTGGCGCCGAGCGGCGAGACGAAGGCGGTGGCGATCTTCAGGTCGGGCGACATGCGCACTTCCGAGACCGACACGACGGCATTCTCGACCAGCGGATCGATGATCTCGCCGCGCTGCAAGGTCTCGGAGAGCGCATGGCGCACCTGCTCGCCTACGCGCAGCATGCGCTGGGATGGGCTCGATGTCGTGGAACGGGGCATTTTTCTCAATCCTGAAATCGTGAGGCGCGGGATAGGACCGTGCCGCATGTCTCAACGGGTCATTCTCAATAGCACGGGGGCGGCGGCCTTTCGACCGCCGCCCGATACGGTCGGAATACTCGAACTCAGAGCGTCCGGGTCACCATCTCGACGCGGAAGCACTCGATGACGTCGCCGACGCGCATGTCCTCGTAGTTCTGGAAGGCCATGCCGCACTCCTGGCCGCCCGGGACCTCCGAAACCTCATCCTTGAAGCGCTTCAGCGTCTTCAGCGTGCCTTCGTGGATGACGACGTTGTCGCGGATCAGGCGAACACCGGCGCCGCGCTCGACCTTGCCTTCGGTGACACGGCAGCCGGCGATCTTGCCGACCTTGGTGATGTCGAAGATCTCGAGGATCTGGGCATTGCCGATGAAGGTCTCGCGACGCTCCGGCGAAAGCAGGCCGGAGAGCGCAGCCTTCACGTCATCCACGAGGTTGTAGATGATCGAGTAGTAGCGGATCTCGATGCCCGCGGCCGCGGCCGCGGCACGTGCCTGCACGTTGGCGCGGACGTTGAACCCGATGATCGCCGCGCCGGAAGTTTCCGCCAGCGAGACATCGCTTTCGGTGATGGCGCCGGCGCCGGCATGAACGATGCGCGCACGCACTTCGTCGGTGCCGAGCTTGTCGAGAGCGGCATTGATGGCCTCGATCGAACCTTGCACGTCGCCCTTGATGACCAGCGGGAATTCCTTCAGCCCGCTCGTCTGCAATTGCGACATCATCTGTTCGAGCGAACCGCGCTGGCCGGCATGCTTGGCCACCGCCTTCTCACGCGCCAGACGCTGGCGATATTCGGTGATCTCGCGGGCTCGGGCCTCGTTGTTGACGACGGCGAAGCGATCGCCGGCCTGCGGCGTGCCCTGAAGGCCGAGCACCTCGACCGGCATGGCCGGCGGCGCTTCCTTGATCTGCTCGCCACGATCGTTGACCAGCGCGCGCACCCGGCCCCATTCGTTGCCGGCGACGAGAATGTCGCCCGGCATCAGCGTGCCGGTCTGGACCAGCACGGTGGCGACGGGGCCACGGCCCTTGTCGAGCTGCGCCTCGATGACGACACCCTCGGCGGTACGATCCGGATTGGCCTTGAGGTCGAGGATTTCGGCCTGCAGAAGGATCGCCTCGAGCAGCTTGTCGAGATTGGTGCCCTTGGTCGCCGACACTTCGACGTCCAGCACCTCACCGCCCATGGATTCGACGAAGACCTCATGGCGCAGCAGCTCGGAGCGCACCTTCTGCGGATCGGCATCATGCTTGTCGATCTTGTTGATCGCAACGATGATGGGAACGCCGGCAGCCTTGGCGTGGCTGATCGATTCGATCGTCTGCGGCATGACGCTGTCGTCGGCCGCCACCACCAGAATGGCGATGTCGGTGGCCTGGGCGCCGCGAGCGCGCATCGCCGTGAAGGCGGCGTGGCCGGGCGTATCGATGAAGGTGATCTTCTGACCATTCTTCTCGACCTGGTAGGCACCGATATGCTGGGTGATGCCGCCGGCTTCGCCGGAGACGACATTGGCATTTCGGATCGCATCGAGCAGCGAGGTCTTGCCATGGTCGACATGGCCCATGATGGTCACCACGGGCGGACGCGACACCAGGTCTTCCGGACGGTCGGCGATGTTGAACAGGCCTTCCTCGATGTCGGACTCGGCGACGCGGCGGACCGTGTGGCCGAATTCGGTGGCCACCAGTTCGGCCGTGTCGGCGTCGATGACGTCGCCCGGCTTCAGGATCTGGCCCTGCTTCATGAAGAACTTGACCACATCGACCGCACGCTCGGACATGCGCTGCGCCAGTTCCTGGATGGTGATGGTCTCGGGCAGGATCACTTCACGCATGACCTTCTCGCGCGGCTCATTGTGCATCGCGCGCTTGAATTTCTCCTGGCGACGACGCATCGACGACAGCGAACGGGCCCGCGCATCCTCGTCGGAAAGCGCGGAATTCAGCGTCAGCTTGCCACGGCGACGATCTTCCTCGCCCTTGGTCGGCTTGGCCGGGCGCGCCACTTCGGGCGTGACCGGACGACGCACCGGCGCACCGGCGCCAGCCCGCTTCGGCTTGGCCTCTTCTTCCTCATCGGCAGTTGCCAGTTCCGCGGCCTGCGGCGCGCGGCGGCGTGCCTCTTCCTCGGCGCGGCGGCGGGATTCGGCCTCGGTCTGCAACCGCGCCTCTTCCTCTGCCTGGCGGCGCGCGGATTCCTCGCGCTCGCGCTTGCGGCGCTCTTCATCCTCGGCGCGGCGCTTGGCTTCTTCGGCGGCGCGCTGGCGGTCCTCGACCTCGCGAACCTTGGAGCCTTCGAGCGCCCTGCGGCGCGCCTCCATTTCGCTACGCGACAATTCGTTCAGCACCATGCCGCTACGCTCGACCGGGGGCGGCGGAGGCGGAGGCGGCGCCTTGGGCGCTTCCTGCACGACCGGTGCCGCGACGACGGCCGGCTTCGGGGTGAATACCGGCGCGGCCGCCGGCTCCGGCTTGTCGCCGGGCAGCGAGAACTTGCGCTTCTTGGTCTCGACCACGACCGACTTGGTACGGCCATGCGAGAAGTTCTGGCGCACGGTGCCCTGTTCCATGCCGGGGCGCTTCAGCGTCAAGGTCTTCTTCGGCGTAACACTCAACGTCTTGTCGTCGCCCGATTTCGTATCGCTCATTCCATATCCTCTGCGGACTCATCTTCGTCAGCAACGGCCGCAAGCATTGCCAAATCGTCCGGGGTACCGCCCCGATACCGGTCGAGCGCAACCATGCGCTTCTGGACCGCCTTACCCGCGTCTCCCGCGAGGACGGCAGCATGTATCACATTTGTACCCCCCAATGCCAAGCTCAACTCGGCCTCGGGGAAAAGTTTGTAGGCAAGGATGGAAGGGCCGCCAATATGGACGGTCGCCCGCCGCGCCTGGCTGATCTTGCGCACACCATCGTCGGACGCTTCGATCGCGTGGAGCACGAAAAGTGCTAGTCCGCCACGCACCGCACTCTCGACCTTGGTGGCGCCCAGCGCGATCGCGCCGGCCTTGCGGGCAAGACCCAGCATGCCCAGCGCGGATCGGGAAAGCAGTCCGTCGACCATGCCGCCAAGATCGGGCGGCACGACCACCTGTGCCTTGAAGGCGCGGGCAAAAAGGTTTTTGGCCGCCGCCTTGTCGATATGTAGGCGGTCGGCACTCACCCAGCAACCGCGGCCAGGCAGATTTCTCTTGAGATCGGGAACGACGGCCGAATCCGGACCGACGACGAACCGGATCAGTTCATCCGGTTCGGCCTGTCTGCGGGTGACGATGCAGGTGCGATCGTTCATCTCGTCCAAGGGCGGGTTCTGTGCGATGCGGTTTCACCTCACGCACCAACGGCTTCGTCGGCCGATGCTTCTTCGGCTGCAAGCTCGTCTTCGGTGATCCAGCCAGCCTTGAGGCGGGCAGCCAGAACCATCTGCTCGGCATCGGCGCGCGTCACGCCATGGCTGGCGAGAACACCCGGATACACCTTGGTCTCGCCGTCCTTGCGTTCCTTCCAGCCGGTGAGGTCGTCGGCCGCGTAGCCGGCGAAATCCTCGATCGTCTTGACGCCGTCCTCGCCGAGCGTCACCAGCATGGCGGTGGTGATGCCGGGGATTTCGCGCAATTCGTCCTTGACGCCCAGCGCCTTGCGCTTCTCGTCGTGCTCGGCCTCGATCTTCTCCAGATATTCGCGGGCGCGGGTCTGGATCTCGGAAGCGGTGTCCTCGTCGAAGCCGTCGATCGAGGCGATCTCGCCGGAATCGACGTAAGCGACTTCCTCGACGCTGGTGAAGCCTTCCGAGGCCAGCACCTGGCCGACCATTTCGTCGACGTCGAGAGCTTCCATGAACAGCGACGAGCGCTCGACGAATTCCTTCTGGCGGCGTTCGGATTCCTCGGCCTCGGTCAGGATGTCGATATCCCAGCCGGTGAGCTGCGAGGCAAGCCGCACGTTCTGGCCGCGGCGGCCGATGGCCAGCGACAGCTGATCGTCGGGAACCACCACCTCGATGCGCTCGGCATCCTCGTCGAGCACCACCTTGGCGACTTCGGCCGGCTGCAGCGCGTTGACGATGAAGGATGCGGCCGAGGGCGACCAGGGAATGATATCGATCTTCTCGCCCTGCAACTCTCCTACGACCGCCTGGACGCGGCTGCCGCGCATGCCGACGCAGGCGCCGACCGGATCGATCGAACTATCACGCGAGATGACGGCGATCTTGGCGCGCGAGCCGGGGTCGCGGGCGACCGACTTGATTTCGATGATGCCGTCATAGATTTCCGGCACTTCCATGGTGAAGAGCTTGGCCATGAACTGCGGATGGGTGCGCGACAGGAATATCTGCGGGCCGCGCTGCTCGCGGCGCACGTCGTAGACATAGGCACGGACGCGGTCGCCATATTTGTAGTTCTCGCGCGGGATCAGCTCGTCGCGGCGGATGATCGCCTCGCCACGGCCGAGATCGACGATGACGTTGCCATATTCGACGCGCTTGACGGTGCCGTTGACGATCTCGCCGATGCGGTCCTTGTATTCGTCATACTGGCGGTCGCGCTCGGCCTCGCGCACCTTCTGCACGATGACCTGCTTGGCCGACTGTGCGGCGATGCGGCCGAAATCCATCGGCGGCAGCTGTTCGGCGATGAAGTCGCCGAGCTGGGCGTCGGGATTGCGCTCGCGCGCCGAGGAGATGGCGATCTGGGTGGCGTAGTCGTCGACCTTCTCGACCACTTCCATCAGCCGCTGCAGCTTCATCTCACCGGTGTTCGGGTTGATGTCGGCGCGGATGTTGGTCTCCTGGCCGTAACGCGAGCGCGCCGCCTTCTGGATCGCGTCGGCCATGGCGGCGATGACGATCGACTTGTCGATCGACTTTTCGCGCGCGACCGCGTCGGCAATCTGCAGCAGTTCAAGTCTGTTGGCGCTTACAACCATGTTTTTTCTCCCGAGCCTGTTTGCCGGACTTTGCGCCCGGCAGCTCAATCAACTTTCCTGTTCGCGTTCTTCCGTGGCGTCCTCGGACATCTCGTCCTCCGGTTCGCCGCGGCGTTTTTTGGCTTCCTTGCGCGCCCTGTTGTCCTTCGACAACGCGTCGCGGATGAGATCGTCGGTCAGGATCAGGCGCGCCTCGGAGATCGCATCATAAGGCACGCGCACCGTCGGCTCCTCGCCATAGGCCGCCTTCTCGCGCTCGATCAGCACGTCATTTTCACCGGCTTCGGCGATCTTGCCTTTGAACCGCTTGCGGTCGGCGACGATGATCGACGTTTCGATCTTCACCAGATGACCCGTCCAGGTCACGAAATCCGACTTGCGGACCAGCGGCCGGTCGATGCCGGCCGATGAGACTTCAAGATGATACGCCTTTTCGATCGGATCATCGACATCGAGCGCCGGCGACACGGCACGGCTTACCTCTTCGCAATCCTCGACGGTCATGGTGCCGTCCTCGCGCTCGGCCATGATCTGCAGCGTCAGCCCGTTCTGGCCGGACAGATGCACCCGCACAAGGCGAAAGCCGATGCCGCGCAGAACCGGTTGGACGATCAGCGCGATACGCGCATCGATGCCGCTCTCGCGGATGATGCGGTCGTCGCCTTCGCTTGCCGTTGCCGTCATTTAATCCCTGTCGCTCTATCCGAAGCTATCGGCAGGTAATAAAAAAGAGCGGGACCGGGTGGACCCACTCTTCGTCATACCGACCAAGAATTTGAGGCTGATATAGACGAACACGGCCGGTGTTTCAAGCCCGCCGTGTCCAACCGGACAAAAGCAGCGCGCGCCGGGGTTGCGCCGGACGCATGGCGCCCATGCGGCGGCCGCCCTTGTTGGCGCCCGCAGAGCGCGCCATCTATGTTGCACTGCACAAAGAGGATTGCGCGTCACCGCACGCGAAAGGATACAACGATGACCAGCCGCAAGGTTTTTTCCGCCATAGGCGATCTCTTCACCACATTCGGCAGCGCGGTTGCCGCATCGCGGGCCGTGGAAGCCGGCCGCAAGCCGCGCGCGCACGACCTGCGCAAGCTCGGCATGGATCCGGCTGTCTTCGACAAGATCGGCCGCTTCTAAAACCAGCGGGCGGATGACGCTCGATCCGGCTCCGGCAGCCGCCGGAGACGGAGCAATGGCCGCTTACGTCCTGACGAAGGTCAGATAGGCCGGCCGCCGGCCTTCGCGAATGGCCTTCGCCTCGTAGCGGGTGCCTGGCCAGCCCTCGTAAGGGCGGTGCCAGTCGGCAGCCTCGGTGGCTTGCCACGCAAAGGCGCCATGCGCCCGGCAATGCAGCAAGGTCCAGTTCACATAGGTGTCGATATCGGACGCGAAGCGGAATTTTGACCCCGGCTTCAGGACGCGCGCGAAGCGGTCGAGATTGACCGAGCTGACGAAACGCCGCTTCCAATGCTTCTTTTTCGGCCAGGGGTCCGGATAGAGAAGATCGATGCCATCGAGCGAGGCCGGCGGCAGCCAGTCGAGCAATTGGGTGGCGTCGTCGTCATAGACCCTCAGATTGGGCAGCGGTGTCTGCCGTACCGCCATCATCATCTTGGCCATGCCGTTGACGAAGGGTTCGACGCCGATAAAGCCGACCATTGGCGCCTCGGTGGCGCGATGCAGAAGATGCTCGCCGCCGCCAAAGCCGATCTCGAGGCGAACAGCCGAAACCTCTGTTTCGAACAGGGTGCGCAGATCCGACGGCGCTTCAGCCGACAGGTCGAGCCGGTAGGCGCCGAGACCGCTTTCCAGCGCCGCCGCCTGCTGTGGGCGAACGGGCTTGCCGCGCCGACGGCCGAAGAAGGCTTCGGTCGTGCGGCTTGGCCTGTCGGCGGAGCTCATCTGAAGACGCAGGTGCTGTCGCCGCCTTCAGGCCGCGACAGCATCCTTGAGCGCCTTGGCGAGATCGGTCTTTTCCCAGGAGAAAGACCCGTCACGGCCAGCCTTGCGGCCGAAATGGCCGTAGGACGATGTCTTGGCGTAGATCGGCTTGTTGAGATCGAGATGCCGCCGGATGCCGGACGGCGACAAATCCATCACGGTGCGCAACGCGTCCTCGAGCTTTGCTTCATCGACCTTGCCGGTACCGTGCAGGTCGACATAGACGGACAGCGGCTGGGCGACGCCGATGGCGTAGGAAAGCTGGATGGTGCAACGGTCGGCGAGTTTCGCCGCCACGACGTTCTTGGCCAGATAGCGCGCCGCATAGGCGGCCGAACGGTCGACCTTGGTGGTGTCCTTGCCCGAGAAAGCACCGCCACCATGGGGCGCCGCGCCGCCATAGGTGTCGACGATGATCTTGCGGCCGGTCAGCCCGGCGTCGCCATCGGGTCCGCCGATGACGAACTTGCCGGTAGGATTGATGTACCACATGCAGTCGTCGGCGATCTTGAGGTCGCCAAGCGCCTCGCGGATGTAGGGTTCGACGACCTTGCGGACCTTCTTCGAATCCCAGCTCGCATCGAGATGCTGTGTCGACAGCACGATCTGCGTCGCCTCGGCGGCCTTGCCGTCGATATAGCGAACGGTGACCTGGCTCTTGGCGTCGGGCCCGAGCTTGCTCGCCTCGCCATTGCCTTCGTGGCGGGCGGTGGCCAGCAGTTCGAGGATCTTATGGCTGTAATAGATCGGCGCCGGCATCAGGTCCGGCGTCTCGCGGCAGGCATAGCCGAACATGATGCCTTGGTCGCCAGCACCTTCCTCGCCCTGGCGGTCGGCGGCATTGTCGACGCCCTGGCCGATATCGGGCGACTGGCCGTGCAACAGCACTTCGATCTTGGCCGTCTTCCAATGGAAGCCTGCCTGTTCGTAGCCGATCTCGCGGATCGCCTTGCGGGCGACGGATTTGAACTTCGCCGGGTTGACGACAGAGTGCCCGGCAGCGTCCTTGAGGATGTTGCCGGCCTTGTCCTTCTTCAGCAAGGTATCGGGCACGCGCACCTCGCCAGCGATGACGACGCGGTTGGTGGTCGCGAGCGTCTCGCAGGCGACACGGACCTTCCACGGGTCCATGCCGGTCTTCTTGGCTTCGCGATAGACCAGATCCACGATCTCGTCGGAAATCCGGTCACAAACTTTGTCGGGATGGCCCTCGGCAACGGATTCCGAGGTAAAGAAGTAGTTCTGCCGCGTCACGGGTGTCCCCTCTTGAAAAACGATCGGCAGGCTGCCGATTTGGCGCGCCACGTGTTAGCGGGGCAAAGCGCCGCTCGTCAAGCGTTGCCGCCATTCTGGCATGAACGTCGATACTGATATCTTGTGCCACCAGCGGCCGGGCACCGCTGGGTTGAAGCGAACCGTGGATCAGTCCACGTCCTCGGCGGCGAGCGATTTCACCAGGTCGATGATTCGCCGACGCACTTTGATGTCGGCGATCTTGACAAAGGCCCGGTTGAGCTGAAGGCCTTCGGGACTGCCGCAGAATTCGACGGCAAAAGCCATCGACGCATCCTCCGAGAAGCCACGGTTGGCCGCCATCTCCTGGCCAGGCGCATCCTCGAAAAAGAAGGCGACAGGCACGCCGAGTATGGAAGCTATAGCCTGCAGGCGGCTGGCACCGACGCGATTGGTGCCCTTTTCATATTTCTGGATCTGCTGAAATGTAATACCGAGATTCTCACCAAGCTTTTCCTGGCTCATTCCCAACATGTTGCGGCGAAGCCGGATGCGACTGCCAACATGAATGTCGATCGGATTCGGTTTCTTCTTGTTGTCTTCTGCCATTTTTTCCTCGCCGAATTTTTTCGGCTTTGTGATTTTTTTCCTGCCCAAAACAAGCCGGAGGCGACTGCCCCAACAGAACGATTCACCGGCTTCGAGAAATTTCGGGCGGTACAGTATGAGTTTCTAATGTGTCGACTGTCAATTCACCCGTAGCCTTTGCAGGGCAACGAGTCCAGGTTAACGGGCTTGGAGTGCGGCCATGAGGTAGTCGGTGTCCCAGGTCGCGAGTTTACGCTTGCCCTTG
>NZ_JAMYTH010000028.1:0-81518 GCF_040322415.1 Mesorhizobium sp. M0152
GATCAACGATGGCGAGGCGCCTTTCGACCTGTGGGAAGTCGACATCCGCCGCGCCCAGCCGTTCCAGAAGAACCGCCGTTACCTCAAGGAGCGTGTCTCGGAAACGCTCGGCCTGCTCTATGCCGACCACTTCCCCTATCGCCAGATGGCGACGTCGCGCAACATCAGGCGCTCACCCCTGCATGAGCAACTCAAGGCGCGCGGCGCCGTGTTCGGCGAAGTCGCCGGCTGGGAGCGCGCCAACTGGTTCGCCCGCGAAGGACAGGAGCGCGAATACCGCTATTCCTGGAAGCGGCAGAACTGGTTCGACAACCAGCGCGAGGAACACCTTGCGGTCAGGAACAAGGTCGGCCTGTTCGACATGACCTCGTTCGGCAAGATCCGGGTCGAGGGCCGAGACGCCTGTGCTTTCCTGCAAAGGCTCTGCGCCAACGACATGGACGTCGCGCCGGGCAAGATCCTCTACACGCAGATGCTCAACCAGCGCGGCGGCATCGAAAGCGACCTCACCGTGTCGCGCCTTTCGGATACGGCCTACTTCCTGGTCGTACCCGGTGCCACGCTGCAACGTGATCTAGCCTGGCTGCGCCGGCATGTCGGCGAGGAGTTCGTCGTCATCACCGATGTGACGGCGGCGGAAGCCGTGCTGTGCCTGATGGGCCCGGATGCGCGAAAGCTGATCCGGAAGGTCAGTCCCAACGATTTCTCCAACGAGAAAAATCCGTTCGGCACGTTCCAGGAGATCGAGATCGGCATGGGCCTCGCCCGTGCCCACCGCGTCACCTATGTCGGCGAACTCGGCTGGGAACTCTACGTCTCGACCGAGCAGGCGGCCCATGTCTTCGAGGCGATCGACGAGGCTGGCGCCGATGTCGGCCTGAAGCTCTGCGGCCTGCACACGCTGGATTCCTGCCGCATCGAAAAGGCCTTTCGGCATTTCGGACACGACATAACCGACGAAGACAATGTGCTGGAGGCGGGCCTCGGTTTCGCGGTGAAGACGGCCAAGGGCGATTTCATCGGCCGCGACGCGGTGTTGAAAAAGAAGGAAACCGGATTGAGCCGCCGGTTGGTCCAGTTCCGGCTGAAAGACCCGCAACCGCTGCTCTTCCACAACGAAGCGATCCTGCGCGACGGCAAGATCGTCGGCCCGATCACATCGGGCAATTACGGCCATTACCTCGGCGGCGCGGTCGGGCTCGGCTATATCGAGTGCCGGGGCGAGAGCGAGGCGGAGGTGCTGGCTTCATCCTATGAGATCGAGATCGCCGGCGAGCGCTTCGCCGCCGAAGCATCGCTGAAGCCGATGTACGATCCGAAGGCGGAGCGGACGAGGATGTAGCGCCTTCTTACCCTCCCCCTTGTGGGGAGGGTCGGCTCGCAGTCGGAGCGAAGCGGAGATTGCGAGCCGGGGTGGGGGTGCGCCCTACGAGACCCCCACCCCGATCCGCTAGGCGGATCGACCCTCCCCACAAGGGGGAGGGTAAGGAACTCAAAACCTTTCCAGCTTCGCCCGCACCTTCGCCAGAAACGCGGCCCTCGTCCGCGGCGTCGACGCATCCATCAGATAGTGCGCCAGGAAGAACGTCCGGCAGCGCGTGGCGCACAGCGCCCGCATGCCGCGCAGCAAGGTCTTGCGTCCCGGCTGGCCGACGATAACGCTCCACCAGGTCGGCGCGCCGCAGGTGGTGATGACGCCGACCTTGGTCACATGCCGCATCAGCGACTTGATCCGCCCCTTGCCGGCCGGCAGCTTAAAGGCGACGTCCGTCGCCCACACCCGGTCGAGCCAGCCCTTCAGCATCGCCGGCAGCCCATACCACCAGGTCGGATAGACGAAGAGGATCGCTTCGGCCCAGATGAGCAGCTCGAAATGCGGCTTCAATCCCGGGTCCTGCGGTGCCTGGTTGTTGTACGTGCGCCGCTCCTCGCAACTCATCACCGGGTCGAATTTCTCGGCATAGAGGTCTAGCAGGCGCACCTCCCAGCCTCTCGCCTTCAGCGTCTCGACCGCAATGTCGCGGATTGCGGCGCAAAAACTATCCGGCACCGGATGGCAGTAGACCACCAGCGCGCGCATCAGAATCTGTCCATGCTGGCCGTGACCTTGGCCAAGAACGCCTCGCGCGTCTCGTCGGTCGAAAGGTTCATCGAATAATGCGCCAGATAGGAAACGGAAGCGCCCGGCTTTACGGTGGCGCGCAGCATGCGCTTGATCAGTTTGCGCGGCGGGTCCCCCATCAGCATGGCGCGGAACCGGCTTCCGCCGTAGGTGGTGACCGCTGCGACCTTGCGTACATTGTGCAGCGACGGCTGCACTTTGCCGTCGACCAGCTTGAACGACACGCCGGGCAGGAAAACGCGGTCGAAGAACCCTTTCAGGATTGCCGGAAAGCCGTAGTTCCAGACGGGATAGGAAAGCACCAGCGCATCGGCTCGCAGCAGCCGCTCGACATAGGGCGCCGCGGGGTCGGCTGAGCCGCGCGGATTGTGGTAGTCCAGCCGCTCCTGGCGCGCCAGCCGCGGGTCGAAATCCTCGGCATAGAGATCGCAGTCATCGACGGAGTGGCCCGCCGCCGTCAGCCGCTCGACGATCGTCCGGTGCAGGCCGGCATTGAAGCTGGTCTCCACGGGATGGGCGTAGAGGACGAGGATGTTCACAGGAGGACATCCTGGAGGGGGGCGTTCAAGCACAAACCTCTCATCCCGTCCTCTGCAGCCCTTTGAACAAAAAAGTCCGGCCGGAACGATAGTCGTAATCCGGGTTTTCCCAGGCGATCATCTTGCCGGGATTGAGCAATCCCTGCGGATCGGTCTCGCGCTTGAAAGCGAGCTGCACCGCATCCGTCTGCTTCATGCCGCCCTCCTCCAGCGTATAGCGATGCGGGTTGAAGATCGGGCAGCCATTCTCCTCGTGCAGGCGGATGATCTGGTCGAGCCGCGCCTCGGTGGTGAACTTGACCAGCGGCAGGCCGAAGCAGGTGATGTTGCCGTCCAGCCGCACGAATTCCAGATGCGAGAAGACTTCGCCGGGAAACATCGCGTCCATCTTTTCGACCAGCTTCAACTGGTTGGGAAAGGGATAGAGCGATTGCAGATAGGTGATCGAAGGATCAACGCGCAGCGCCCTGAGCGTGGTGTGGTTCCAGGCCAGCTCATAGGCAGGCGGCAGGCCTTTTTTCTCTTCCGGCGTCGCTGTAGCGGCGCTGAAAATGACCTCGCCGCCGGCGCGGCGGGTGAAGGCAAGGAAGGCATCCAGCCCATGCTGTGCCACCATGACGACGCAGATGCTCTGCCCCTCCCTGAAAAACTTCTGGTGCCGCTTGAAATAGAGCTGCGGCACGGGTGCGGCTATCGGCGTGATCAGCTTGGTCAGGATGCCGTCCTGGCAGGCGAGCGCATTGCCATAGCGGGCCGCGTCCATGAAAGCATCGAAGCCGACGATGACGTCGATCCAGTCATAGGCTGCGGTCAGCGGCATCTCGACTTCCGATATGATGCCATTGGTGCCGTACGCGTGGGTCACCTTGTGCAGATCCTCGCCGGTGAGTTCGAGCACCTTCGGCTCGGCTTCCATCGTTACTACACGCAGCCGCAGCACATTGCCGAAATCGCGCAGGCCGCCGAAATTGATCGAGCCGACGCCGCCCGAACCGCCGGCGATGAAGCCGCCGATCGAGGCCGTGTTGTAGGTGGAGGGCGACAGCCGCAATTCCTGGCCGGAATGCGCGCGCGTTGCGTTGTCTATATCGGCCAGCACCGCGCCCGGCCCGGTCACCACGCGCCCCGGCGCGATCGACTTGATCCCGTTCATCTCGGCGAGGTTGAGCACCACGCCGCCGGAGAGCGGCATCGCCTGGCCGTAATTGCCGGTGCCGCTGCCCCGCGGCGTTACAGGGACGGCATGCCGGTGGCAGGCGGCGAGCACGCGGATCAGTTCGGCCTCGTTCTTCGGCGTCACGATCAGATCGCCGGTGACATGATCGAGCTGCCGCTTCAGCACCGGGCTATACCAATAAAAGTCGCGGCTCTTCTGCTGGACGATCGCCGGATTGTCGTCGATCTTAAGGCCTTCGAGATCGCGCTTGAGCGCCGAAACGTCCATCATTCCACCATCAGTTCGTCGAGTTCTGCGTAGTCGGGCAGTTGGCGGTCGATCGCGCGTCCACCACGCACGACAATGCGATCCGATTCGGGCCGCGACAGCAATTCCGTCCAGCTCCGGCCCTTGAAGACGATGAAGTCGGCATCGCCGCCGGGGGCAAGCGTACCGAACCCGTCGAGCCGCATCACGCTCGCCGGCGTCGCGGTGATCGTTTGCGGCCAGTCCGCGACCGGATGATCGAAATGCAGGATGCGCGTCGCCATGCGGTAGACCTCGAGCATATCGAGATCGCCATAGGCATAGAAGGGGTCGCGCGTGTTGTCGGAAGCGACGGCGACCTGAATGCCGCGTGCCTTCATCTCGTGCAGCAGCGTCACGCCTCGCCAGCGTGGCGTGGTGCCGTCGCCGCGCCGGTCCTGCAAATAGAGGTTGCACATCGGCAGCGACACGACGGAGAGCCCGGCCTTCGCCACCTTGTCCAAGGTGTCGAGCACATTGAGATCCGGCTGGCGCGCCAGCGAGCAGCAGTGGCCGACCAGGATCTTTCCCTCGAAACCGTTCCAGAGCGACGCCTCGGCAATCTTCTTCAGAGAGATCGCGGAAACGTCGTCGGTCTCGTCGGCATGGAAATCGAGATCGAGGCCGTGCTTGATGGCTTGCGCGAAGACATGGTCGAGCAGCTCTTCAAGATCAGGCACCATATAGGTGACGACGCCAAGCACGCCCTTGGCGGCGGCGACCCGTTTTGCCAGCCTGTCGAACCACTTTTTGTCGCGCACGCCCTCGATGCCGATCAGGCAGGCGCCCTGCAACTCGACACGGCCGCGCCATCGATCGCGCATCGTCTCGAATACCGGCCAGGAGATTTCCTCCTGCGGCGCGACGCTGTCGAGATGGGTGCGCAGCGCCCGGGTGCCATGCGCGTAGGCGGAGCGCAGCGAGAAATCCATGCGCCGCGCCACGTCCTCGGCGCTCCAATGGGCAGTGCGGTCGGCCCCGGTGGCGTTCAGCGCACCCATGAAGGTGCCGTCGGGATTGGGCTTTCGCGGCCAGATATGGCCCTTGTCTATATGGGTGTGGCAGTCGACGAAGCACGGCAGGATGATGCGGCCAGCCAGGTCGATCGCATCGGCAGGCGCTTCCGATCGGCCATGTGCGGTGATGCTGGAGATCTTGCCGTCGGCGACTGCGATATCGGCAAGCGCGAAGCCATCGGAATCGAAGATGGCGGTCAGGCTGGGCGTCAGCGACGCGTGAACACGGATGTTGCCGAGTACGAACCGGCCGGAGTCCGGAATCTCGGAGCTCATCGCTGCCCCTCATCCGCCTGCCGGCACCTTCTCCCCGTATAGAGACGGGGAGAAGGGAAGCGCTCCAACGCTGACGACCCCCTCTCCCCGTCCCTATACGGGGAGAGGGTAAGGGTGAGGGGCGGCGCTAACGCCGGGAAAGATGAGAGGCAGCTTTTGCCTGCGGAAAAGGGCGTCATCACCGCTCCTGCTTCAGCGCGCTTTCGTGCCAGCGCCGCAGAATGAGATGTGAAATCAGCGACAGCACGAGGAAGATCAGGATGCCGGTGAGCGAGATCAGGAACAGCGCCGCGAACAGACGCGGCGCGTTGAGCCGGTAGCCGGCTTCGATGATGCGCGAGGCGAGCCCCGACGACTGGCCGGTGGTGCCGGCGACGAATTCGGCCACCACGGCGCCGATAAGCGACAGGCCGCCGGCGATCTTCAATCCGCCGAGGAAATACGGCATGGCTGCCGGCAATCTCAGATAGCGTAACTGCTGCCAGCGCGTCGCGCCATTGAGCTTGAACAGATCGCGCAAATTGCGGTCAACGGAGTTGAGGCCGAGCGTGGTGTTGGACAGGATCGGAAAGAAAGCGACGATCCAGGCGCAGAGCAGAAGCTTGGTCGTCTGGTTGTCGACATAGATGTTGATCAGCGGAAAGATCGCCACGATCGGCGTCACCTGCAGCACGATGGCGAACGGAAAGAACGACATCTCGACCCATTTCGACTGCGCGAACAGCACCGCCAGCCCGACCCCGCCAAAAACAGCAAGGAGCAGGCTGAGGAAGGTGATGCGCAAGGTCACCAGCAGCGCCGAGAACAGCAGGCCGGCATCGTTGTAGAGCGTCCACAGCACAACGCCGGGTCGAGGCAGGATGTATTGCGGAATCTCGTTCCACACGCAGATGCGGTCCCACAGCCAGATCGCCAGGATCATGATCGCCATCGGCAGCAGCCAGCGGCCGATCCGCTCAAACCGCTCCTGGCGCACACGGCGCGCTTCCTCGGGGTCGAGTTTGAGCGACCGCTCGTCAATGGCCGTCATGGTGCGAGCCTGCTGTTGAATTGATGGCATTGATCAGCACATCGGAGGCCTGTCGGCAGAGCGCTGCGTAGTCGGTAGAGGTGCGAAACGCCTCGTCGCGCGGATAGGAAGCCTTGATCGCGAGCTCATCGAACACCCTGCCCGGCCGCGCCGCCATGACGACCACGCGATTGGAAAGGAACACGCTTTCGAAGACGCTGTGGGTGACGAAGACGACGGTGAAGCGCTCGTCCTGCCACAGTTCAAGGAGATCGTTGTTGAGCTTGAAGCGCGTGATCTCGTCGAGCGCGGCGAACGGTTCGTCCATCAACAGCACGCGCGGCTTGGTCACCATGGCCCGCGCGATCGAGACGCGCATCTTCATGCCGCCCGACAGTTCGCGCGGCACCGCATCTTCGAAGCCGGTCAGGTGCACCCGCGCCAGCATCTGCGTCACCGCCGGCGCCGCCTGGGACCGGCTGATGCCTTTCAGCCTGAGCGGCAGCCAGACATTGTCGAAGACGCTGGCCCAGGGCAGCAGCGTCGGCTCCTGGAAGACGAAGCCGATGTTCGAGCGGTCGAGGGAGGCGCCGCCGCGCCAGTCGAGCACGCCGGAGGTCGGCGTGGAAAGGCCGGCAATCAGCCGCAGCGCCGTCGACTTGCCGCAGCCGGACGGTCCGAGCAGGCTGAGGAAATCGCCCTCCCGGATCGTCAGGTCGACGTCGCTCAGCGCCGTCACGCCGTTGGAAAAGACCTTGCCGACGCCACGCAGCGCCAGCAATGTCGGTGCGGCGTCCGACGCACTTGCAGGCGCTTGCGCCACTTTTTCCCGCATCATGCCGGGACCGGCCTATTTCTTCAGGTCCAGCCCAACGCCCTTGTTGATGAACGCCAGCGTGTAAGCCTTCTTGATGTCGATGCCTTCAGGCGTGACCTTGGCCTTGACCATCTTGTCGTAAAAGCTCTTGATCCGTTCGTCGGTCATGGCGCCGATGCCAAGCTTTTCGGTGTCGCCGGAATCGGCAAGGCCAAACTTTTTCATCTGCTCGATCGAGAAGGCGATCTGCTCGTCGCTCATGTCGGGATTGTCTTTCTTGATCATGTCGTTGGCGGCCTTGTTGTCGCCGTATAGATATTTGTACCAGCCCTTGGCCGAGCCATCGACGAAGCACTGGACCACCTCCGGCTTCTTGTCGATCGTGTCCTGCATTACCTCGATCGTGGTCGAATAGGTGTCCCAGCCATAGTCGGCCAGTAGGAACTGGTTCGGCACGAAGCCGCCCTCCTTCTTGACCGCGAACGGTTCCGACGTGACGTAGCCTTGCTGGATCGACTTCTTGTTGGCGAGGAAGGGAGCGGTGTTGTAGGTGTAAGGCGCGCGCTTGGCGGCGTCGAAGCCGAGTTCGATGACCATCCACTGGAAGAAGGTCTGCGCGCCCTCGTCGCCCAGAATGTACTGCTCGGCGTTCTTCAGGTCCTCCCATTTATCGAGCCCCTCGCCCGGATGGGACATGATGACCTGTGGGTCCTTCTGGAAATCGGCAGCCACCACGCGCATGGGGATGCCTTGCTGGACGGCGTCGAAGGCCGACAGCAGATTGCCGCCCATGTAGAAATCGATCTTGCCGGCCAGCAGCAACGGCCGGCCGCTGACCTGCGGGCCGCCCTGCATGATGGTGACGTCGAGGCCGCAGGCGGCGTAGGTGCGGTCCGCCACGGCCTGGTAATAGCCGCCATGCTCCGGCTCGGCCAACCAGTTGGTGCCGAAGGTGACTTTTTCATTCGCCGCGGCACCAAGCGTGCTCGCCGCAAGCAGAGCCACGACAGCCACCGAGATCTTCTGTTTTCCGTACATCGACACCACCACCCTTTGTTTGCTCCGGCGCGCCACGCGCCGGGCTCGACACCAAAGATTCAAGAAGCAAGACGCATGCCACCGGCGTTCTGGCGCCGGGACCGCCCGCCTGCACCACAGCCATCTGCGAAGCCGGAAAGGTCGTGCTGCACCAGAGGCATCGTGCCTATTTTTTGGACGCCTGTCCACAATCGCCCGGGCGACATGCACCGCATCTTGCGGGTGCAACCGATCCAGCCTTAGGCTGGCGCCAAACCGGAGATTGCCATGTTCAAGTTTCTCGTCCCGAAGTCGATCAAGCCGCCCTTTGCCCGCTACAGCCATGGCATCGAAGTGCCTGCCGGCAAGCGGCTGGTGCTGTGCTCGGGCCAAGTCGCCATCACGGCGGATGACCAGATACCCGGGGATGCCGGCCCACAGGCCGAGCTCTGTTTCGAGAACATCGCCGCGATCCTCGCCGAGGCCGGGCTGGGGCTTCGAGACATCGTTCGCATCAACGCCTATGTCACCGATCGCGCACATTTGCGGCCCTACATGGATGTCCGCGACCGGCTGTTTTCCAGCCCGGCGCCGGCCTCGACGCTTATGATCGTCTCCGGTTTCGCCCGGCCGGAGTTCAAGGTCGAGGTCGAGGTGATCGCGGCTGGGTGAGAAGGATAGCGACGAGCTACGACTCGGCAGAGCAATAGGCTAAGTTTATACGAAGGTTAGTGCTGCCCCTCATCCGCCTGCCCGTCCTCCGCAGCAACTGCGGAGGGTGGACCGGCACCTTCTCCCCGTATAGTGACGGGGAGAAGGAAGCGCTCCAACGCTGGCGATCCCCCTCTCCCCGTGAGGGGCAGCGCTGACGTAAGATCAGTTCCGTCGAGGCCCGAAATGAACGAACCAAAAAGACGCGTGTGGTGGGGCGACTACCGGACCACCGAATACGCCTCGGTCGACCCGGATGCGACGATCGCCGTGCTGCCGGTGGCGGCGATCGAGCAGCATGGGCCGCATCTGCCGGTCTCGACCGATACCTCGATCATGACCGGCATGCTCGACACGGTCATTTCGCGCCTGCCCGACGATCTCGACATCCGCATCCTGCCGGTCCAGGCGGTGGGCAAGTCGAACGAGCATCTTCACGCGCCGGGTACTCTTACCTTACCGGCAACGACGCTGGTCGAAGCCTGGACCGAGCTTGGCATGTCGATCGCGCGCGCCGGCGTGCGCAAGCTGATCGTCGTCAATTCGCATGGCGGCAACGAGGAGATCATGGGCATCGTCACGCGCGAATTGCGCGTGCGCGAAAAGATGCTGGCCGTGAAGACCAGCTGGCAACGCTTCGGCCGGCCGGCCGGCATGTATACCGACCTCGAGGACCGTCACGGCATCCATGGCGGCGATGTGGAGACGTCGCTGATGCTGCATTTCCGGCCGGACTTGGTCGACATGGGCAAGGCCGACGATTTCGTTTCCAACGTCGCCAAGACCGAGAAGGAATTCTCGCTGCTGCGCCACACCGGCACCCATGCCTTTGCCTGGATCGCCAGCGATCTCAACCCCAACGGCGTGGTCGGCGACGCAAGCATCGCAACGGCCGAAAAAGGCCGGCTGACCGCTGAATTTCAGGCGGACGGGTTCATCAGCCTGCTGCGGGATGTGCGCAAGGCGAAGCTCGCCGAATGGCTGAAATAACATAGTTGCCTGCCACAGATGCTCTGACCGTCAGGTGGCACATCGCGCCCTTCTGAAATTAGATTAGCGGAGCCGTTCTGACGAAGGCGGGAAGACTTCGGCCAATCGCCAGCGGTCGCATCAGTCTGCCCGAACGAACGATGGTTGGCGCCTGGCGGACGAATTGAAGTCGGGTCGAGCGACTAACTATCGATCTTCAGTTCGAACGGCGTGCCCTCGAAAGCGTCGGCGCCGCGCCCGATCGCTTCGATTGCCGCGATCATGCGGCCGTCGCGACCGAGCAGCGTGTCGGCTACCGCAATCAGCCGGGGATTGGGCGTCGCCGAAGGCGACAGCGTGCGCAGGGTCCGGGCCAGTTCGGCCTCGTCGCGGTTCGGCGCAAGTGCGGCGGCTATGATGTAGGCGGAAGCCGTCGAGCGGCTGATGCCGGCATAGCAATGCACGAGCATCGGCCTTGCCCGATCCCACCGGCGCGCGAAATCGAGCAGGTTACGGACATGTTCCTCGCCCGGCATGGTCATTCCGTCCTGCGCCGCCGCTATGTCGTGCATGACCAGATGCAGGTGGTTTTGCCTCGCGATCGAGACCGGCCGGACCACTTCCGTTCCGGCGGCGAGCAGCGACAGCATTCGCTCGGCGCCGGTCCTGGCCACCGTTTCCTCGATTTTCGCCAGCGAGCAAACATGGATCATCGTTTCCAACCCCTTGATTGATCCTCGCGCCGCGCCGCCCATTCGGCAAGCGCGGATTCGAGCCGCTGCCATTCCTCCTGACTCCCCGGCAGGCCGGCGCGCAGCGCATGCGGCCGGTCGGCGAAATGCCGAAGCAGGATGCCGCGCTCGCCAAGCGCCGAAAACAGACCGGCGGCGTTCGGCAGTTGGAGATGGCGGAACAAAGTGGTGCCGCCCGCGACAGGTACGCCGAAGCGACCGAACAGCCCGTCGAGCCGCGCCGATGCATCCGCCAGGGATGCCCGCATCGCGTCTTGCCAGCCGATGTCGGCAAGCGCGCGAATACCGTATTCCAGCGCCGGTCCGGCAACCGCCCATGGTCCGAATTGAGTCTCCAGCCGTTCGACCGTGGACCCATCGGAAAGCGCGAAGCCGAGCCGCAAGCCGGCCAGGCCGAAAAACTTGCCGAACGAGCGCAGCACGACGATGCCGCCCTGGCCGACATCGCCGGCAAGGCTGTGCTGGCGCGGACCGACATCCATGAACGCCTCGTCGACGACCAGCAGCCCGCCCTTGGCGCGCATTGCAGCGGCCAGCGCCAGCAGCCGGTCGCGCTCGATGACGCGCCCATCCGGGTTGTTGGGATTGACGATGACGGCAAGATCGGCTTGCGCCAGCGCCGCGAAGTCGCCGATCTCGGTCACTGCGTGCCCGGCGATCGCTGCTGCCCGCGCATGTTCGGCATAGGTCGGCCCCAGCACGAAGGCCTTGCCGGGCCTTACCAGCGATGCCACGCGCGGCAACAGGATCTGCGTGCCCGGTGCCGCCGCGACGTTGGCTGGCGAAGGCGCGCCATAGGTGCCGGCCGCGATCTCTGTCAGTTCACTCGCCCGCGTGGTTTCCGGCAGCCGCGACAGGGTGGTGGCGGGCAAATCGAAAAGCGGATAGGAGTGCGGATTGATACCGGTCGAGAGGTCGACGAAAGGCTGGGGGGCATCGGGGAACATCGCCCTTGCCCGGCCGAGACTTCCACCATGGTCCACCGCCGCCCCATCAAGAAGCTTCATGTCAGTCCTGATCGCTTTCCTGTCATTGGCCTTTGAATTCGTCCTGGGCTACCCGGACTGGCTGTTTCGCGCCATCGGTCATCCGGTGACGTGGTTCGGCAGGCTGATATCCTTTCTCGACCGCCGGCTCAACCGCGCCACCGATTCCGACGCGCTGCGTCGCCAACGGGGTGTCCAGACGCTGCTGGTTATCGTGCTGGTGCCGGCGGCGATTGGCCTCTGCGTGCAGATCCTGCTCTGGTTCATTCCCCTGGGATTCATCTTTGCCGCTCTTCTTGCAACCTCGCTTCTGTCGCAGAAGAGCCTCCACGAACATGTCGAGGCCGTCGCCGACGCGCTCGAGACCGGTGGCCTCGCCATGGGCCGCGTTGCCGTCTCGCGGATCGTGGGGCGCGATCCCGAAACGCTCGACAGGGCCGGCGTCTGCCGCGCGGCGATCGAGAGCCTTGCCGAGAATTTTTCCGACGGCATCGTCGCCCCCGCCTTCTGGATCGGCGTCGGCGGACTGGCCGGCGGCGCCGCCTACAAGGCGGCCAACACCGCCGATTCGATGATCGGCCACCGTACCCCGCGCCACGAGGCCTTCGGCCGGGCGGCGGCGCGCTTCGACGACCTGGTCAACCTGCCGGCGTCGCGGCTGACGGCCCTGCTGATCGTGCTGGCCGCTTTCCTGGTCAAGGGCGCAGATCCCCGCAATGCCTGGAACGCAGTGCGGCGCGACGCCAGGAAACACCGCTCGCCCAATGCCGGCTGGCCGGAAGCCGCGATGGCCGGCGCGCTCGGTCTCGCACTCGCCGGGCCGCGCAGCTATGGCGGCGTGCTTGTCGAGGACGTCTTCATGGGCGAAGGCGGCCGGCGCGAGGCCGACAGCGCCGACATAAGACGGGCGCTGAAACTCTATCGGACGGCGGATTATTTGTTGATTGCGCTGTTCGGCGTGGTTTCGGCGATCGCCATTCTGGCATGATCTCACCCCCTCGTGAGTTCTCTCACGAAGGGGAGGAAGGGAGCCGGGCTGCAACAGGTTCGCGCCTTTCCTCTCCCCCGTCGATCGGGGGAGAGGTGGCTCGGCGAAGCCGAGACGCAGTGGGGGTCGACGAGCTCGGCAGTCGCGTTTCTCGCACCCGCCGGGTTGCCCCTGCCTGTCTGCGGACCGCGCGTTC
Source organism: Mesorhizobium sp. M0152 (assembly GCF_040322415.1). NCBI lineage: Bacteria > Pseudomonadati > Pseudomonadota > Alphaproteobacteria > Hyphomicrobiales > Phyllobacteriaceae > Mesorhizobium > Mesorhizobium sp. M0152. The sequence goes on from NZ_JAMYTH010000028.1 coordinate 12,861, forward strand.
GATAACCGCCTTCCCCCAATCCGTCGCTGCTTCGCAGCGCCACCTTTCCCCCCCTCCGGAGGGAAAGGAAATGAGCCCCCTGGGAGCGTTTGGCGACCAGACTTGAATGCTCATCCACAAAAAAGGGGACAACAGCTCTCAAAACTCAATCCCTTGCTGTGCCTTCACGCCCGCCGAGAAATGATGCTTGGTCACGCCCATCTCGGTAACGAGATCGGCGGCTTCGACCAGCGCCGGCTTGGCGTTGCGGCCAGTCACGACGACATGTAGCCCCTCGCGACGGCCCCTGAGCGCGCTAACCACCTTGTCGAGATCGAGATAATCGTAGCGCAGCGCGATATTCAGCTCATCCAGCACCAGCAGGCTGATCGACGGATCGGCCATCAGCTCGAGCACCTTGCTCCACGCGGCTTCGGCCGCGGCTATGTCGCGCTTCAAGTCCTGCGTCTCCCAGGTGAAACCCTCGCCCATCGCGTGCCAGACGACGCGGTCGCCGAAGGCGGCGAAGGCGTCCTTCTCACCCGTATGCCATTTGCCCTTGATGAACTGGACGACGCCGACGCGCTTGCCATAGCCGAGCATTCTGAGCGCCAGGCCAAAGGCGGCTGTCGTCTTGCCTTTGCCCGGACCGGTATTGACGATGAGCAGCCCCTTCTCGATCGTCTTGGCCGCCACCTCGGCATCCTGCACCGCCTTGCGCTTGGCCATCTTGGCGCGGTGGCGTTCTTCGTCCTTTTCGTCGATATCGGTCATCTCATTTCACCTTGAGCGGCAGCCCCGCTACCATCAGCAGCACCGTATCGGCGACTGCGGCAACCTGCTGGTTGAGCCGGCCTGCCGCATCGCGAAAGCGGCGCGCCAGTGCGTTGTCCGGCACGATGCCTTGGCCGACCTCGTTTGAAACCACGAACCATGGCCCGCGCGGCCGCGACAGCACATCAGCCAGCCGCCGGCATTCCAGCTCGAGGTCATGTTCGGCCAGCATATGGTTGGTCAGCCACAGCGTCAGGCAGTCGACCAGCACCGGCTGATTATCAGGCAATGCCGCCAGTGCGCCTGCGAGATCGAGCGGCGCATCGATCGTCGCCCAGCATTCGCCGCGCCGCGAGCGGTGCAGCGCGATGCGTTCGCGCATCTCGTCATCATAGGCTTGCGCGGTGGCGATATAGGCCCATGGCGAGGGCAGCGCCGTCATGAGCGTTTCGGCATGCGCGCTCTTGCCGGAGCGCGCACCGCCGATAATGAAGGTCAGCTTGCCGCGATCAGGCAAAGCTGTCGCGCAGGCTGGTCGCGGTGCCGGTAAAGCGGCCGCGCACCACGCCGACGACGGCGCCGAGCACCACCCAGAACACCAGATTGGTCACCGTCACCGCCACCACAAACTGGTGGTGCAACCCCTCTGGGATCGCCGTGTCGTAGCTGTCGGGCTGCGGCGCGCCGACGATATGCGGCGCCACCATCAAGGCCACGGCGAGGATCGCCAGCGGCAGCGACTTGCGGAAGGCGATCAGGCCAAGGCCGGTCGCGGTGGCCGCCACCGTTGCCCACCACCAGATCTGGCGTTGGGTGAGGTCGGCGGCCGGAATGGCCGGCAGTTCCGGCGGCAGGCCTAGGCCCGGCGCCAGCGTGAACACGGCAAAGCCGGCCAGGCCCCAGAACACGCCCCGGCGCCAATTGCCGATGCCGCCGGCGAATTCGGAAACCGCGACCAGGATCAGCGCGAAGCCGATGCCGGTGACGATATTGGCAAGCACGCTGAAGGCGAAACGTTCGAAACCGTCGGCCGGCGCCCAGCCTTCGTCTTCCGCGACCGGAGCAGCAGATTCCGCAGGCGCGGCCGTGCTCATTGCATTTCCCGCCGGGGCGGCGGAGCCCATGGCGTTGGTGTCCGTTGCAGCCGGCGCGGCATCGTCGTGGTGATGACCGCCGCCAGCCTGTTCGTAGACTTCCGCCTTCAGGATCAGCGGCACGGTGGCATAGGCCTGCATGCAGGCGAGAACGACGCCGGCCACGAGCCCTGCGATCGCCGCGATGAACACGACGTTGCGAAACAGGTTCATGATGTCAAATCCCTATCAGTGGCAGGGAAACGCCATCGAATGACGATAATCGTGGGCGGCATTGTGGACCGCATCGATATGCGAGAAGCCGACGAAGCCCATCACGAAAAGGCCGAGGAATCCAGCGAGAGCGAGCTGCATCAAGCGGGACTGCGAGGAAACGGAGGCGCCGAGCGAGACGGAAGCGGTATTCATGTCATGTCCTTTCGCCCTCCACCCGAGGGCATAGAAGTCAGTTTCCTGTCGCCGGCAGGTCTCCTGGCTCGCGGATCAACGCCCTTCCCCACCTTCCCGAAGAAAAAATCTTCAGTGGCATATGGAGAGGACTACCGCACACAGTTGCGGGGGCAGCCACGGCGTTGGGCGACAAGTCAGCCCGCACCGCATTCCCTCTTGGCTCCAAAATGGAACCGACGACATCGGCGACTATAGGCAGAATCGCCGCCTCCGGCAAACCAAATTCCGCCGGCAACTATTGCGAATGCGGCGTGCCGGCCGGGGATCGCCGACGGCGCTCAATGCGCCACAAAGCGGGCGTGCTGATGCCCGAAGAATATGAATTGCACCGCTTCCACAACTGGGTGCGCGAGCGCCACGCAGGGCTTTCACCCCAGCCCTGATCCTCACAGCGACTTCGGCAGATACCGCCAGGTCACGAAGCCGCAAACCGCGGCCAGCAGGCCGAGCGTGACGAACACCGAGCCCAGCCCGAAGAACGCCAGCACCACTGAATAGACCAGCGGCGGCGTCAGCTCGGAAAAATCGAGATAGGTGCGGTAGACCGCAGCCATCTGCGACCGCTCGTAGGACCGCACCGAGCGCATGAAGGCGGTCGAGCCCAGCGCGTCGAGCGCGATGGTGAACAACGCGCCGCAGAGCAGGAAAGCGCCGGTGAGCAGCGGTGCGCTCTCGCCGACCGCGCCTGCCGCCAACAACATGGCCGACATCGCGAAATAGGCAAAAGTCATGGTCCGCCGACCGCCGAAGCGCTTGCCCGCTCTGCCCCAGAAGATAGCCATGAACAAGAGCGCGTTACCGGCCGAAACCAGCAGGCCGCCGGCCAGCTTGCCCTCGCCGGTGATGACCATGAACAGCGGCCCATAGACAAAGAACGTCGTCCAGAAGCAGGAACGGCCGAAGGCGATCAGCCAGGCGAGCCTCAATCTGGGTTGCGCGACGAAGCGGCCGATATTGGCGAGCGGATTGACCGGGCGCGTCTTGCCCGGGCGGATCGACGGGTTGTCGCCCAGCCGATAGGTCCAGAACAGCGCCAGCAGGGCCGTCGCGAATACCGCCACCGCGCCATGCGCGGCATAGATGCCGAAGCGTGTGTAAAGAAAAATGCCAAGCGTCGGCCCGCCCGTCCAGGCGAACATCGACCACGCCATGCGCAGCGATTCCGCCTGCATGAAGTCGGTCTTGCGGATGTGGTCCATGATGTAGAGGTTGAGCGTGATCGACAGCGCGCTGGCGCCCATGACGCGGCAAAGCATGCCGGCCAATTGTCCGGCAAGCGTATGGGTAACGAAGAACAGCGAGCCGATGGCGAGCAGGCAGGCGCCGGCGGTATAGACCCAGCGCCGGGCAAAGCGGCGGATCAGCATCGGCATGAACAATGTCACCGACAGCCCAAGCAGCGCCACGACAGTGTAGAGGATCGAGACGATCTGCTCGTTGTGGAGGATTTCGTAGGCCTGGATCGGGATGACGCTCGACACCGTGGCGCGGGCAAAGGATTCGACGGCGTAGAGCGAGGCGAAGGTGCGCGCATCCGCAGCCTTGAGAGCGGGAAGCCAGATCGGATGACGCACATGGGTGGACATTGCTTCCTCAAAGCAGAATCACCGACCAAATCTGGCGTGGCGATTGCCATCCCAATAAGAGGAAACCGACGCGCGGCCGGCAAAAGCGAAGTCGGCCAAAGGCTTCCCGGCGCTGGCCTAAAGCAGCGCCTGACGCGGTGGCGACGCGCCCGGCCTTCTTCTGTCCGGTGCAACCGTGATAATCCTCCAGCGGGGCTGAATCAGATCGCGAGACCATGAGTATCCAAACGCCGACCGCACCCGTTCCGGAGCAATCAAAGCGCATCGCCGCCATCGATATCTTGCGCGGCATCGCGCTCCTCGCCATGGCGAGCTATCATTTCACCTGGGACCTGGAGTTCTTCGGCTACACCGATCCCGGCCTCACCGCCTTCGGCTGGTGGAAGCTCTACGCGCGCTGCATCGCCTCGACCTTCCTGTTCCTGGTCGGCGTCAGCCTGTATCTCGCCCATGGCAGAAAGATCCGCTGGAACGGCTTCTGGCGGCGGTTCGCCATGGTCGCCGGCGCCGCGATCGCCATCTCGGTCGTCACCCGCATCGCCACGCCTGACGGCTTCATCTTTTTCGGCATATTGCACGAGATCGCGCTCGCCAGCCTGCTCGGCCTGGCGTTCCTGCGCCTGCCGGCCCTGCTGACGCTTGCCGCTGCCGCACTGGTCGTCGCGGCGCCCGTCTATCTGCGTTTCGAGGCTTTGGACCACCCCTTCCTGTGGTGGATCGGTCTTTCCACAATCAATCCGCGCTCCAACGACTACGTGCCGCTGTTCCCATGGTTCGGCGCCGTGCTTGCGGGCATCGCGGTGGCGAAGTTCGCCTCCACCTCGGGCCTGCGGGCGCGCCTGGCGGGCCTTGCGCCCGGCCGCTGGGCCAATCCCCTGGTCTTCATCGGCCGGCACAGCCTGGCCTTCTACCTGATCCACCAGCCGCTGCTGATCGGCAGCGTCTGGCTGTTCTCGCAAGTCATGCCGGCCAAGGTCGAAACCCCGCAGGTGAACTTCCTGAAAACCTGCCAGATATCGTGCGAGCAGTCGCGCGACAGCAAGTTCTGTTCGAGCTACTGTGGCTGTATGCTGGATACGCTGGAAGGCGAGGCCACGCTTGATCGGCTCTACAACAACGACCAGACCGCGCAGTGGCGGCAGCATCTCAGCGATCTTGCCAGCACCTGTACGGCGCAGACCGACGACAAGATGACGGAGGGAGGGCCACAATGACCGACAGCCAGCCGAAGCCGGGAGTGATACCGTGGCCGCCGCTGATCTATATCGCCGCAATCGCCATCAGCATTGTCCTCGGCATGCTCTATCCCCTGCCATGGATCGGCGATCTCCTGGGCGACATCCTGTTCGCCGCCGGCTGGGTGGCGCTGCTGGCCGTCGCGGCACTCTGGTTCACCGCCATCCGCACCATGGTCCGGGCCAGGACGACGCTCAATCCCAACGCCGTACCCGATCACCTCGTCACGACGGGCCCCTTCGGCATCACCCGCAATCCGATGTACCTCGCCAACACGCTGCTGTTGATCGGCGTCGGCTTTGTCTCGGGGATAGCCTGGTTCCTTCCGCTTGCCTTCGTCGCCGCCTTCGCCACGCAGAAGGTCGCCATCGAGCGCGAGGAAAAGGTGCTGGCGGCGAAGTTCGGCAAGAGATACCGGGATTACGCCAAAAGAGTGCGACGCTGGATTTGAGCAGCGTCAGGTGTTGACGCCGAGTTCCACCAACCGCTCGACGCAGGATTCTTCCGCCTGGTCGAGCTCGGCCAACGTCTCCTCGAGGTCGCGGCGCTTTTGCCTGAGATCCTCGCGCTTTTCCTCTATGCGCTTGATCATCAGCTTGAGCTGGCCGACCTCGCCCGGCGGCTCCTTGTACATCTGGATGATTTCGCGGATCTCGTTGATCGAGAAGCCGAGCCGCTTTCCCCGCATGATCTGGCGGATGAGGTGGCGGTCGGACGGGCGAAACAGCCGGGTTCGGCCACGCCGCACCGGCTGCACCAGTCCCTCGTCCTCGTAGAAGCGCAGCGTCCGCGTCGACACGTCGAATTCGCGGGTCAGTTCGGTGATCGAATAATATTCCCGCATTGTGACCCCATAGCCGAGTTCGACGCGATTGCCGGCCAAGCAGCCCTACCCGTTCCCGGGTCGGACCATCTGGCCGGAATCGGCCAATGATCCCTGTTCCATGAACCTCGCATGGCATTTACGTAAAAGTCAATTGAGGCCGTTCACCTGACGCCGAACCACCAGCTTGCAAGGCCGAGGAAAGCAAAAAAGCCGACGACATCGGTAACCGTGGTGACGAAGACCGCCGAGGCGACCGCGGGGTCGACCTTGAAGCGGTCGAGCAGCAGCGGGATCAGGATTCCGGCCAGTGCCGCGACGAACATGTTGATGATCATCGCCGCCGCGATGATGCCGCCCAGATTGGGATCGCGGAACCAGGCCGCCGCGACGATGCCGATCAGGATGGCGAAGACGATGCCGTTGATGAAGCCGACGCCCATCTCGCGGCGGATGATGCGGCCGGCATTGTAGATGTCGAGATCCCTGGTCGCCAGCGCCCGCACGGTGACGGTCATGGTCTGCGAGCCGGCATTGCCGCCCATGCCGGCCACGATCGGCATCAGCACGGCGAGCGCCACGATATGTTCGATCGTGCGGTCGAACAGGCCGATCACCGACGCCGCCAGGAATGCGGTCAGGAGATTGATCAGCAGCCAGGGAACGCGCGAACGCGAGGTCGAGAAGATGCTGTCGGAAAGCTCTTCGTCGCCGACGCCGCCCATGCGCAGCAGATCTTCTTCGGCTTCCTGCTGGATGACGTCGACGACGTCGTCGATGGTCAGCACCCCGACCAGGCGCTCGTTCTCGTCGACGACGGCGGCCGACAGGAGATCGTATTGTTCGAATTCCCGCGCGGCCTCTTCCTGGTCCATGGTGGCCGGAATGGCGTGGCGCGTTTCGTGCATGACCTCCCCGACCTTGACCGCGCGCCTGGCGCGCAGGATCTGGTCGAGATCGATGGCGCCGAGCAGCTTGAAGCTGGGGTCGATGACGAAGATCTGGCTGAAGCGATCGGGGAGGTTCTTGTCCTCGCGCATGTAGTCTATGGTCTGGCCGATCGTCCAGAACGCAGGCACCGCGACGAATTCCGTCTGCATGCGCCGCCCGGCGGTCTCTTCGGGATAGTCGAGCGAACGGCGCAGCCTGATCCGCTCGGTGAACGGCAGCTGCGACAGGATCTCGTCCTGGTCTTCCTTTTCAAGGTCTTCGAGGATGTAGACGGCGTCGTCGGAATCGAGCTCCTGCACCGCCTGCGCGATCTGAGCGTTGGGCAGGTGATCGACGATCTCCATGCGGATCGCCTCGTCGACCTCGGTCAGCGCGGAAAAGTCGAAATCGGAGCCGAGCAGTTCGACCAGGGCGCGGCGCTGTTCGGGATGCAGCGCCTCGATCAGGTCGCCGAGCTCCGACTGGTGCAGGTCGTCGACCTCGCGCTTGAGCGCGGGCGTGTCGCGGTCGGCGATCGCAGCGCCGATCTCAGCAAGGAAAGACGAACGAACGGCACCGTCCTCGCCGTAGATGTCGGCGTGGTGCTCGTCGGCCGCCTTGGCGGAGGTCGTCTGCTTGTCCTGGCCTTCCACCAGCGCCTCCCGCAACAAGAATCCCGGAAAAGGTGCCTGTCAGGTCTAGACCATGATCCCCGAAAGTGGAAACCGGTTTTGGAAAAATCCAATGCTCAGAAAGGAAACTGGCGTAACGTGCGGGAATATCAAACGAAATGCGCCCTGCCCCGAGGGCAGAGGCTGGCACGAATCAGGTTCTGGGAGAGAAAATGGTGCGGTCGAGAAGACTCGAACTTCCACGGGTTGCCCCACAGCGACCTCAACGCTGCGCGTCTACCAATTCCGCCACGACCGCACGTGGTAGGAGCCGGAACCGACCGGCTCGCGGCGTGTAGCAAATCGTTTCCGGCGAAACAAGTGCGCGCGCAGCAATAATATCCGGTGTCCGGCATAACGTTGCAAAGGATTGGAATATAGGGCCGGAACTGGACGTTTGCGCCGCTTGACGCCATATGGAAAGCAACAAAGAGATACGCCATGCCAGAACGCAGCCAGATTGCCACGTCGTTCCTGCCCTTGCCCGGTTCGGCGCCGGTCGAGTGGCGCATCGAGCCCGGCCTGACTGCCTATCCCGACGCGCTCGCCGTCATGGAGGCACGCGCCGAGGCGATCCGAAGCGGCGCCGCCGGCGAAATGGTCTGGCTGGTCGAACATCCGCCGCTCTACACGGCGGGCACAAGCGCCCGCGTCGAGGATCTGATCGACGCCGGCCGCTTCCCGGTCTTCGCGGCCGGACGCGGCGGCGAATACACCTATCATGGGCCGGGCCAGCGGGTCGCCTATGTCATGCTCGACCTGAAGCGGCGTCGCGAGGATGTGCGCGCCTTCGTTGCCGCGCTCGAACAGTGGATCATCGGCACGCTCGCCGCGTTCAACGTGCGCGGCGAGCGCCGCGAGGACCGCGTCGGCGTCTGGGTGGTGCGGCCCGATCGCCCTGCCCTGCCGGACGGCTCGCCGGCCGAGGACAAGATCGCCGCCATCGGCATCAGGCTCAGGCGCTGGGTGAGCTTTCACGGCATCGCCATCAATGTCGAACCCGATCTCGACCATTTCGGTGGCATCGTGCCCTGCGGCGTGCAGGACCACGGTGTCACCAGCCTTGTCGATCTCGGCCTTCCCGTAACCATGGCCGATCTTGATCTTTCCCTGAAATCCGCCTTCGAGGACGTGTTCGGTCCCGCCACGGCCTTGCCTGTCGAAGCAGCCCGCAAGGCCGGTTGAACGTCCCGCCCGAAGCCCGGTTCAGATCAGTTGCGCGGACGCCCACAGAACGCCGCAGCCATGGATGATGAACACCGCCAGCAAGCCACCGGCGATGGCAAAACGGTCGGCCGTGCGGATCGGCTCCAGCTCGTGGCGCGGCTTTACCCCGCTGCCCATGGTAAGCAGGCTGAGGATCGAAAAGATCGCCCCCGCCGCCAGCAGAAACCCGGAGGAGAAACCGGCCTGCAGGCCAAGTGCCAGGAAGGCCGAGAGCAGGAAGAACGAGGCCAGCGCCAGCGCGACAGGTCCCGGGCAGATCTGGCGCAGCACCTGGCCGCCGTCGAATTTCCATACCGGCACCAGATTGGCGATGTTGAATAGGGCCACGCAACCCGCCAGCGCCGCCAGCAGCGCTGAGACGACCTTGTGTCCCTCCGCGCCTGCAAGCACACTGGCGGCGATGACGATGGGCACCAGGAAGGCGGAAAAGCCAGCGCCCATCAGCGCCACGAAAGCCACTTCGAAACGGCTGTTGTAGGGCCGGCCGCCAATGGCGATGCCGCCGAGCAGCGGAATGAAGATCATGCGCGCCTTGCGGTGGCCCATCAGCCGGAATGCCGCCATGTGGCCAAGCTCATGCAGGGCCACCGCCGACGTCAGGATCGCGGAAAGCGCCAACCCACTGAGGTGAAGGCCGAAGAACGGCCACAGGATCAATGCAGACAATACCGCGAAGCCGAGCTGGCTCAGCGGATGCTCGAACCAGCCGCCCTTGCGGTACTGCCCCGTTCTCGCCCAATGCTGCAGCTTGCCAAGTTCGCGGCGCATGGCGAAGTAACGGAACACCAGGAAAGCGATGCCGCGGTAGCGATCTGTCCGGCCGAGCATCACCCGCGTACCGCTGCCTTCAGGAACCAGTTCGACGGTTTCGCGATAGTCCGCCCAGAACGAGGCGTCGAGCGCGGTATCCTCGATGACACGCATCGAGAAGCGGCTGCCCTCGACGACGTCCTCAAGCCGCGACGTGCGCTCGATCGGCTTGCCGTCGCGGCCTTCCCAGGACAGCAGGATGCGGGCCATTCCCTCCCCATCCAGCGCTTCGGCCGAAAGGATCTCGCCGGACCAGCCGGCGTCGCTCCCGAGCGGCCACAGTGCCTGCCAGAGGCGCTGCCGGTCCATTGCCACCACGCGGCTGAGCCTGACCGTGCGCAAACCAAGCGGCACGCTCATCAAGAGAAAGATCAGCCCGAGATTGCTGGCCACGAGGATGGCGGTGAGGATGGGCGACATCTGGACGTTGCTCTATGCCTTCAGGGGTACCCTAAGGCCGCGATGGCAAGAAAGGCTTAACGGGGAAGCGGGCTTTGCCCCCCGGGAAGCGCAGCGGCGAAGCCGCCAAATCACATGGCTCCGATCCAGATGGCCATGGAAATGAGAAAGGTGCTCATGCAGACAAGCGAGACGACATCCTGAACCAGATCGGTCATAACTCTCTCCTGTTGTTTGTATGTTCGTATTTTGTTCTATTTTTGTGCTAATGTCAATGGCCAAATTCCGGCCGCGGCCGGAATCCTCGGGCGATCAGATCGGCAGGGTTAAGGAAGGGTTGATGGCCGGCGCGACGAATGTCGGGGCAGCCCGCCAGACATATCTGGACTGGAGGTCAGCCCGAACCGAGCGGCACCACCTTGCCGTCGGCAAGCGTTATGCGCCGGTCCATGCGCGATGCCAGCTGGTGATTATGGGTGGCGATCAGCGCCGCGAGGCCCGATTGCCGCACCAGCGCCTCCAGCGCCTCGAACACGTAGGAGGCGGTGACCGGGTCGAGATTGCCGGTCGGCTCGTCGGCCAGCAGCACCAGCGGTGCGTTGGCGACCGCACGGGCGATTGCCACCCGCTGCTGTTCGCCGCCGGAAAGTTCCGACGGCCGGTGCGAGGCGCGCTTGCCGATCTGCATGTAGTCGAGCAGTTGGGCCGCGCGTTCGGCCGCCTCCTTGCGCGGCAGCCCCTTGATGAGCTGCGGCATCATGATGTTTTCCAGCGCCGTAAACTCGGGCAGCAGGTGATGGAACTGGTAGACGAAACCGACGTCGTTGCGGCGGATCGAGGTGCGCTCGTCGTCGGAGAGCCGCCCGCAGGCGCGGCCCGACAGGATCACGTCGCCGGCGTCGGGGCGTTCCAGCAGGCCGGCCGTGTGCAGCAGCGTCGACTTGCCGGTGCCGGACGGCGCAACCAGCGCCACCATCTCGCCGCGCTTCAGCGAGAAATCGGCGCCGTTGAGAATGGTGAGCTTGCGCGGCCCCTGCACATAGTGCCGCTCGACGCTCTTCAGCTCGATAATGGCCTCGGCCATCACTCGTACCTCAAGGCTTCGACAGGATCGAGGCGGGCCGCCCGCCATGCCGGAAACACCGTTGCCAGGAAGGACAGGCCGAGCGCCATGATGACGACATAGGTGGTTTCGCGCGGATCCATCTTCGCCGGCAGCTGGCTGAGGAAATAAAGCTCGGGATTGAACAGCACCTTGCCGGTCATCCAGGAGAAGAACTCGCGGATCGATTCGATGTTGAGGCAGATGACGATGCCGAGCAGGACGCCGGCGATGGTGCCGGTGACGCCGATCGCGGCCCCCGTCATCAGGAAGATACGCAGGATGGCGCCGCGCGTGGCGCCCATGGTGCGCAGGATGGCGATGTCGTGCCCCTTGTCCTTCACCAGCATGACCAGGCCGGAAATGATGTTCAGCGCCGCCACCAGCACGATCAGCGTCAGGATCATGAACATGACGTTGCGCTCGACCTGAAGGGCGGAAAAGAAGGTCTCGTTGCGCTGTCGCCAGTCGACCAAGTCGATGGGCCGCTGCGCCGCCTCCTCCACCTTCGGTTTCAGCGCGTCGACATCGTCGGGATTGTCGACATAAATCTCGATCGTCTGCGCCCTTCCGTCCATGTTGAAATAAAGCTGCGCCTCCGAGAACGGCATGTAGACGATGGAACTGTCATATTCCGACATGCCGACTTCGAAGATCGCCGCGATCTTGTAGCCCTTCATGCGCGGCGTGGTGCCGAGCGGCGTCACGTCGCCGTCGGGCGAGATCAAGGTGATGGTGTCGCCAAGCGCCAGGCCGAGATTCTCGGCCATGCGCTTGCCGATGGCAACGCCCTCGCCGGTATCGAAATCGGCGATCGTGCCTTGCTTGATGTTGCTGGCCACGATGGCGATCTTGCCGAGGTCCTCGCCGCGTATGCCGCGCACCAGCGCACCGCTGCCGCCGCCGACATTGCCTTGCGCCAGCACCTGGCCATCGATCAGCGGCAGGGCGTATTTGACGCCGGGCACGCCGTTGATGCGGCCGGCGACCTGGGCGTAATCCTCGAGCGGCGAATCGAGCGGCTGCACGATCAGATGGCCGTTGACGCCAAGGATGCGCGTCAAAAGCTCGGCGCGGAATCCGTTCATCACCGCCATGACCACAATCAGCGTCGCGACCCCCAGCATGATGCCGAGGAACGAGATCGAGGCGATCACCGAGATCACCGTCTCCTTGCGCCGCGAGCGCAGGTAGCGCCACGCAACCGTGCGCTCGAAGATGGAAAAGGGTCCGGCGCCCGCCGATCTTGCCGCCACCGCCTCGTTCATGCCGCGGTACCAAAGCGCTTTTTCGCGTCCGCGAGCGGCAGCGTCTCGCGCTCGCCGGTCCTGCGATTCTTGATCTCGATCTCACCGGCGGCCACGCCGCGCGGCCCGACGATCACTTGCCAGGGCAGGCCGATCAGGTCGGCGGTGGCGAACTTGCCGCCCGGGCGCTGGTCGGTGTCGTCGTAGAGCACATCCTTGCCGGCTGCCGCGAAGGCGGCCTGGAGTTCGTCGCAGACGCGGTCGCAGTCGGCGTCGCCCACCTTCATGTTGATGAGCCCGATGTCGAACGGCGCCACGGCGTCCGGCCAGATGATGCCGTTTTCGTCATGGCTGGCTTCGATGATCGCCGCGACCAGCCTGGACGGTCCGATGCCGTAGGAGCCGCCGGAGGCGAAATGATCCTTGCCGTCGGGCCCGGTTACCTTGGCGCCCATCGGCTTGGAATATTTGTCGCCGAAATGGAAGATGTGGCCGACCTCGATGCCGCGCGCCGAGACCTTGTCGCTTTCGCCGATCGTTGCCCAGGCCGCCTCGTCATGCATCTCGTCGGTGGCGGCGTAGGGCGTCGTCCACGTCTTGACGATGCCGGCGATCTCGGCGTCGTTGGCGAAGTCGGTGCTGGCGCCGGGCACGTCGAGCGAGAGATAGTCGCGATGGCAGAAAACCTGGCTCTCGCCGGTATCGGCCAGGATGATGAATTCGTGGCTGAGATCGCCGCCGATCGGCCCGGTATCGGCCCGCATCGGGATCGCTTGCAGGCCCATGCGCGTAAACGTCCTGAGGTAGGAGACGAACATCCTGTTATAGGCCGCCCTGGCGCCCTCGAAGTCGAGATCGAAGGAATAGGCATCCTTCATCAGGAATTCGCGCGAACGCATGACGCCGAAGCGCGGCCGCACCTCGTCGCGGAACTTCCACTGGATGTGGTAGAGGTTGAGCGGCAAATCCTTGTAGGACTTCGCATAGGCGCGGAAGATCTCGGTGACCATCTCCTCGTTGGTCGGCCCATAGAGCATGTCGCGGTCCTGGCGGTCCTTGATGCGCAGCATCTCCTTGCCATAGTCGTTGTAGCGGCCGCTTTCGCGCCACAGGTCGGCCGACTGGATGGTCGGCATCAGGATTTCCAGCGCGCCGGCGCGGTTCTGCTCCTCGCGGATGATCTGGCAGACCTTGTCCAGCACCCGCTTGCCGAGCGGCAGCCAGGAAAAGCTGCCTTGCCCCTGCTGGCGGATCATGCCCGCGCGCAGCATCAGCCGGTGCGAGACGATCTCGGCCTCGCGCGGATTCTCTTTGAGGATGGGCAGGAAATAACGCGACAAACGCATGGACTGGTCCGTGGGTGAGGATGGCCGCACCAGAATCGGCGCGACGCAGGCTTGCTTGCCCCGGCTTCATAGCCATTTCATGACCGAATGGGAACCCGGCCACGCCGTCACACTCGAGCCTCCGCGCCGGATTCCGTCGGCCTTCCGTCCCGCCTCGCCACAAGTCCGGTGCACCGAACTTCTTTCGGCCCTGGCCTCGATCTTTCTGCCCAGGCCCTTTTTCGTCGAGGCCGAAAAGGCCCGGTCATCTCTACTGGGCGTTTCGGAAGCAAAGCCTGCCGTACTATTGTGCAGTGCAGCACGAGAATGCCTGTTTCGAGGCAAAATTCTTCGTGACATTTTCATTCGCCTTAGGCTAGTGTGCCGCGATAACCGAGAGGGCGGAGAAAAATCTGCCCTCCTACGCGGTCAAAGTCTTGGGAGGATGCGATCTAGGCGCGGTTACTCGCTGCCGCCGGGAAACGGAAACAGATCGGACGCGTTTAATTGCAAGGCCTCGTGCCTTGCATTTTTTTTGTGCAATCATTCGGTTAGCGCCGCGAGTTGCAGGATTACATTACCCAGCGTCAGCGGCGGCTGGCCAGAAAGAGCAGCACCAGTCCGGACCGGGTCCGCTCTGCTCCGATGCACAAATCGCTCTATGAAAATGCCTTTGTCCGGCGGTTTACTTCGGCGGGGTCTGGCCGAAATCCGGCACGATGTGCGGGATGTCGTTAAGGCTGTATCCCAGCCCATGCGTCAGGCCGTAAAAAATGCCCATGAGGACCGCCGTGGCGATGGTTGTGCGGATCACGGCGCGCAGCATATGCGGCCCGCGCGGTGCGCTGGGAACGGTGCCAAGCGTCACGTCGTGATCGTCGTCCTGCGTCCTGACGCTGAAGGGCAGCACGGTAAACAGCACCACCCACCAGGTCGCGAAAAACAGGGCCGTGAACGAAACCCAGCTCATGATTGCTCCAGTTCGATCAGCGTGCCGAAGAAATCCTTGGGGTGCAGGAACAGCACAGGTTTGCCATGCGCGCCGGTCTTCGGTCTGCCGTCGCCCAGCACGCGGGCGCCGGCGGCCTTGAGCCGATCGCGCGCGGCCAGGATGTCGTCGACCTCATAGCAGAGATGATGCATGCCGCCCGACGGGTTTTTCTCCAGGAAGGCGGCAATCGGCGAACCCTCGCCCAAGGGCTCCAGCAGTTCGATCTTGGTGTTGCCGACATTGACGAACACCACGGTCACGCCATGCTCCGGCAGCGCCCGCGGTTCGCTCACCTCTGCGCCGAGCGTGCTGCGATAGGCAGCGATGGCCGCCGCCAGGTCCGGCACCGCAAGCGCGACATGGTTCAGGCGTCCGAGCATGGTTTTCCTTCAGGGCAGTAAGGCAATAGGGCAGTAGGGCAGTAGGGAAAAACAAGTCGAAAGGTGGGGAGCTCAACGCTGTTTGCTCTTTCCTACTCCCCTACTGCCCTATTCCCCTATTCCCCTATTCCCTGTTCGTCACCTCGTGACGAACACCGTCACCAGCGGTTTCTTGCCCCAGGCTTCGTTGGCGGCGCCGCGCACCGCGCGCCGGACCGCCTCTTGCACGAGGTCGAGGTCTTTTCGGCGCTGACGGGGGATCGAGTCCACGGCGCCGATTGCCGCATCGATCATCAGGTCCTCCAGCGTCTCGCCGCGGCTATCCGCCTCGGCGACGCCGATGGCGACCAGATCGGGGTCGCCGGCAAGCTCATACTTCTCGTCAAGCACGACGTTGACCGCGACATGACCGGCGAACGACAGCTTGCGCCGGTCGCGTATGCCCATGGCCTGGTCGGTGCCGATCAGATTGCCGTCCTTGTAGACACGGCCGAACGGCACCTGGTCGATGATGGTGGCTGGGCCGGGAGCGAGCCTCAGCATGTCGCCGTCGCGCACCTGCGCCACCTGGCCGATGCCGGAGGTCGACATCAGCGATCCCTGCGCCACCAGATGCGCCGCCTCGCCATGCACGGGAACGCCGATCTGCGGCCGCACCCATTCGTACATCTTGCGCAATTCGCTGCGCCGCGGATGCCCGGAGACATGCACCAGCGCATCACCGTCCTCGATGATCTTGATGCCGAGATCGATGAGGCGGTTCTTGATCTCGAGGATCGCCCTCTCATTGCCGGGAATAGTGCGCGAGGAGAACACCACCGTGTCGCCTGCCGTCAGCGACACAGATTTCATCTCGTCGCGCGACAGCTTGGCAAGGGCGGCCAGCGGCTCGCCCTGGCTGCCGGTGCAGATGATGACCAGGTTCTCGCGCGGGATGAAGCCGAAATCCTCCTCGGCGATGAACTCCGGCAGGCCATCCATGTAGCCGAGTTCGCCAGCGACATCGATAACGCGCTTCAGCGAGCGGCCGAGCACCAGGCACTGGCGGCCGGCATCCCGCGCCGCCCTGGCGATGGAAACGATGCGCCCGACATTGGAGGAGAAAGTGGTGACGGCGACGCGGCCCTTGGCGGCCTGGATGACGCCCTTGAGGCCCTCGCCGACCGCGACTTCCGAAGGCGACTCCCCTTCCCGCAGCGCGTTGGTCGAATCGCAGACCAGCGCCAGCACGCCCTTGTCGCCATAGGCCCGAAAACGCGCCTCGTCGGTTTTCGGGCCGATCGTCGGCTCCGGGTCGATCTTCCAGTCGCCGGTATGGATGACGGTGCCTGCCGGCGACGTAATCGCCAGCGACATCGGCTCGGGAATCGAATGCGCCACCGGAATGGCCTCGATCTCGAACGGGCCGACGGTGAATTTCTCGCCCGCTTTGTAGATCGTCACCGGGATTTTCGGCGCGCCCTGCTCGCCTTGGCGCTTCGCGTCCAGCAAGCCAGCGCTGAACGGCGTCATCCACACCGGCGCCTTCAGCTTCGGCCAGGTGTCGAGCAGCGCGCCGTAATGGTCCTCATGCGCATGGGTGATGATGATGCCGCGCAGATTGGCGAGGTTCTCCTCGATGAAGCGCGTATCGGGCAGGATCAGGTCGACGCCCGGATGCACAGCGTCGGGAAAGGTGACGCCGACATCAATGACGATCCACTCGCGCGCGCTGGGCGGGCCGTAGCCATAGAGGGCGAAGTTCATACCGATCTCGCCGACGCCGCCGAGCGGCACGAAGACGAGTTCGGCGTTGTCAGCTTTCGCCATGATTTTTTCCTTCCTGGCCCTCAGGCCAAGCCGTTAAAGCAATTCCAGGAAAAGCGTGTAACGGTTTTCCGTCCGGAATTGCGCAAAAACAATCAGTTGGAGCGGCTCCGTGTTTCAATCAAACACGCAACCACTTCTAGACCCGGGCAGACGCGACCGCGCCGAAATGCACGTCGCCGGCGGCGATCGTCAAAACCGAACCCTCATCGTCGCGAATCACGAAACGACAGTCCTCGTCAATGGTTTCAAACACCCCACGCACCACATTACCGTCAATTCTGACAGCAACCTCGCCGCCAAGGCCTGCCGCGCGTGCCAGCCAGCGCCGCCTGACGGCGGCAAGCCCGCGCCCTTCATCCCACCATCGGGCGTTCTCGCTCCAGGCATCCGATAGCGCCAGGAACAGCGTTTCGGCGTCGCAAGCGGCGCCCAATGCGTGAAGCGATGTCGCGGGATACGGTAAATCCTCGGGATATGCCACAACATTGACGCCGATACCGACCGCCACCGCGAAACGGCCGCCTTCGAGGACCGCCGATTCCAACAGGATGCCGGCGAGTTTGGCGCCGGAGGCAAGCACGTCGTTCGGCCATTTCAGTTCGAACCGGTTCTTGCCCTCACTGCCGCCGTCGAGGCCGATGGCGATCCGGCTCTTCGGCACCACGGCGTCGAGCGCATCGGCCAGCGCCAGACCGGCGACGAAACCGAGCGTCGCGGCCAGGCGAAGCTCGCCGCCGGTGAGGACGAGCAGCGTCGCCGCCAGATTGCCCTCGGGCGTCGCCCAGACGCGGCCGCGCCGCCCGCGCCCGCTCTCCTGTTTCTTGGAAACGACCCACAATTTGCCCGGGTCGCCTGCCCGGGCGTGGTCCAGCGCCAGCGCATTGGTCGAGCCGACGCTGTCATGAGCCTCGAGCCGGAACCCTTCCGACGCCGCGGTTGGAGCCAGCCGAAATGCCATGCCGTCAGAAGAATGTCTTGGCGGCGGCTTCGGCGTAAGTGCCGATCGGCCCGCCGATCAGCACATAGAACAGCACGAAAGCGCCTGAGACGCCGAGCACGAGGCGCAATTCGCTAGCCATCGGCACGAAGCCGCCGACCGGTTCGTCGAACCACATGATCTTGATGATGCGCAGGTAATAATAGGCGCCCACCACCGAGGCCAGCACGCCGATGATCGCCAGCGCATAGAGATTGGCGTTGATGGCGGCGAGGAACACGTACCACTTCCCCCAGAACCCGGCGAGCGGCGGAATGCCGGCCAGCGAGAACATCAGGATGGTCAGGATCGTCGCCATGATCGGGTTGGTCGAGGACAGGCCGGCCAGGTCGCTGATCTGCTCGACATTGCCTTCCTTGCGCCGCATGGCGAGGATGAAGGCGAAGGTGCCGAGCGTCATCACCAGATAGATCAGCATGTAGATGGCGACGCCGCGCACGCCGGCCTGGCTGTTGGCGGCAAGACCGACCAGAGCGTAGCCCATATGGCCGATCGAGGAATAGGCCATCAGCCGCTTGATGTTGGTCTGGCCGATTGCCGCGAACGCGCCGAGCGCCATCGAGGCGATCGAGATGAAGACGATGATCTGCTGCCAGTCGGCAGCGACCGGCTTGAACGCGCCCATGGTGACGCGCACGATCAGCGCCATCGCCGCCATCTTGGGGGCCGCCGCCAGGAAAGCGGTCACCGGCGTCGGCGCGCCCTCATAGACGTCGGGCGTCCACATGTGGAATGGCACCGCCGAGATTTTGAAGGCGAGGCCGGCCAGCACGAAGACGAGACCGAAGACCAAGCCAAGCTGGCGCTCGCCGCTGCCGAGCGCCGTCGCGATCTCCTGGAAGCCGGTATTGCCGGTATAGCCATAGACCAGGCTGATGCCGTAGAGCAGCATGCCCGACGACAGCGCGCCCAGGACGAAGTATTTCAGGCCGGCCTCGGTCGAACGCAGGTTCTCGCGGTTGATCGCGCACAGCACATAGATCGCCAGCGACTGCAATTCGAGGCCGAGATAGAGCCCGATCATGCCGTTGGCCGAGATCATCAGCATCATGCCGAGCGTGCACAACAGGATCAGCACCGGATATTCGAACTTGTCGAAACGCTCCGCCTTGGCAAAGCGCATCGACATGACCAGCGTCACCGCCGAGCCGACCAGCGACAGCAGCTTCATGAACCGGGCGAAGGAATCCTGGATGAAGGCGTTGCCGTAGGCGCTGCCCTGCCCGCTGGAGAAGATCAGCCAGGCGCCTGATATCACCAGCGCGGCGACGGCAAGGCCGGTCACCGTATTGGCGGTGTTGGCGCGCGAATAGGCGCCGACCATCAGCAGCGCGAGCGCGCCGATGGCAAGGATCAGCTCTGGCGTCGAGAGCGACAGGCTGGAGAGAAGGTCCGGCGTCATGGTTCGCAAAACCCCTCTGGTCAGTTCGCCGCCGCGGTCTGCGCGGCGCCGATCGATGCGGTGACATTGGTGACGAGCGACTTGACCGACTGGGCCGTCGCGTCGAAGACGGGTGCGGGGTAGACGCCGAAGAAGATGACCAGCACGACCAGCGGATAGATGATCGCCTTCTCGCGCGTCGACAGGTCGAGCAGGCCCTTGAGGCTGTCCTTGGTCAGCGCCCCGAAGATCACCCGGCGATAGAGCCACAGCGCGTAGGCGGCCGACAGGATGACGCCGGTGGCGGCGAAGAACGCCACCCAGGTGTTGACCCGGAACACGCCGAGCATGGTCAGGAATTCGCCGACGAAGCCGCTGGTGCCCGGCAGGCCGACATTGGCCATGGTAAAGATCAGGAACACGGTGGCGTATTTCGGCATGTTGTTGACCAGGCCGCCATAGGCGGCGATCTCACGCGTGTGCATGCGGTCGTAGATGACGCCGACGCACAGGAACAGCGCGCCCGAGACGAGGCCATGGCTGAGCATCTGGAAGATGGCGCCCTGCACGCCTTCCTGGTTCATGGCGAAGATGCCCATGGTCACGAAACCCATATGGGCGACCGACGAATAGGCGATCAGCTTCTTCATGTCCTCCTGCATCAGCGCCACCAGCGAGGTGTAGATGATGGCGACGACCGACAGCGCAAAGACCAGCGGCGCGAACATCTCTGACGCCAGCGGGAACATCGGCAAGGAGAACCGCAGGAAACCGTATCCGCCCATCTTCAACAGGATGGCGGCCAGGATCACCGAGCCGGCCGTCGGTGCCTCGACATGCGCGTCCGGCAGCCAGGTGTGCACCGGCCACATCGGCATCTTCACCGCGAAAGAGGCGAAGAAGGCGAGCCATAACCATGTCTGCATGTTGGCCGGGAAGTTGTGCGTCAAAAGCGTCGGAATATCGGTCGTGCCGGACTGGTAGAACATCGCCATGATGGCGAGCAGCATCAGCACCGAGCCGGCGAGCGTGTAGAGGAAGAACTTGAACGAGGCATAGACGCGCCGCTTGCCGCCCCAGACGCCGATGATGATGAACATCGGGATCAGGCCGGCCTCGAAGAAGACGTAGAACAGCACGATGTCGAGCGCGCAGAACACGCCGATCATCAGCGTTTCGAGCAGCAGGAAGGCGATCATGTAGGCCTTGACGCGCTTCTCGATCGCTTCCCACGACGCCAGGATGCAGAGCGGCATCAGGAACGTCGTCAGGATGACGAACAGCATCGAAATGCCGTCCACGCCCATATGGTAGGAAATGCCGGAGTCGAGCCAGGCGACCTTCTCGACGAACTGGAAGCCGGCCTCCGAATTGTCGAAACCGGTCCAGATGAACAGCGAGATGATGAACGTGAACGTCGTCGTCAGCAGCGCTATGGCACGGATGTTGCGGCGCGCGTTTTCGCTGTCGTCGTTGATGAACAGGATGAGCAGCACACCAACCAGCGGTAGGAAGGTGACCAGCGAAAGGATTGGCCAGGCGGTCATCAGAGCATCATCCAGGTGACGAATGCGGCAACGCCGATCAGCATGGCGAAGGCATAGTGATAGAGATAGCCGGTCTGCAGCTTGACGACGCGGTTGGTGACGTCGACGACGCGCGCCGAGATGCCGTCCGGCCCGAGGCCGTCGATGACGGTGCCGTCGCCGGTCTTCCACAGGAAATGGCCGAGGCGCTTGGCGGGCCGCACGAACAGGAAGTCGTAGAGCTCGTCGAAATACCACTTGTTGAGCAGGAAGGCGTAAAGCCCGCGGTGCTGTGCGGCCAGGTTTTTCGGCATCTCCGGCGCCCGGATATAGAACTGCCAGGCGATCGCAAAACCGATCAGCATGGCGACGAACGGCGCCAGCTCGACCCACAGCGGCAATTCGTGAATCTCGTGCAGGATGTGGTTGTCCGGCAACGTGAACAGCGAGGCTTTCCAGAATTCGGCGTAGCCTTCGCCGATGAAGGCGCCGTGGAAGATGATGCCGGCAAACAGCGCGCCCGCGGCCAGGATGAACAGCGGCACCAGCATCACCGGCGGCGATTCATGGACGTGGTGCATCACCTCGTGGCTCGCCCGCGGCTGGCCGTGGAAAGTCATGAAGATCAGCCGCCAGGAATAGAAGGAGGTGAAGCAGGCGGCGACGACCAGGAGCACGAAGGCAAGGGCGGCGACCGAGTTGTGGCTGGCAAAGGCGCTTTCGATAATGGCGTCCTTGGAGAAGAAGCCGGCGGTGCCGATGACCGTCACCGGAATGCCGACGCCGGTCAGCGCCAGCGTGCCGATCACCATCATCCAGTAGGTGGTCGGGATCAGTCTCCTGAGGCCGCCCATCCTGCGCATGTCCTGCTCGTCGGAAACGGCATGGATGACCGAGCCCGAGCCGAGGAACAGCAGCGCCTTGAAGAAGGCATGCGTGAACAGGTGGAAGATCGCGGCACCGTAGGCGCCGACGCCCAGCGCCACGAACATGTAGCCGAGCTGCGAGCAGGTCGAATAGGCGATGACGCGCTTGATGTCGTTCTGGACCAGGCCGACGGTCGCCGCGAAGAAGGCGGTGAAGGCGCCGATGAAGGTCACCACCGTCAGCGCCGAATGCGACAGCTCGAACAGCGGCGACAGCCGCGCCAGCATGAACACGCCGGCCGTCACCATGGTGGCGGCATGGATCAGCGCGGAGACCGGCGTCGGACCTTCCATGGCGTCAGGCAGCCAGGTATGCAGCGGCACCTGCGCCGACTTGCCCATGGCACCCATGAACAGGAGCAGGCAGACGACCGTCATTGCCGCCTGCTTGTCGAGCGCATAGCCGAGGAAGGTCAGCACCGCGCCACCTTGCGGGGCGCCTTCAGCCGGGATGAACGTCGCCGCATTGGCGAAGATGGTGCCGAGATTGACCGAGCCGAACAGCACGAACACGCCGAAGATGCCGAGCGCGAAACCGAAATCGCCGACGCGGTTGACGACGAACGCTTTGATGGCGGCGGCGTTGGCCGACGGCTTCTTGTACCAGAAGCCGATCAGCAGGTAGGAGGCGAGGCCCACCCCTTCCCAGCCGAAGAACATCTGCACCAGGTTGTCGGCCGTCACCAGCATCAGCATGGCGAAGGTGAACAGCGACAGATAGGCGAAGAAGCGCGGCCGGTTCGGGTCGTGGTGCATGTAGCCGATCGAATAGATGTGGACCAGCGCCGACACCGTGTTGACCACCACCAGCATCACCACCGTCAGCGTGTCGATGCGGAGCGCCCAGGATGCTTCGAGCCCGCCCGACTCGATCCAGCGCAGCACCGGCACGGTGAACACCTCGCCATGGCCGAAGCCGACGGTGAAGAAGGCGATCCACGACAGGACGGCCGCGATCACCAGGAAGCCCGAGGTGATGTATTCGGACGCCTTGGCGCCGAGCGACGTGCCGAACAGGCCGACGATCAGGAAGCCGAGCAGCGGAAGGAAGACGATGGCCTGATACATGGTGGTTCCGTCAACCCTTCATCATGTTCACGTCTTCGACCGCGATCGAGCCGCGGTTGCGGAAGAAGACGACGAGAATGGCAAGTCCGATGGCCGCCTCGGCCGCCGCGACCGTCAGCACGAACAGCGCGAACACCTGGCCGACCAGATCGCCGAGAGCCGCCGAAAAGGCGACGAAATTGATGTTGACCGCAAGCAGGATCAGCTCGATCGACATCAGGATGACGATGACGTTCTTGCGGTTCAGGAAGATGCCGAACACGCCGAGCGTGAACAGGATCGCCGATACGGTCAGATAATGTGCGATGCCGACGACCATCTCAGACTCCTTCGCCCGACTTGACCTTGCGGATTTCCATGCCGGTCGCCGCGGTACGGCCGACCTGGGCTGCGATCGACTGCCGCTTGACCCCTTCCTTGTGGCGCAACGTCAGCACGATGGCGCCGATCATGGCGACCAGCAGGATGAGGCCCGAAATCTGGAAGTAGTAGAGGTAGTCGGTATACAGGATGTCGCCGAGTGCGGCCGTATTTGTCCGCGCGGCGAGATCCGGGATGGGCTTCGACACGGTAGAGGCCAGCTGCGGCGCGAATGTATAGCCGCCCAGCACGACGATCAGCTCCGCCGCCAGGATCAGCCCGACCAGCGCGCCGATCGGAGCGTATTGCAGGGCGCCTTCCTTCATCTCGGCGAAATCGACGTCGAGCATCATCACGACGAAGAGGAACAGCACCATCACCGCGCCGACATAGACGACGAGCAGGATCATCGCCAGGAACTCGGCGCCGGTCAGCATGAACAGGCCGGCGGCGTTGAAGAAGGTCAGGATCAGGAACAGCACCGAATGGACGGGGTTGCGCGATGAAATAACCATGAACGCCGATGCCACCGCGACAAAGGCGAAGAGGTAGAAAAAAGCCGCCTCTAGTCCACTCAGCATTGGGGATCCCCCGGGTTCCTGTCCAAACAGGACAACCGTCCTGTTTGATTTTTGCCGCCGCCTCCGGCCGCAAGTTTCGTGTTCCTAGCCCATGTTTCGATCGGGTTGAAAGACCCGATCGAAAGAAACATGGACCACTGTGAATTCCGGAGCACGATCTTGTCCGAAAAGTCTGCAACTTTTCGCGATCATCCTCTGGACGAGGCCCCTCGCCTCGTCCATCCGTCAAATATCAGCGGTACGGCGCATCAAGCGAGATGTTGCGCGCCAGTTCGCGCTCCCACCGGTCGCCATTCGCCAACAGCCTGTCCTTGTCGTAATAGAGTTCCTCGCGCGTCTCCGTCGCGAATTCAAAATTCGGCCCCTCGACGATGGCGTCGACCGGGCAGGCTTCCTGGCAGAAGCCGCAATAGATGCACTTCACCATGTCGATGTCATAGCGCACCGTGCGGCGCGTGCCGTCATTGCGGCGCGGACCGGCCTCGATGGTGATGGCCTGCGCCGGGCAGATCGCCTCGCACAATTTGCAGGCGATGCAGCGTTCCTCGCCATTGGGATAACGGCGCAGCGCATGCTCGCCACGGAAGCGCGGGCTGATCGGCCCCTTCTCGTGCGGATAGTTGATCGTCTCCTTCGGCGCGAAGAACTGGCGCATCGACAGGAAGAAGGCGCTGACGAAATCCTGCAAAAGCAGCGATTTTGCGGCTTGGGACAGAGCGGACATCACGCAAACCCCGTGATCTTGAGGAAGGCCGCGGTGGCGACCACCATGAACAGCGAGATCGGCAGGAAGACCTTCCAGCCGAGCCGCATCAGCTGGTCGTAGCGGTAGCGCGGCACGAATGCCTTCACCATGGAGATCATGAAGAACACCACGCAGACCTTGAGTACGAACCAGATCAGCCCCGGCACCCAGGTGAAGGGCGCGAAGTTGAAGGGCGGCAGCCAGCCGCCGAGGAACAGGATGGTGGCCAGCGCGCACATCAGCACGATGGCGACATATTCGCCGAGAAAGAACAGCAGGAACGGCGTCGACGAATATTCGACCATGTGGCCGGCGACCAGTTCCGATTCGGCTTCCACCAGGTCGAAGGGCGGCCGGTTCGTCTCGGCCAGCGCCGAGATGAAGAAGATGACGAACATCGGGAACAGCGACAGCCAGTGCCAGTCGAGGAAGGTGTTGGGCAGGCCGAGCCTGGTGCCGAGCCCGTCCTGCTGCGAGAGCACGATGTCGGACAGGTTGAGCGAGCCGACGCAAAGCAGCACGGTGACGATGACGAAGCCGATCGAGACTTCGTAGGACACCATCTGCGCTGCCGAACGCAGCGCGCCGAGGAACGGATATTTCGAGTTGGATGCCCAGCCGCCCATGATCACGCCGTAGACCTCGAGCGAGGAGATGGCGAAGACATAGAGTATGCCGACATTGACGTTGGCGATCGCCCAGCCCTGATTGACCGGAATGACCGCCCAGGCCGAGATCGCCAGCACGGCGGAAACCAGCGGTGCAAGGAGAAAAACGCCCTTGTTGGCGCCGGACGGAATGACCGGTTCCTTGAAGACGAACTTCAACAGGTCGGCGAAGGCCTGCAGCGTGCCCCAGGGGCCGACCACGTTCGGACCGCGGCGCAGTTGCACCGCCGCCCAGATCTTGCGGTCGGCGTAGAGGATATAGGCGACGAAGACCAGGAGCACGACGATCAGCACGACCGACTTCAGCAGGATCAGCAGCGCCGGCAGCACGTAGAAGGAAAAGAAGGTGTCCATGCTTATTCCGCCGCCTGCTTGAAGCCGCTCTTGGCCAGTGCCGAGCATTCCGCCATGACGGCCGACGCGCGCGCGATCGGGTTGGTCAGGTAGAAATCCTTGACCGGCGAAGTGAACGTGCCCTTGTTCAGCCGCCCGCCGAGCTTCGCCACCCCTGCGATATCCTCGGCATTGCCGGCCGCGACCTGATCGATGCGGGCCAGATGCGGGTATTCGCCATAAAGTTTCGCGCGCAGCTGCGGCAGTGAATCGAACGGCAGCTTCTTGCCCAGCACATCCGACAGCGCCCGCAGAATCGCCCAGTCCTCGCGGGCATCGCCCGGCGCGAAGCCGGCGCGGTTGGTCTGCTGCACGCGCCCTTCCGTGTTGACATAGGTGCCCGACTTTTCGGTATAGGCGGCGCCCGGCAGGATGACGTTGGCGCGGTGCGCGCCGGCGTCGCCATGGGTACCGATATAGACGACGAAGGCGCCGCCGGTCTTGCCCATGTCGATCTCGTCGGCGCCGAGCAGGAACAGAACGTCGGTCTCGCCCAGCATGCCGGCGACATTCTTGCCGCCTTCGCCCGGCACGAAGCCGAGATCGAGGCCACCGACGCGGCCGGCGGCGTTGTGCAGCACGGCAAAGCCGTTCCAATCGGCGCGGGCGGCGTTGACCGCGGTGGCTAGCCTGGCAGCCTGGCCGAGCACGGCCGCGCCATCGGCCCGCGCCAGCGCGCCCTGGCCGACGATGATAAGCGGGTGCGTCGCCTTCTTCAGCGTCTGGAAGAACTTGCCATTGCCATCCGCCAGATCCTTCAGCGATTCCGGCCCGGCGCCAAGCTGCTCGTAGTCGTAGCGTGTGTCGCCGATATCACCGATGACGCCGACCGGCAAATTGCCGATCCGCCAGCGCTTGCGGATGCGGGTGTTGAGCACCGAGGCCTCGAAGCGCGGATTGGCGCCGATGATCAGCACCGCGTCGGCCTGCTCGATGCCTTCGATGGTCGGGTTGAAGATGTAGCTGGCGCGCCCGAGCGACGGATCGAGTGCTGCACCGTCCTGGCGGCAGTCGGTGTTCCTCGAGCCGAGCGAAGCCATCAAAAGCTTCAGCGCGTAGATTTCCTCTACCGCGGCGAGATCGCCCGAAATGGCGCCGATTCTCTCGGGTGCCGCCTTCGACACCGCGTCGTTGATCGCGGCAAAAGCCTCGGCCCAGCTCGCGGCAACCAGTCTGCCGTCCTTGCGCACATAGGGGCGGTCGAGGCGCTGCGTGCGCAAGCCGTCCCAGATGAAGCGGGTCTTGTCGGAGATCCATTCCTCGTTCACCTGCTCGTTGATGCGCGGCAGGATGCGCATCACTTCGCGGCCCCTGCTATCGACGCGGATCGCCGAACCGACGGCGTCCATCACGTCGATGGATTCGGTCTTGGTCAATTCCCAGGGCCGCGCCTGGAAGGCGAAGGGCTTGGAGGTCAGCGCGCCGACCGGGCAGAGATCGATGACATTGCCCTGCAGCTCCGAGGTCATCGCCTGTTCGAGATAGGTGGTGATCTCGGCGTCCTCGCCGCGGCCGATCAGGCCGAGCTCGGAAATGCCGGCAACTTCCGTGGTGAAGCGGACGCAGCGCGTGCAATGGATGCAGCGGTTCATCACCGTCTTGACCAGCGGTCCGATATACTTGTCTTCGACCGCGCGCTTGTTCTCGTGATAGCGCGAGGAATCGACGCCGAAGGCCATCGCCTGGTCCTGCAGGTCGCACTCGCCGCCCTGGTCGCAGATCGGGCAATCCAGCGGATGGTTGATCAGCAGGAATTCCATCACGCCTTCCCTGGCCTTCTTGACCATCGGCGTGTTGGTGAAGATTTCCGGCGTCTCGCCGTTCGGGCCGGGGCGCAGGTCGCGCACGCCCATGGCGCAGGAGGCCTGCGGCTTGGGCGGCCCGCCCTTCACCTCGATCAGGCACATGCGGCAATTGCCGGCGATCGACAGCCGCTCGTGGAAACAGAAGCGCGGCACTTCCGCGCCAGCGTCTTCCGCCGCCTGCAGCAGCGTGTAGTGGTCGGGTACCGTTATTTCTTTCCCGTCGACCTTGAGCTTTGCCATTCGCCTCAAATCCCTGCGGATTTCCCGCAATTCCTCGTTCCCGGCGCGGTCGAAACCGCGTCAGGCATTTCATTCATTTCTTGGCGGCCAGCGCCGCCGCCTTGGCAGTCCAGTCGTCGCGGCCGATGCGGCCGTTGAACGACAGATAATCGTCGACCCAGGCGATCTCCTGCGGCGACCAGGCAGCGATCTGGGCGAAAGTCCAGATGCCGAGGCCGTTCAGCACCTTCTCAAGTTTCGGGCCGATGCCTGGTATCGCCTTGAGGTCCGATGGCTCCTCCGGCCTGTCCATGGCCTTTGGCTGGCGGAAATCCTCCGGCATCGGCATATCGGGGACGTCGGCGGCTGCCGGGCCGGCATTCGCCGCCGGCACCACTGTGACGGCTTCCTTGGCTGCGATGTCGGTCACATCCCTCGCGAAGGACTGGGCATCGGCGATCAGGGTCTTCGCCGCCGCCCGCGCCCTGGTCGAGGAAGAGGTCGTGTCGTCGAAGCGCTCGACGCGTGCCTCGAAGTCATCGACGATGGGCTGCATGAGCCGTTGCGAGGCTTCTGCGGCTCCCGAAAGCGCGCCTATCCAGACGCCGAGCGCGTGGTTGGCGAGCCCGAGGCCAAGCGCCGACATCGCCGCCGCGCCCGCGACAGGGTGCGCGAAAAGGTTGACGGCGCTGGCCATCTCCTTCGGCATCATCCTGGTCAGGTCCTGGTTCATCTTCTCGATCTGGTCCAAATTGGGCATCAATGGATGGGGTGTCGAATACGGCGCCATAGAGTTCTCCTGGTCGTTTCTTCGTTCGCCCCGCCCCGTTCTTCACGCTTCGGGCTTTCGCCCGCATTTTCGATTTATTCTATTCCGCCGCCACCATCACCGGTTCGGCCCGGTGCGCGTTGCGCGAAAACTCGTCGATGCGCCGCTCCACCTCGCCGCGGAAATGCCGCATCAGGCCCTGGATCGGCCACGCCGCCGCATCGCCCAGCGCGCAGATCGTGTGGCCCTCGACCTGCTTGGTGACGTCGAGCAGCATGTCGATCTCGCGCTTCTGCGCCTCGCCGCGCACCAGGCGCTCCATCACCCGCCACATCCAGCCGGTGCCCTCGCGGCACGGCGTGCACTGGCCGCAGCTCTCGTGCTTATAGAAGTAGGAAAGCCTGGCGATCGCCTTCACGACATCGGTCGACTTATCCATGACGATGACGGCCGCCGTGCCGAGGCCGGATTTGAGATCGCGCAGCGCATCGAAATCCATCGGCGCGTCGATGATCTGCTCGGCCGGCACAAGCGGCACCGAGGCGCCGCCCGGAATGACCGCCAGCAGATTGTCCCAGCCGCCGCGAATACCGCCGCAATGCGTCTCGATCAACTCGCGGAACGGGATCGACATCGCCTCTTCGACCGTGCACGGATTGTTGACATGGCCGGAGACGCAGAACAGCTTGGTGCCGACATTGTTGGGCCGTCCGAAGGACGAGAACCATGCGGCGCCCCGGCGCAGGATGGTCGGCGCCACCGCGATGGATTCGACGTTGTTGACCGTGGTCGGGCAGCCATAGAGGCCGACATTGGCCGGGAATGGCGGCTTCAGCCTGGGCTGGCCCTTCTTGCCTTCGAGGCTTTCGAGCAGCGCCGTTTCCTCGCCGCAGATATAGGCGCCGGCGCCGTGGTGCATATAAACGTCGAAATCATAGCCGGACGTGTTGTTCTTGCCGATCAGCTTGGCCTCGTAGGCCTCCTCGATGGCACGCTGCAGCGCCTCGCGCTCACGGATGAACTCGCCGCGCACATAGATGTAGGCCGCAATCGCGCCCATAGCGAAGCCGGCGAGCAGCGCCCCCTCGACCAGCGTGTGCGGATCGTTGCGCAGGATGTCGCGGTCCTTGCAGGTGCCGGGCTCGGATTCATCGGCATTGATGACCAGGTAGCTCGGCCGGCCGTCGCTCTGCTTGGGCATGAACGACCATTTGAGGCCTGTCGGGAAACCGGCGCCGCCGCGGCCGCGCAGGCCCGACGCCTTCATCTCGTTGACGATCCAGTCGCGCCCCTTGGCGACGATGCCGGGCGTGTTGTCCCAGGCGCCGCGCGCCATCGCGCCGGCCAGCGACTTGTCGAACAGGCCATAGATATTGGTGAAGATGCGGTCTTTGTCCTGAAGCATTTTTCGTCCCTCAGACCGGTTTCTTGCCGAAGACGCGGATGTATTCGGCGACGCCGCCCTTGGCGAGCGCCTTGGCCTGCTTGACCCAGTCTTCGCGGTCGATGCGGCCGTGGAAGGAGAGATAGCCGTCCACCCATTCGCGCTCGGCCTTCTTCCACGACGCCACCTGGGCGAAGGTGAAGATGCCAAGGGAATGCAGGATGCCTTCGGTTCCGGGTCCAACGCCCGAAATCAGCTTGAGATCGTCGACCAGCGCCGGCCTGGCGATGCCGGCCGGGCGGTTCTTGTCTTCCAGCGACGGTTTCTTTGTTCCGGTTTCCGCCTTCGCGGCGGGAAGCTTGGTTTCCGGCGACTTGAAGGCGGAAGCCGGCTCGGCCTTGTTCTTGGGGCCGCTGCGCTGTTTCGAGACTTTCTCGACCTCGGGCGCCGCCTTGTTGGCGTTGGCGGCCGAATGCCGGGGAGCCGCGACGCTTGCCGCCTTTTCCGTCGCCGGAGCGACCTTGACCGGCGAAGGCGATTTCAGCGCCGGGCTGGTTTCCGGCGCATCGGTTTTCGGCTTGCTGGCCTTCGATGGGGCGACAGGGACGACGGCCGGCAGTTGCGCGACTTTCGCGATTATGGCGTCCGGCGCCGCCTTGGCCGCCTTGGCGGCCTCCCTGGCCTCCTTCTCGCGGGTCGACTTGAGAATCGCCTTTTCGCTCTTCAGTGTCGTCAGCCCGGAGGCCGGCTCGGAGCCGGTGCGGCCGTTCTGCGGCCCTGGCGGCACCGAGGCGCCCTTGCCCGCGTCATAAAGATCGATGATCTCGGCCAGCCGTTCCGGCGTCAGGTCCTCGAACGTGTCCTTGAAGACCATCACCATCGGCGCGTTGACGCAGGCGCCGAGGCACTCGACTTCTTCCCACGACAAGGTGCCCTTGTCGTTGGTGTGGAACTGGTCGTGATGGATCTTCGAGCGGCACACATCCATCAGCGCTTCCGAGCCGCGCAGCATGCAGGGCGTGGTGCCGCAGACCTGGATATGCGCGCGCGTGCCGACCGGATTTAGCTGGTATTGCGTATAGAAGGTCGCGACCTCGAGCCCGCGGATACGCGGCATGCCGAGCATGTCCGAAATCGTCTCGATCGCCGCCTTGGTGACCCAGCCTTCCTGCTCCTGAGCTATCATCAAAAGCGGAATGATCGCCGACTGCTCGCGGCCCTTGGGATATTTCTTGATCCATTGCTTCGCCGCTGCCGCGTTCGCCCGGTTGAAGGCGAAGGAGGCTGGCTGGACGCTGGCTTCTGCGAGACGGCGGACTGACATTTAGCGATCGACCTCACCAAACACGATGTCGAGGGAGCCGAGGACGGCGGTGACGTCGGCCAGCATGTGGCCGCGGCACAGGAAATCCATGGCCTGGAGATGCGCGAAACCAGGGGCGCGCAGCTTGCAGCGATAGGGCTTGTTGGTGCCGTCGGAGACGAGATAGACGCCGAACTCGCCCTTCGGCGCCTCGACGGCGGCATAGACCTCGCCGGCCGGCACGCGATAACCCTCGGTATAGAGCTTGAAATGGTGGATCAGCGCTTCCATCGAGCGCTTCATCGCCGCGCGCTTCGGCGGCACCACCTTGCCGTCGAGGTTCGACACCGGGCCGGTGCCTTCCTTGCCGAGCAAAAGATCGACGCACTGGCGCATGATCTTGGCCGACTGGCGCATTTCTTCCATGCGCACGAGATAGCGGTCGAAACAGTCACCGTTCTTGCCGATCGGAATGTCGAAATCGAGCTCCGAATAGCATTCGTAGGGCTGCGATTTGCGCAGGTCCCAAGGCGATCCCGAGCCGCGCACCATGACGCCCGAAAAGCCCCAGGCCCAGGCATCGGCCAGCGAAACGATGCCGATATCGACATTGCGCTGCTTGAAGATGCGGTTGCCGGTCAACAGCTGGTCGAGATCGTCCAGCGACTTCAGGAACGGATCGATCCACTTGCCGATGTCTTCGACCAGCTTCTGCGGCAGGTCCTGGTGGACGCCGCCGGGACGGAAATAGGCGGCATGCATGCGCGAGCCGGAGGCGCGCTCATAAAACACCATCAGCTTCTCGCGCTCGACGAATCCCCACAGCGGCGGCGTCAGCGCACCGACGTCCATCGCCTGCGTCGTCACATTGAGGATGTGCGACATGATGCGGCCGATCTCGCAATAGAGCACGCGGATCAGCTGGCCGCGCTTCGGCACCTCGACGCCGAGCAGGCGCTCCGCGGCCAGCGCGAAGGCATGCTCCTGGTTCATCGGCGCGCAATAGTCGAGCCGGTCGAGATAAGGCACCGCCTGGAGATAGGTTTTTGCCTCGATCAGCTTTTCGGTGCCGCGATGCAAAAGTCCGATATGCGGATCGACGCGATCGACGACTTCGCCGTCGAGCTCAAGAACCAGCCTCAAAACACCATGCGCAGCAGGGTGTTGCGGGCCGAAGTTGATGTTGAAGTTGCGGACGGAGGTTTCAGCCATTCTGGCGCCTCTGGCGAAGAGTCAGTAGTGAGTAGTGAGTAGTGATCATCAATCTCAATGCCTGCTTCATTCCGCCTGCTTGGCCTGCACTGTTCGGATAAGAGATCTCGTCATTTTTCCAATCTCTTCGCATCGCAGCAGCAGTTCAATCTCATTCTTTTCGCAGCAAGCCAACCCGGCATGCCAACAGTATGTGTGTTTCCAGTTCCTTCAACGAGCCTTGCGCCATGCGCAAAAATTGAACGAACGACCCTCTGTTTTCCCGACCGTATCCCTCTGCGACATTCGCTGCGATCGAAACCGCCGATCGGCGCATCTGAGAGGTCATGCCGTAGATCTCTTCCTTCGGAAATTCCTTGGTGTGACGGTAACAATCTTCAGCAAGCGTCATTGCCGATTGCCACACTTTCAAGTCCCGATAGGATTCGATCCGTTGCTCCAATTCTTCTCCTACTGACTACTGACTACTTCCCTACTCACTGTTTCGCCTTTTCATCCCCGGGCAGCACGTAGTCGGTGCCTTCCCATGGCGAGAGAAAATCGAAATTGCGGAATTCCTGCTTGAGCTCGACAGGCTCGTAGATGACGCGCTTGGCCTCGTCGTCGTAGCGCACTTCGACAAAGCCGGTCAGCGGGAAATCCTTGCGCAGCGGATGGCCTTCGAAACCATAATCGGTCAGCAGGCGGCGCAGATCCGGATGGCCCGAGAACAGCACGCCGTAGAGATCGTAGGTCTCGCGCTCGAACCAATCGGCGCCGGGGAACACCCCGGTGATCGACGGCACCATCGTCTCCTCGTCGGCCTGCACCTTGACCCGGATGCGCACATTCTGCTTCGGCGACAACAAATGATAGACGACGTCGAAGCGCTTGGCCCGCGACGGATAGTCGGCGCCGCAAACATCGATGATCGAGATGAACTGGCAGCGTGCATCGTCGCGCAGGAA
This sequence comes from Mesorhizobium sp. M0152, assembly GCF_040322415.1. NCBI lineage: Bacteria > Pseudomonadati > Pseudomonadota > Alphaproteobacteria > Hyphomicrobiales > Phyllobacteriaceae > Mesorhizobium > Mesorhizobium sp. M0152. Next base: position 45,978 of record NZ_JAMYTH010000028.1, read on the forward strand.
GGTCACCACTTCGACCAGATCGCGTGGCTCGACATGGATAGTCAGTTCGCCATAGGCGATATCAGCGTCACTGACGCGGCCAATCAGTTTCTCGCCGAGATAGGTCGACAATTCGCTCAGGGATGCGGCCATGAATTTACCGTTCGATCGTGCCGGTGCGGCGGATCTTTTTCTGCAGGAGGAGAATGCCGTAGAGCAGCGCTTCGGCGCTCGGCGGGCAGCCTGGCACATAGATGTCGACCGGCACGACGCGGTCGCAGCCGCGCACCACCGAATAGGAATAGTGGTAGTAGCCGCCGCCATTGGCGCAGGAACCCATCGAGATGACGTAGCGCGGCTCCGGCATCTGGTCGTAGACCTTGCGCAGCGCCGGCGCCATCTTGTTGGTCAGCGTGCCGGCGACGATCATGATGTCGGACTGGCGCGGGGACGCGCGCGGAGCGACGCCGAACCGCTCCGAGTCGTAGCGCGGCATCGAGGTGTGAATCATCTCGACCGCGCAGCACGCAAGGCCGAACGTCATGAACATCAGCGAGCCGCTGCGCGCCCAGGTGATCAGCGCTTCGGTCGAGGTGACGAGAAAGCCCTTGTCCGCGAGTTCGTTGTTGATCTCGAGGAAGAACGGATCATCGGACCCAACCGGCCTGCCGGTATTGGGATCGATCAGACCCTTTGGCTTCGGCGCGACGAGCGTGCCGGAACTGTCGCTCAATCCCATTCGAGCGCTCCTTTTTTCCATTCATAGGCAAAGCCGATTGTCAGCACCGCCAAAAACACCATCATCGACCAGAAACCGAGCATGCCGATCTTCGAGAAAGACACCGCCCACGGGAACAGGAAGGCCACTTCCAAGTCGAAGATGATGAACAGGATCGACACCAGGTAGAAACGGATGTCGAATTTCATGCGGGCGTCGTCGAACGAGTTGAAGCCGCATTCATAGGCGGAAAGCTTCTCGGGATCGGGGTTGCGGTACGCCACCAAGAAAGGCGCGGCCAGCAGCGCCAGGCCGACAACCAGCGCCACGCCGATGAACAGGACGATGGGCAAGTACGAACTCAACAGTGCGTTCATGCTGCGGCTTTCCGTTGGCGCCAATCCATTTTGATTACAGCACCGGACCTTAATGCGGAAGCGTGACAGTTTAACCGCTGAACCGTTTTAAGGGCCTATGCTGCAACGCGGCGAGGGTTAGCGCAGCACTTCCAGCGAAGCAAGTCAAACCTTGTTCAAAACACGGTGCTGGATGGCATATCGAGGAAAACTGGTCCGATCCGCTCCTGTTTGATTTCCTTCGCTTTTTACTCCACTTTTCTCTCCTGACATATATGCCGCCAAAACCCTGCTAGCATCCCGCGGAATCACAGCCCTGCCCCGCTCCAACCCCATCAGAGTCGCCTGAGGATGAAGGAAAAAATCTCGCTTGCCACGGCCCGGCGCATCGCGCTCGCCGCTCAAGGGTTCACCGATCCCCGCCCTGCCGGAACGCCCGACCGCCGCCACTTCGCCCGCGTGCTTTCCCGCACCGGCCTGCTGCAGATCGATTCCGTCAGCGCGGTGGTGCGCGCTCATTATATGCCGCTCTATTCGCGCCTTGGCGCCTACCCCTTTGCTTTGCTCGACAACGCCGCGGTGACGCGCAAGCGCACGGTGTTCGAATATTGGGCGCACGAGGCCTCCTTCCTGCCGGTCCAGACATACCCGCTGATGCGCTGGCGCATGGAGCGCGCCGAACGCGGCGATGAAATGTACCTGGGCCTCGCCAAATGGGGCCGCGAGCACGCCGCCTATATCGAAGAGATCTACCGCGAGGTCGCCGAGCGCGGGCCGATCGCCGCCTCGGCGCTGGAAGGCCAGAAGGGCTCGGGCGGCTGGTGGGGCTGGAGTCATGCCAAGCATGCGTTCGAATGGCTGTTCTGGGCCGGGCGCATCACCACGGCGCACCGCCGCGGTTTCGAGCGCTTCTACGATCTCCCCGAGCGCGTGCTGCCGCAGGCGATCCTCGACCTGCCGGTGCCTGCCGCCGAGGACGCGCACCGCGAATTGCTGCGCATCTCCGCCCGCGCCCACGGCGTGGCAACGTCCGGCGACCTGCGCGATTATTTCCGGCTGTCTCCCGCCGACATGAAAGGCCGGCTGGAGGAACTGGTTGAAACAGGCGAATTGCTGCCGGTGCGCGTCGAAGGTTGGGACAAGCCGGCCTATCTCCATAAGGACGCTCGCCTGCCGCGCAAGATCGAAGCCCGCGCCTTGCTGGCGCCGTTCGATCCGGTCGTCTTCGAACGGTCGCGCTCGGAGCGGCTGTTCGATTTCCACTACCGCATCGAGATCTACACGCCGGCCGAAAAGCGCCAGTATGGCTACTACGTCCTGCCGTTCCTGCTCGGCGACAGGATCGTGGCGCGTGTCGACCTCAAGGCAGACCGGCCGGCCAGCGTGTTGCGCGTCCACGCCGCCTATGCCGAGCCCGGCGCGCCGGCCGGGACTGCCGCCGAACTGTTCGAGGAGCTGAAGCAGATGCAAGGCTGGCTCGGGCTCGAACGCATCGAAGTGACGCCGGCCGGCGACCTCGGACAGCCCCTCGCCGACATTGCCGCGTCGTAGACGTGCGTTGACACGGCTGTCCCGACAAGCCTAAATCCGGTCAGACGGTCTCTTCTCTTCAAAGGGAGGAGCCAAGAGGGAATGCGGTGCGGGACAAAATCCCAAATCCGCGGCTGTCCCCGCAACTGTAAGCGAAGAGCCAAGGCCGAAAGCCACTGGGATGTTCCCGGGAAGGCGGCTACCCAAGGCGATGACCCGCGAGCCAGGAGACCTGCCGTCTGAGGTACAAGAATCCGATCGCCTGGCGGGTTTTCCGGGCAAGGAGCCAGATTTGGGACGCGACAGCGGTTTTCCGGCTGAGACAACGGATATCAGGTCGGGTCATGGCGATGCCTTGACGGGCGTGACCGTGATCGTCTGCGCCTCCTGCCGCGACGAAACCGGTTCCGACGCCCATCCCCGTGCCGGCGAACGTTTGGCCGAAGATACGCGCCAGGCTGCAGCCAGTGACACTATCCGCATCCGCACGGTCGAATGCCTCGGCAATTGCAAGCGCCGGCTCAGCGCCGCCATCCTGCGCGACGGCTGCTGGAGCTACGTCTTCGGCGACCTGACCGCGACCAGCGGCGCCGATCTCGTCACCGGCGCAAAACTCTTCGCCACATCCACGGACGGCCTCATCCCATGGCGCGGCCGACCCGATAGCCTCAAGCGCGGCCTCGTCGCCCGCATTCCTCCCCTCGACATGCTGAAGGACCAGACATGACCGTCCCAGTTTCCGCCGCCAATTTCTCCCGCGTTCCCTGCACCGTCGTCACCGGCTTTCTCGGCGCCGGCAAGACGACGCTGATCCGCCATCTCCTGGAAAACGCCGGCGGCAAGCGGCTGGCCATCATCGTCAACGAATTCGGCGACATCGGCATCGACGGCGAGATCCTGAAGGGCTGCGGCATCGACACTTGCCCGGAGGAAAACATCGTCGAACTGGCCAATGGCTGCATCTGCTGCACCGTCGCCGACGATTTCGTCCCGGCGCTCGACCGGATCCTGTCACTGACGCCGAAGGTCGACCATATCCTGATCGAAACCTCCGGCCTCGCTCTGCCCAAGCCACTGGTCCAGGCTTTTCAATGGCCAACGGTGAAGAGCCGCGTGACTGTCGACGGCGTCATTGCCGTGGTCGACGGACCGGCACTGGCCGAAGGCCGCGTCGCCAACGACATGGACGCCCTTCAGGCGCAGCGCGCCAAGGATGAGACGCTCGATCATGACGACCCGGTCGAGGAAGTGTTCGAGGACCAGATCGTCTGCGCCGACCTCATCATCCTGTCGAAGAGCGACCTGATGGATAAGGCCGGTTCTGCCCGCGCCAATGCCATCATCAACGAGCACTCCGCCCGCGCCGTGAAGATCGTGCCGGTTTCGCAGGGCAAGGTCGATCCCTCCGTACTGCTCGGGCTCGGTCTCGCCGTCGAGGACGACATCGAGAACCGTAAGTCCCATCATGACGGCGCATTCGACCATGAGCACGACGACTTCGACACGTTCATTGTCGACATTGCCTCGATCGCCGATCCGGACGAGCTGGCAAAACGCGTCGCCACCGCCGCCGAGGAAGAAAACGTGCTGCGCGTAAAAGGTTTCGTCGAGGTCGGCGGCAAGCCGATGCGGTTGCTGCTGCAGGCCGTCGGGCCGCGCGTCAACCATTACTATGACCGCGCCTGGACGGCGCAGGATGATCGCCGCTCGCGCCTCGTCGTCATCGGCCTGAAGGGGCTGAACCGCCCGGCGATCGAACGTATACTCGCCGGCTGACGCAAAGCACGGGCCGCGATGCATATCCTCACCACGACCTCCGCCTCGCTCGACGATCTCGCCGAGCCGGTCGATCTGCGGCAGACGCCGGCGGACATAGTGGCCTTGTCCTTCACCGACAGCGATCTCGCCGGACTGGCGGCGGCGTGGAAGGCCGACGCGGATCGCCTGCCTTCGATGCGGCTGGCGGCACTGCGTGACCTGCGCCATCCAATGTCCGTCGACCTCTGGGTCGACAGCGTCGCCCGCCACGCCAAGATCATCCTGGTGCGCATCCTCGGCGGCTACGACTGGTGGCGCTACGGCTGCGACCAGCTCGCCTCGATCGCCCGCGAACGCGGCATAAAACTGGCGCTGCTACCCGGCGAGAGCCACGACGAGGATTTGCGCCTGATCGAAGCCTCGACGCTGCCGCGCGAAGAACTCGACGGCCTGCTGGCCTATTTCCGTGAGGGCGGCCCGGCCAACATGAGCGCGCTGGTGCGGAGATTGGCGCGGTTGGCGGGGCAGGATGGCGAGCTTGCCGAGCCGGTGAGCGTGCCCAAGGCGGGTTACTATGAGCCGAACCACGGCGTCGTCCCCCTCGAGGGGAGGGTCCGGCCGCAGGCCGGGGGTGGGGTCCTCTCCACTGCGCGCCAACGCTCTGAGGCGCGGCGGCATCAAGAAGCGCCACGTCCGGTCGCACCGACCCCACCCGGCCCTGCGGGCCACCCTCCCCTCGAGGGGGAGGGAAAGGTCATCCCCATCCTGTTCTACCGGTCGATGCTGCTGGCCGCCGATGTCGCACCGATCGATTCGCTTTTTGATGCGCTGCGCCAGCGCGGCATGGTTCCCGTGCCGATCTTCGTCTCCAGCCTCAAAGACCCAGCGTCACTCGCCTTTGTCGAGGCCGCGATTGCCCAGTTGAAACCCGCCGCCATCATCACCGCGACCGCCTTTGCATCCGGCGCCGAGCCGGGCGTCGAAACCCTGTTCGACCGCGCCGGCGTGCCCGTCTTCCAGGTCATCGTCGCCACCACGCGCCGCGACGTCTGGGAAAATAACCAGCGCGGCCTGGCGCCCGCCGACCTCGCCATGCACGTCGTGCTGCCCGAACTGGACGGGCGCATCCTCGCCGGCGCCATTTCCTTCAAGGGCGAGAGCGAGACCGACCCGGCGCTTGGCCACCGCGCCTTCGCCAACCGGCCGGAACCGGATCGCGTCGCGCAAGTGGCGGAGCGCGTCGCGGCGTTCATCAGGTTGCAAGAAACGCCCCGCGCCGAGCGCAAGCTGGCTATCCTGATCCCGGATTATCCCAGCGCGCCGGGTCGCACCGGCTATGCCGTCGGGCTGGATGTGCCGTCGAGTGTGCTCGCCATGCTGCATGATCTCAAGGGACAGGGCTATGCCGTTGGGGGGATCCCGGAGACGCCGCGTGGGTTGCTGGATTTGCTGGAAACAGCAAGCCACGAGTTGGCTTTGCAGGATTACATAGCCTTCTCGACAGAGTTGCCGAGAGCCGCAATCGCTGCTGTGGAGGCTGCTTGGGGAAAAGCGGAAGACGAGACAGGTTTGCGCGAGGCGCCCCCCTCTGTCCTGCCGGACATCTCCCCCTCCAGGGGGGAGATTTCTCCAATCTCCAAGGTTGCGGGGAGTGAGCCAACAGCGACACAGCCAATCTCCCCCCTGGAGGGGGAGATGTCCGGCAGGACAGAGGGGGGCGCCTCGCGCAAACTATCAAGCGAAAAGCACTTCCCCTTCCGCGCCGCCACCTTCGGCAACATCACGGTCGCCCTCGCTCCCGATCGCGGCCGCTCGGCCGATCGCCGCGCCGACTACCATGACCCGACGCTGCCGCCGCGCCATGCGTTGATCGCATTCGGCCTGTGGCTGCGCAGATCGCTGGGCGTCCATGCGCTTGTCCATGTCGGCGCGCACGGCACGCTGGAATGGCTGCCGGGCAAGACGGTCGCGCTCTCGCAAAGCTGTTTTCCCGAGATCGTCACCGGTCCGCTGCCCGTCATCTATCCCTTCATCGTCTCCAATCCTGGCGAGGCGGCGCAAGCCAAGCGGCGCATCGCCGCCGTCACGCTTGGCCATTTGCCGCCGCCGCTGACCGGCGCCGGGCTGGACGAGGACCAGCACAAGCTTGAGCGGCTGGTGGACGAATATGCCCAGGCCGACGGGCTCGACCGCCGCCGCCGCGACCGCCTGGCCAGGCTGATCGTCGAAACCGCGCAAAAGACCGGACTTGCTTCCGAAGCCGGCGTCGCCAGGACCGACGCGCCTGACGAAGCGCTGCGCCGCATCGACGCCTGGCTCTGCGACCTCAAGGATTTCGCCATCAAGGACGGCTTGCACATCTATGGCCGCGCCCCGGAGGACGAGCCCGACGCCATGCGCCGGCAAAGCGCGGAGGCGGAAAAGACGGCGCTGCTCGCGGCGCTCGACGGCCGCCATGTCAAGGCCGGGCCGGCCGGCGCGCCGGCGCGTGGCCGCTCCGATGTGCTTCCCACTGGCCGCAATCTGTTCACGTCGGACCCGCGAACCATGCCGACGCCGACCGCCTACGATCTGGGCCGAGCGGCGGCGGAAGAAGTGGTGCGCGGCTATATGCAGTCGCATGGCGACTGGCCGCGCTCGCTGGTTATCGATCTCTGGGGCTCGGCTTCGCTGCGCACCGGCGGCGAGGAGATCGCGCAAGGCCTGGCGCTGATGGGCTGCCGGCCGCAATGGGATGCCGCGACGGGCCGCATCACCGGCATCGAGGTGCTGCCGCCGGCCGCGCTCGGCCGCCCGCGCGTCGACGTCACCTGGCGCATATCGGGCCTGTTCCGCGATATGTTCCCGACCCAGATCGCGCTGATCGACGCCGCCGCCAACGCGGTCGCGACCCGCGACGAGGAGGACTCGGAAAACCCGCTGGCGGCCAAGGCACGGGCCGACGGCAAGGTCAGCCCGCGCATCTTCGGCACCTCGCCCGGCACCTACGGGGCCGGCATCGAAGACCTCTTGTCGGGCGGCGACTGGACGGCGCGCGAGGAAATCGGCCGCGCCTATCTCGATGCCACCTCGCATGCCTATGGCGGCGCGGCGGGCGAAGGCGTCTCGGCGCCCGGCGCCTTCGAGGGTCGCATCGCCGAGGCCGACCTGCTCGTCCATACCGGCGACGACCCCGGCCGCGACATCCTGGAAGGCTCCGCCGACGTCGCCTTCATCGGCGGTTTTTCGGCAGCCCTTGCGGCACTCGGCAGGAACGCCGACGTCATCGTGCTCGACACCACGGACCCGCGGAAACCGAAGCCGCGCTCGGTTGGCGAAGCTGTGGCCCGCGTCGTGCGTGCGCGCGCCGTCAACGCCCGCTTCATAGCGGGCCAGATGCGGCACGGTCCGCGCGGCGCCTCCGAATTCGCCGAAACCGTCGACCGGCTTGTCGGTTTCGCCGAAACCACGCACGCCATTTCCGGCGCGCTGATCGAGGCCGTGCATGATGCCTATGTCGGCAATCCCTTGGTTCGCGCCTTCCTCCTTCGTGAAAACCCGGCAGCGGCGAAAGTCATCGCCGAACGGTTCCAGTCGGCGCGGCGGCGTGGCCTCTGGCATCCCTTGCGCAATTCGATCGACGACGATCTCTCAGCGTTGATTGCCGAGGCGGAGGGAGTGGCGGCATGAACGCCTTCTCGCGCCGCGGCGCCTGCCCAGCCCTGTCCGCTCCCATGCAGACCGGCGACGGCCTGCTGGTGCGGCTCAATCCCGTCGCTGGAGGATTGTCGCCGAAGCTTTTGATCGGTTTGGCCGAATCCGCCCTGCGGCACGGCAACGGCATCATGGAAGTGACCGCGCGCGGCAGCCTGCAGATACGCGGCCTGACGGCGGAAAGCGCGGCACTGCTGGCGACGGAGATCGATGCGCTGGGCATTTCGGTGCGCACCGGCGTGCCGGTCGAGACCGGGCCACTGGCCGGCATCGACCCGCAGGAGATCGCCGATCCCCGGCCGCTGGCGGAGCGGATCAGGGCGGCGGTTGAAGAGGCTGGGCTGACGCAACGGCTCGGGCCGAAGGTTTCGGTCGTGGTGGACGGCGGCGGACAACTGCCGATGGATGCGGTGACGGCCGATGTGCGGCTTGCCGCGGTGCGCGCCGGCAACGACATCGTTTGGAGCATATCGGTTGCCGGCGACAGCCGAAACGCGAAGGCGTTGGCAAAGATCGATGCGGATGCCGCAAGAGACATAGCCGTCGCTGCACTGAGAATGGTTGCCGAAAAAGGCCGCGAAGGCCATGCAAGGGATTTGTCGGATCGACAGTTGGCCTCTCTCGCAAGCTGGCATTCTGTCACGCCCCCCTCTGTCCTGCCGGACATCTCCCCCACAAGGGGGGAGATTGCTCATTCACGCCCGCTTTCGCCAATTTCCATGGCTGCCGAGAGAGAGCCGGCGCCAGAACTGCCAATCTCCCCCCTCGTGGGGGAGATGTCCGGCAGGACAGAGGGGGGCGCCGTAGAGCACAGTCGGCGGTCAATCGGCCTCTTCGACCTGAACAACGGCCACGCCCTCGGCATCGGCCTGCCTTTCGGCAGCATGCCGGCGCAAAAACTGATCGAACTTGCCACGCAAGCCTTTAACCTCGACGCAACCGAAATCCGCCTCGCGTCAGGCCGCGCTCTGCTTTTCCTCGGCCAGCCGGCTGCCGCCAACCCCTCGCTCCAACACACCGCAGCAGCCCTCGGCTTCGTCACCACTCCCACCGACCCGCGCACGCGCATCGCCGCTTGCCCCGGCGCGCCCGCCTGCGCTTCCGGCCGGATCGCAACGCGCGACATCGCCGAGGCGATGGCCGCTGAAAACGCCGACCTTCTCGACTTCACGCTGCACATTTCCGGCTGCGCCAAGGGTTGCGCCCACCCCGGCCCGGCGGCCCTCACCATAGTCGGCGGCGAAAACGGAGCCGGACTTGTCGTGAACGCGACGGCAAAGGCCCTTCCTGCCGGCTACAGGCCGGGCTATGACGCCGCGCGCGGCATCGGTCGCGTCGCGGCAGTGATCCGCAGCGCACGATATCAAGGCGAGACAGCCGCCGCTTGCCTGACAAGGCTTGGCACGGCCGGCATCGCCGAGGCTTACCGACAGGAATGAGCATGGCCGCCTACGACTATATCCACGACGGCACGGCGATCTACGAGCGCTCCTTCGCCATCATTCGCGCCGAGGCCGATCTGTCGCGCTTTTCGGAAGCCGAGGCCGATGTCGCCATCCGCATGATCCATGCCTGCGGCCAGGTCGAGGCCGCCAGGCATTTTGTGTTCTCCAGCGATTTCGTCGCCGCCGCGCGCGACGCTTTGGCGGCGGGCGCGCCGATCTTCTGCGATGCCGAAATGGTCTCGCATGGCGTCACCCGCGCCCGCCTGCCGGCCGGCAACGAGGTGATCTGCACGCTGCGCGACCCGCGCACGCACGAAATCGCCAAGGCGATCGGCAACACCCGCTCCGCGGCCGCGATCGATCTGTGGGGCGAGCGGATGGCCGGTTCGGTGGTTGCCATCGGCAATGCGCCGACCGCGCTATTTTATCTGCTGGAAAAGCTGCGCGACGGCGCGCCAAAGCCGGCGGCCATAATCGGCATGCCGGTCGGCTTCGTCGGCGCCGCCGAATCGAAGGACGCGCTGGCGGAGAATTCCTATGGCGTGCCCTACGCCATCGTGCGTGGCCGGCTTGGCGGCAGCGCCATGACCGCCGCAGCACTCAATTCCCTGGCGAGGCCCGGCCTGTGAACGCGCACCACGAAGCCAATCCAAGGGGCCGTCTCGTCGGCGTCGGCACCGGTCCCGGCGACCCCGAACTTTTGACGCTCAAAGCCGTCCGTGCGCTGGCCGAGGCCGATGTCGTGGCGTATTTCGCCAAGCGCGGCAACAACAGCAACGCGCGCGCCATCGTCGAGGCGCAGTTCCGCCCGGGCATGGTGGAACTGCCGCTGCTTTATCCCGTGACCACGGAAATCGACAAGGATCACGACGACTACCGCGCGCAGATCACCGGTTTCTACGAGGAATCCGCCGAAGCAGTCGCCGAGCACCTCCAGGCAGGCAAAATGGTTGCGGTGCTGTCCGAGGGCGATCCGCTTTTCTACGGCTCCTACATGCATCTGCATGTACGCCTGGCGCATCGTTTCCCGACCGAGGTCATTCCGGGCGTCACCGCCATGTCCGGTTGCTGGTCGGCGACCGGCCTGCCGATCGTCCAGGGCGACGATGTGCTGACGGTTCTGCCGGGCACGATGAGCGAGTTCGAGCTGACGCGCCGGCTGGCCGACACCGATGCCGCCGTGATCATGAAGGTCGGCCGCAACCTGCCCAAGATCAGGCGGGCGCTGGAAGCCACCGGCAAGCTGACGCGCGCTGTCTATGTCGAGCGCGGCACCATGACCGGCAGCATCTCGATGAAGCTTGCCGACAAGCAGGACGACAAGGCGCCCTATTTCGCCATCGTGCTCGTCGCCGGCTGGTCCGGCCGGCCCGGCGTCTCGGGAGCGCAGGCATGAGCGGCCGCGTCACCGTCATCGGGCTTGGGCCGGGAAATGCCGATCAGGTGACGCCCGAGGCCAGCCGCGCCGTGGCGGAAGCGAAATTCTTCTATGGCTACAAGCCCTATCTCGACCGGCTGGAATTGCGCCCGGACCAGACCCGCGTCGCCTCAGACAATCGCGAGGAACTCGCCCGCTCCAAGGACGCACTGGCAAAGGCCGCCGAGGGCCATGATGTCGCGGTGGTTTCCGGCGGCGATCCCGGCGTCTTCGCCATGGCGGCTGCCGTCTGCGAAGCGATCGAGGCCGGCCCGGCCGAATGGCGCGCGGTCGATGTCGCCGTCGTGCCCGGCATCACCGCCATGCTGGCTGTCGCCGCCCGCATCGGGGCGCCGCTCGGCCATGATTTCTGCGCCATCTCGCTGTCCGACAATCTGAAGCCGTGGGAATTGATCGAGCTGCGCCTGCTGGCAGCGGCGGGCGCGGGCTTCGTCATCGCGCTCTACAACCCGATCAGCAAGGCACGGCCGTGGCAGCTTGGCCGCGCCTTCGAGTGCCTTGCCGCCATCCTGCCCGGCACCACCCCGGTCATCTTCGGCCGCGCCGCCGGCCGCCCGGACGAACGCATCGAGGTCCACCTGCTGGCCGACGCCGAGGCCGAGAAGGCCGACATGGCCACCTGCATCATCATCGGCTCGCCGGAAACCAGGATCATCAAGCGCGGTGAGAAGCCAGCGCTGGTCTACACACCGCGTTCGGCAGCGGGCTCGACAAAATGATCGACCATCACGGCCAGCGCTTCGACGGTTTCAGCCGAAGGCACATCCGGCAAGGCCGGCCGCCGGACCATGACCACCTCGATGCCGAGCGCACGCGCCGCGGCGATCTTGCCGTAGGTCGCCTCGCCGCCGCTGTTCTTCGACACGACGGCGTCGATGCGATGCTTTTCGAGCAGCGCACGTTCTTCCACTTCCCGAAACGGTCCTCGGGCCAGCAGATAGCTCGCGTCCGGTACCGCCAGCTTCGGCTCGACGGGATCGACGCTGCGAATAAGATAGTGGTGCTGGGGCGCCGCTTCGAAGGCGGCGACCTCTTGCCGGCCGAGCGCCAGCAAGACGCGGCGCGGCGCCGCCCCAAGCGCCTGCGCGGCATCGCTTGCTGTATCGACCTGCGTCCAGCGGTCGCCTTCGACTGGCACCCAGCCGGGCCGCCGCAGAGCAAAAATCGGCACGCCGGCCACGCGAGCGGCTTGCGCCGCATTGGCGGAAATCTGCGCCGCATAGGGGTGCGTGGCGTCGATCAGCAGGTCGACATGCTCATCCCGCAGATAAGCCGCGAGCCCATCGGCGCCGCCAAACCCGCCGCGCCGCACCGGCACGCCTTGCGCGATCGGGCTTTCGGTGCGCCCGGCCAGCGACAGCGTGACCGAGGCGAGTGCCGCCAGTTTGCCCGCCAGTTGCCGGGCTTCGGTGGTTCCGCCGAGGATCAGAATGCGGTGGGTCATCATGCCTGCTAAGGGTCCGCGCGGCGCCAACCAAAAATGGCTCACCATCATCGGCATCGGCGAGGACGGTTTAGCGGGTCTCGGCGACGAGGCCAAGCAGCGGATCGCCCAGGCGGAGATCCTCTTCGGCGGCAAGCGGCACATGGCGCTGGTCGCCTCCTTCGCCAAGGGCGAGTCCCGCCCCTGGCCGGTCCCTTTCGATGCCGGGATGGATGACGTGCTCGCGCTTGCCGGCAGGCGTGTCTGCGTGCTCGCCTCCGGCGATCCTTTTTTCCATGGCGTCGGCGCAACCCTTGCCCGCAAGGTCAAGCCGCGGGAAATGCACGTCATTCCCGCGCCGTCGGCCATATCGCTGGCCGCCGCGCGCCTCGGCTGGGCGCTGCAGGACGTCGAAACCGTGTCGCTGCATGGCCGGCCGCTCGACCTGATCCGGCCGCTGCTGCAGCCGAACGCTCGCATCCTGGCGCTGACCTCGGATGCCGAAGCACCGGCGGCGATCGCCCGCCTGCTCGTCGAACTCGATTTCGGCGCCTCGCGGCTGACGGTTCTGGAGGCGCTGGGCGGGCCGGAGGAGAACCTGCGCTCGGTTCGCGCCGATGCCTTCGATCTCAAAAACATCAATCCGCTCAATGTGCTGGCCATCGAAGTTGATTCTGGCCCGGATGCCCGCATCCTGCCGCTCACGGTTGGCCTTGCCGATCATCTGTTCGACCATGACGGCCAGATCACCAAGCGCGAGATCCGCGCCGTCACGCTGTCGGCGCTGGCGCCGAGGCGCGGCGAATTGCTGTGGGATATCGGCGCCGGCTCCGGTTCCATCGGCATCGAATGGATGCTGGCCCATCCTTCGATGCGCGCCATTGCCATCGAAGCCGACCCGATCCGCGCCGCCCGCATCGGCCGCAACGCCGCCGCTTGCGGCGTTCCGGGCCTTGTCGTGGTGGAGGGCAGCGCGCCCAAGGCGCTCACGAAGCTGGATACGCCGGATGCGATCTTCATCGGCGGCGGCGGCAGCGACACAGGCGTGTTGAACGCCGCCGTCAAGGCACTGCGCTCCGGCGGCCGCCTGATTGCGAATGCGGTGACGCTGGAGATGGAAGCCCTGCTTCTCGCGCGCCATGTCTCGCTTGGCGGCGATCTTATCAAAATAAATATATCCCGGGCGTCGCCGGTCGGCTCGATGCAGGCATGGCGGCCGGCCATGCCGGTCACGCAATGGAGCTGGGTGAAGCCATGATGGTCGCGGGCATAGGCAGCCGAAAGGGCGTGAGCGTCGAGGACGTGCTGGCGGCGATAGAAACCGCGCTCGAAGCGCATGGACTGGCGATGACGGCTCTTTCCGCACTGGCCACCGCAACACTCAAGAAGGACGAGGAAGCGATCTCTGCCGCCGGCAGGGCGCTGCGCCTTCCCCTCATCATCGCCGATGACACAGCACTTCAGGCCGCCTTGCCGGACATGCTCAGCCATTCCGGTCTCTCGCAGGATCTGGCCGGCACGCCATCGGTCTCCGAAGCAGCCGCCCTTGCCGTTGCCGGCAAAGGCGCAAGGCTGCTCGGTCCCCGCACGGTGCTCGGCCCGGTCACCTGCGCCATCGCCATCGGCGGAGACGCGCCATGACCGTGCACTTTATCGGTGCCGGTCCGGGTGCCGCCGATCTCATCACGCTGCGCGGCGCCAGGCTCCTGGCAAGCTGCCCGGTCTGCCTGCATGCCGGCTCGATCGTCGCGCCCGAACTGTTGCAGCATTGCGCGCCGGGGACGAAGCTGATCGACACCGCGCCGATGTCGCTCGACGAGATCGAGGCCGCGTATCTCGATGCCCACGACGCCGGCCATGACGTCGCCCGCCTGCATTCCGGCGATTTGTCGGTGTGGAGCGCGGTCGCCGAGCAGATCCGCCGGCTGGAGAAGCACGGCATCCCCTATACGCTGACGCCGGGCGTCCCCTCTTTCGCCGCGGCGGCCGCAGCGCTTCGCCGCGAACTGACCATCCCCGAAGTCGCGCAAAGCCTGGTGCTGACCCGAATCTCCGGCCGCGCCTCAAAAATGCCGCCCGGCGAAACGCTGGCCGGGTTCGGCCGCACCGGCGCCACGCTCGCCATCCACCTGGCAATCCATGCCATCGACCGCGTCGTCGCCGAGCTCAGGCCGCACTATGGCGGCGACTGCCCGGTGGCGATCGTCTTCCGCGCCTCCTGGCCGGACGAGCGCGTGCTGGCTGGAACGCTGGAAACGATCGAGGCGCTGCTCGCCGCCGATCCGATGGAACGCACGGCGATCATCTTCGTCGGCCGCTCCCTGGTGGCGGAAGGCTTTGGCGAGAGTTCATTGTACGACGCCCACTACCAGCGGCGTTTTCGCGGACGGGACGGCTTGTGAGCGCCAGCACCAAAAATACTGGCAAGAACGCCACGCTCGAACAAGCCTTGTCCCGGCTGAACTTCAAGCCGCGCCGGCTCGATCCAGGCCATGTCTGGCTGGCCGGCGCCGGTCCGGGCGATCCGGGCTGCCTGACGCTGGAAGTGCTGGCGGCCTTGGCCGAGGCGGATGCGCTGGTCTACGACGCGCTGGTCTCGCCCGATGTCGTGGCGGTGGCGTCGGCGGCCGAGCTGTTCTACGCCGGCAAGCGCGGCGGAAAACCGTCGATGAAGCAGGACGACATCACCGCTCTGCTGGTGCGGCTGGCGCGCGAAGGCCGCCGCGTCGTCAGGCTGAAGGGCGGCGATCCCTATATTTTCGGCCGTGGCGGCGAAGAGGCCCTGGCGCTGGCACGCGAAAATATCCCGTTCCGCGTGCTCCCCGGCCTGACATCGGGCCTCAGCGCGCTGGCCGCAACCGGCATCCCGGCCACCATGCGCGGCATCAACAAGGCGGTGATTCTGGCTACCGGCCACGCCGCCGGCACCGATGACGACGTCGACTGGGCGGCGATCGCCCGCACCGGCCAGCCTGTCGTCGTCTATATGGGCATGGCGAATCTACCCCTGATCGCCGCGGCATTGCTCGACGGCGGGCTCGCCCCATCGACGCCGGCGGCGGTGATCGTCGCCGCGACGACGCCGCAGGAGCGAACCGTCGTCGCCACGCTGGCCACCATCGCCGAAGAGGCGGCAGCAGCCGGATTGACCGCGCCGGCGCTGATCGTCGTCGGCGGCATCGTCGCCATGCGCGCGGCACTGGCAGGCGGGGCATGACCGCCCGCGCGATCATCATCGGCGCGCCGCGCTCCGGCTCGGGCAAGACCAGCGTCACCATC
Source organism: Mesorhizobium sp. M0152 (assembly GCF_040322415.1). Lineage (NCBI taxonomy): Bacteria > Pseudomonadati > Pseudomonadota > Alphaproteobacteria > Hyphomicrobiales > Phyllobacteriaceae > Mesorhizobium > Mesorhizobium sp. M0152. Next base: position 61,597 of record NZ_JAMYTH010000028.1, read on the forward strand.
GGCATTTTGCGCGCACTCACCCGGCGCGGCCTGAAAGTGCGCGGTGCCAAATCCGGCCCCGATTACATCGATCCCGGCTTCCACACCGCCGCCACCGGTCTGTCCGGCGTCAATCTCGACAGCTGGGCGATGCCGCCGTCGCTGCTCAATGCGCTGGCGGCGCAAGCGGCCGACGACGCCGATTTCGTCATCCTCGAAAGCGCCATGGGCCTGTTCGACGGCATTCCGGCCTCGCCGGGGCGCAGCGGTTCGGCCGCCGATCTCGCCCGGCTCTACGGCCTGCCGGTGTTGCTGGTGCTGGACGTTTCCGGCCAGTCGACCACGGCGGCTGCCGTCGCCAAGGGTTTTGCCACCTACGATCCGGAAGTGCGCATGGCCGGCGTCGTGCTCAACCGGCTGGGCAGCGAGCGCCACCGCCGGCTGTCCGGCGACGCCATCGAGGCGATCGGCCTGCCGGTCGTCGGCGCCATCCTGCGCGATCCCGCGCTCAACCTGCCCGAGCGGCACCTCGGCCTCGTCCAGGCCGGCGAATATGATGACCTCATGGCGCATCTCGACCGGCTCGCCGACATGGCCGAAAAGTCCCTCGACCTCGATGCGGTGATGGCGCTGGCGACACCCCTCGCCCCGGCGCCCGGCGGTTTCGACGATGCGCTGCGGCCGCCGGGCCAACGCATCGCGCTGGCCGAGGATGCAGCCTTCACCTTCCTCTATCCGCATGTCGCCGCCTACTGGCGCAGGGCCGGCGCCGAGATCGTCCCGTTCTCGCCGCTCGCCGACGAGGCACCGGCGCAGGATTGCGATGTCTGCTGGCTGCCAGGCGGTTATCCCGAGCTCCACGCCGGCCGCCTCGCAGCGGCGGAGAATTTCAAAGCCGGCATGGCAAAATTCGCTGCGACGAAGCCCATCCATGGCGAGTGCGGTGGCTTCATGGTGCTGGGCGAAGCGCTGGAGGACGCGTCTGGCGAAACGCACGGGATGCTCGGCCTGCTCGGCCATTCCACCAGCTTCGCCAGGCGCAAGATGAACCTCGGCTATCGCGAAGCGCGGCTGCGCGCCGACTGCCCGCTGGGCCCCGGCGGCTCGCTGATCCGAGGCCACGAATTCCACTATGCCCAGATGCTTGCTGCCGGCAATGACGAGCCCTTGGCCGACCTCGCCGATGGCCAGGGCAATCCGATCGGTGCCTCAGGCTATCGGCGCGGCCATGTCAGCGGCACTTTCTTCCACGCCATTGCTAGGGCTAGCGCATGAAGCTCCCGAAAATCACCCTCTCTCCCAGGCAGTTCCCCAGCGACATCGCACTTTGTCTGGTCTTCTTCACCAGGCTGCCGCTGCCCGTTTTCGACTTTCGCGGCCGCAGCCTCGCCGCCGCGATCTGGGCCGCGCCGGTCGCCGGCCTTGTCGTCGGCCTGATCGGCGCGATCGTCTTTGCCACGGCGGAACGGTTCGGCCTTGCCATGGGTCCGGCGGCGGCGCTTGCCCTGGCCGCAACCCTGCTCATCACCGGCTGCCTGCATGAGGACGGACTGTCCGATGTCGCCGACGGCTTTGGCGGCGGCAGTTCGCGCGGCCGCAAACTCGAGATCATGCGCGACAGCCGCATCGGTGCCTATGGCGCGGCGGCGCTCGCCCTGTCGCTGCTGTTCCGCTGGAACGTGCTTTCGGAATTCGTCGATCCCACACAGGCCCTCTTCGCCCTGGTGGCCGCGCACGCCGCCTCGCGTGGCGTGCTGGGCGCCTTCATGCATCTCTTGCCGTCGGCGCGGTCCGAGGGCCTGTCGGCCGACGCCGGTGCAGTCTCGCTCGAAACCGCCTTGGCGGGCGCCGTGCTCGGCGCGATACCGCTCGTCTTGCTCGGGCTCGGCGGCGCTATTTTCGCGTTCATCCTGCTCGGCCTGCTGTTTGCGGCGTTCCGGGCCCTTTGCCTCAACCAGATCGCCGGCCAGACCGGCGATACTATCGGCGCCTTGCAGCAAGTGAGCGAAATCGCCGTGCTGCTCGTCGCTTCCGTAGCTCTTTTCTGATTCCCTTTGGTTGATTCTCTTTTGGAGCCTTTGCCCCCATGTCCTTCAAATCACTCGATGAACTACGCGCCGCTTGCGCGAGCCTTCCGGCCGGCAGCGACGCCGCCGCAAATGCGGTCGCCCGCCGCCAGGACACGCTGACCAAGCCGCAAGGCAGCCTTGGCCGGCTGGAAACCACGGCCGCATGGCTGGCGCGCTGGCAGGGCCGCGACATGCCGAAACTCGACCGGGTGAAAGTCCTCGTCTTCGCCGGCAATCATGGCGTCACCGCGCAAGGCGTGTCTGCCTATCCCTCGGAAGTCACCGTGCAGATGGTGGCGAATTTCGCCGGCGGCGGCGCCGCCATCAACCAGCTCGCCCGCATCGCCGGCGCCGAACTCGACGTCATCCCGCTCGATCTCGATCACCCCACCGGCGATTTCACGCAAGGCCCGGCGATGGACGACAAAGCGTTCCTCGCCGCCGTGTCGGCCGGCCATGACGCGGTAACCAAGGACCTCGACCTCGTCTGCTTCGGCGAAATGGGCATCGGCAACACCACGCCGGCGGCCGCCATTTCGGCCGCCCTGTTCGGCGGTGGCGCGGAAAAATGGACCGGGCGCGGCACCGGCGTCGACGACGCCGGCCTGAAGCGCAAGGTGGTCGCGATCGAAGCCGGCCTGAAGCGTCATGCCGATACTCTTTCCGACCCGTTGAAAGTCGCCGCTTACCTTGGCGGGCGAGAACTCGCCGCCATCTTCGGCGCAACCCTCGCCGCCCGCCATCTCTGCGTACCCGTGCTGCTCGACGGCTTCGTCTGCACCGCCGCCGCCGCCCCGCTGGCCAAGCTGCACCCGACCGGCCTCGCCCACACCGTAGCAGCGCATGTTTCGGCCGAATCGGGCCATCGCGGCCTCCTCGAAGCGCTCGGCCTGCCGCCGCTGCTCGATCTCGGCATGCGGCTAGGCGAAGGCTCCGGCGCCTGCCTCGCCGTCAACATCGTCCGCTCGGCGCTGGAATGCCATGCCAGGATGGCGAGCTTTGCCGAGGCTGGCGTTTCGGAGAAGTAGCTTCACCCTCCGGTTCGGCAGATTTCTAAGCCGCATTTTCGCCGCAGCTAAATCGCCGTTGGAGCAATTCCAGGGAAAGTGTGAAACGGTTTTCCGTTCGGAATTGCGTAAAAACAAAGAGGTAGAGCGGTTCGGCGTTTCGATGAACCGCTCTACCGTCAAATATCGTTGCTGGTTGAAGAATCGCATTCAGGCACTTGGCCCGAGACGCGTCAAACGCGTCCCGCTTTTAGGGTCTTTCCACCAACTCTTCTAGGAATTTGGTGGGTGCGCACAGGATTGAACTGTGGACCCGCTGATTAAGAGTCAGCTGCTCTACCAACTGAGCTACGCACCCACTCGGCCGGCAAAAACCGGCGTTGGCGGGCATATAGCCGCCGATGCCGGTCCTGTCCAGCCCTGCCGGAATCATTTCCCGACAAATCGACCAAGCCTGGATACAATCAGACGAACAGCCTGCCTTCCGCAACCTTGATCGCGTTGCCGCCGATGCGCGCCGAGGCCAGTTTTCCGCCTTGCACGGTCAGTTCGAGGCGGATGCGCGACGGCCGGCCCATCTCCAGGCCCTGCTCGATCCACAGCCGCGAAATGCCGTCCGTCGGCCCGTCGAAATGCATGATGGCGCCGGCGAAGGCGGCGGCCGCCGAGCCGGTCGCGGGATCCTCATAGGAAGGCGTGCCGGGCACGATCATGCGGACATGGAACGCGCTTTCATGGTTCACCGTCTCGCGGCAATAGACATAGGGACTGGCGAAGGCCCAGTCGCTCTTGCGCGGCGCCAGTTCCGACCACGCCTGGTTGTCCAGCCGGATCCGGCCCGCCGCCTCGAGATTGGCGACCGGGATGGTCACGTAGGGCACGCCCGCCGACCAGAAGGAAACGCGGTGATTCTCGAAGCCGATCTCGTGCGGCGCCAGGCCAAGCGCGGCACCGATCGCTTCCGGGTCGGCATCGAGCTTCAACGGCTCCGGCAATTTCGCCAGGTCGAACTCGGCGAAGATGGCACCGTCATGCCTGCTGACGGCGCAGCGCACCGGACCGATGTTTTCTTCCAGCACGAAGATGCCGGCGTCCTCATCCGCGAGTTCCGCCAGCGCGATCGCCGAACCCACCGTCGGGTGGCCGGCGAACGGCATTTCATAGTCGGGCGTGAAGATGCGGATGCGATTCCGGTGCTTTGGGTTGTCCGGCGGCAACACAAAGACAGATTCGGACAGGTTGAACTCGCGCGCGATGGCTTGCATCGCGGCCGTGTCCAATCCCTTGCTGTCCAACACGACAGCCAGCGGGTTGCCGGCCAGTCGCTCGGTCGTAAACACATCGTAAAGCAAGTAATTCCGGGTTTGCATTCCTGCCTCAATCCCAACATGAGCGAAATTTAATTTGATATTTGAACCATCAGGCCTGATCTGTGCACCGATAGGGACATCTCGCATCATAGGGGTCCAGCGTGGACCAGATTGTCAATCTGCCAAAGACGGAATCGGATTCCGCCATCGAAACGGCGCTCGGGCTTGACCAAAAAGGTCTGCGCAAGACGCGCCGTCGTGGCTGGCTCTATGCGCTGCTGACCCTGATCGTGCTTGCCGCCGGGCTTGGCCTCTATCAGTGGTATGCCGGCACGCCGGCCAGCGTCGATTACACCACCGTGCCGGCCGCCAAGGCCGACCTGACCATCCAGGTATCGGCGACCGGCACGCTGCAGCCGCTCACCCAGGTCGATATTTCCAGCCAGCTCTCCGGCATCATACACTCGGTCTCGGTCGAAGAGAACCAGCAGGTGAAGAAGGGCGACGTGCTGGCGGCACTCGACACCGCCAAGCTCGAAGTCCAGATCGAGCGGGCGCAGGCGTCCGCCAAGGCGGCGGCCGCCAAGGTCGAGGACGCCACCGTCACGCTCGCCGAGAACGAAAGCACGCTTGTGCGCGCGGCGGCCCTGACCAAGCGCGGCATGGCGACCGATCAATCGCTCGAGGCGGCGACCGCGACGCGCGACCGCTCCAGGGCGGCGCTCGACAGCGCCCAGGCCAATCTCGCCATCGCCAATGCCGATCTGAAGTCGCAGCAGACCGACCTCGCCAACAGCACCATATATGCGCCGATCGACGGCATCGTGCTGACGCGCTCGGTCGATCCCGGCCAGACGGTCGCCTCCTCGCTCCAGGCGCCGGTGCTGTTCATCATCGCCGCCGATTTGAGGAACATGGAACTGGTGGCGGCGGTCGACGAGGCCGATATCGGCGCGGTCAAGACCGGCCAGCATGCCCGCTTCACCGTCGACGCCTTCCCGGAGCGGCCGTTCGATGCCGAGATCCGCGACATCTCCTATGCCTCGGTCACGACAGACGGCGTCGTCACCTACAATGCGCGGCTCGAGGTCGACAACAATGAGCTTTTGCTGCGGCCCGGCATGACTGCGACGGTTTCGGTCGTCACGAGGCAGGCCAAGGATGTGCTCACCGTGCCCGCCGGCGCCTTCCGCTATCGTCCGGCGCAGCAGGCGGCACGTGGCTGGAGCCTGAGCGACCTGTTCACCGGCCGCATGGGCCGGCCTGGCGGCAATCGCCAGCGCCAGGCAGCGACGCCGCCCACGGACGGCTCGCGCACGCTCTACGTGCTGGAGAATGGGCGGCCGCATCCGGTCAACGTCAAGATCGGCTCGACCGACGGCGAACTGACCGAGATCATTTCCGGCCTGGATGAAGGCGCGCAGGTCATCACCGCGTCGCAGCAGCGGAGTTGAGGCCGTGGCCGCGGGCGCGCCCCTCATCACCTTCGACAAGGTCTGGAAAAGCTACGGCCAGGGCGAAGCCAAGGTGCACGCGCTGGCCGGCGTCGACCTTGCAATAAAGCGTGGCGAATTCGTCGCCATCATGGGCCCGTCCGGGTCCGGCAAGTCGACGGCGATGAACATCATCGGCTGCCTCGACACGCCGACGGCCGGAACCTATTCCTTCATGGGCGTCGACGCCGGCCGGCTCGACCGCAACCGCCGCGCCATGCTGCGCAACCTCTATGTCGGCTTCGTCTTCCAGGGCTACAATCTGCTCGCCCGCACCACGGCGGCGGAAAATGTCGAACTGCCGCTGATCTATCGCGGCGTGGCTAGCCGCGAGCGCCGCGAGCTTGCCATGCAGGCACTGGCTGAAGTCGGCCTTGTCGGCCGCGAACACCACACGCCGGCCGAGCTTTCCGGCGGCCAGCAGCAGCGCGTGGCGATCGCGCGCGCCATCGTCACCCGGCCGACGCTGCTCGTCGCCGACGAACCGACCGGCAATCTCGACACCGCCCGCACGCATGAGATCATGGACCTGCTGACGCGGCTGAACAGGGAACTTGGCTTGACCATCGCCATGGTTACGCACGAGGCCGACGTCGCCGAATATGCCGAACGCACCATCCGCTTCCTCGACGGCCACGTCGCCTCGGACACCATGAGTCTGGAACCGGCATGATCTGGGAAACCGTCCGCCTCTCGCTCCGCTCGATTCGCCGCAACGTGCTGCGCTCGTTCCTGACATTGCTCGGCATCGTCATCGGCGTTGCCGCCGTCATTGCCATGCTCACCATCGGCTCCGGCACCACGCAAAAGGTCAAGGCCGACATCTCCAAGCTCGGCAGCAATCTGCTGGTCGTCCGTTCCGGCCGCCCCGCCGGTCCTGGCGGTCCCGGAGGGCTCGACCAGGTGGTGCGCCCGCTGGCCGAAAAGGACCTTGCGGCGCTGGTCGCGCATCTGGCTGGCGCGCGCGCCATTTCGCCGGCCTCGCAAAAGCAGGTTCGCGTCATCTTCGGCACCGAGAGCCTGACCTCTGGCGTTACCGGCACCGACAGCGCCTATCTCGATGCACGCGACTGGAAGCTGGTGTCCGGCCGCCCGTTCAGCGATTCCGAAACCCGCTCGGGCACCGGCGTGTGCCTGATCGGCGAGACGGTGCGCCAGCAGTTCTTCGGCGCCGGCGATCCCGAAGGCGAGATCATCCGCGTCAACCGCACCTCCTGCAAGATCATCGGCTTGCTCGAGCCCAAGGGCTATACCGGCTTCGGCCAGGACCAGGACAATGTCGTGTTGATGCCGCTACATGCCTATCAGCGCCGCATCGCCGGCAACCGCGACATCGACAACATCTACATCGCCGCCGACGACAGCACGCCGACCAGCGAGTTGCAGCCGCGCGTCGAGGACATCTTGCGCGATGCGCGCCGTATCACACCCGACCGCGAGAGCGATTTCGCCATCCGCGACATGACCCAGATCGCCGACGCCATGGCCAGCGCCACCACCACCATGACCGGCATGCTCGGCGCGGTCGCCGGCGTCAGCCTGCTGGTCGGCGGCATCGGCATCATGAACATCATGCTGGTCTCGGTCACCGAGCGCACCCGCGAGATCGGCATCAGGCTCGCCATCGGCGCGCATGAGAAGCACATCCTCATCCAGTTCCTCGTCGAGGCGACGGTGCTGTCGCTGCTCGGCGGCATCATCGGCATCCTGATCGGCCTGGCGCTGGCCGGCCTCGCCGCGGTGACGCTGACCATCCCCTTCGCGCCAAGCCCGGCGGTCATCCTGCTCGCCGTCGGCTTTTCCGCGCTGATCGGCATGGTGTTCGGCTTCTTCCCGGCCCTGCGCGGCGCCAGGCTGGATCCGATCGACGCGCTAAGGCACGAATAGACAACTCCACGGCAGTCAACGGCTATCCACAACCTCAGGATGTTTGCCGCGGCCCTGAATGTTGTCGCCGTTCGATCCATCATGCTACGCCAAAGGCATTTCTGGTCGAGGAATGGCGATGAGCAAGAAGGCGCGACTGGTCCTGGTGATGGTGGTCATCGAGGCAGCCCTGGCCGGCATCTGGTGGTATCTCGCCCGTTACGGCATGGCCAATCCCGACCGCGTCACACCGGATTTCCAGGTGGTCGTCGGCCAGACGATGGGCATGGCGATGGGCGGATTGCTGGGTATCGGCGTGGTATTGTTCGTTGTCGCTGCCCGCAATGACCGCAAGGCGCTCTAGCCAAGGCAGGGCATCATAGCCCCTCGCAAGACCACCATCGCGATCGTCACCGTGCCGATAGTGTCATTAGCGCTGGATCGGAGCGTGGGGTCAACGGCCAACCGAGAAACACCTCTATGGCGGCACCCAGGATTTCCGTGCGCGGGAACCGAACCATGCTACGGCCGTTCTGGAAAAGAGTGGATCGGCTACTACGGACTTGGGCGGTTCAGGCCTATGACCCCGCCGCAGACACGGGGGATAGTTGCTCGCATGCGCCCTTGCATCACGGTTTCGCGGCTGCCTTTATCGGCATCCTGCACATCCCGGGTGTGGGGCAGTAGGACGGCATGCCGGACACGAAAACCGCCATGCACGAAATGCTGGAAACCCAGCCGTTCGGGCTGCAGGCCGCGTGTTTGGAGTGGCCGACTCCAGCAAGATGTTGACCGTCGCTCTGTAGCGGAACCCCGAGTGGCGGTTGGCGATTGGGCCGGAACGGCGAGCGGTAGCGCGAAGTTGCCGTGAGTGGAGCGCCGTTTTTGGCGCGAGAGCCGTTGAGTTCGCGAAAGAGGAGACGATTCACAGCATTCGCCCAATGGTGAGATCGCATTTCTGAAGGAGAAGCAATGAAGGGGTTTATTACCGCGCTGGCGTTGAGCGCCGCGAGCCTCAGCTTTTCGATGCAAGCAACGCCTGCTGCGTCACAGCAAACACCAACGCTGGCCGAGCGGTCTGGTCTTCCCGCAGGCTTCGATGCGCAGTTCGCCCACCGCCGGCGAGGCCAATGGCGTCCGCCTCCATTATGTGATCGGCGGGCCAGCTGATGGGCCGATGGTGGTGTTGCTCCACGGTTGGCCGCAAACGTGGTACACGTGGCGCAACGTAATGCCGGCTTTGGCAAAGGCTGGCTACAATGTTGTCGCGATCGACTATCGGGGCGCCGGCGATTCGGAAAAGCCGCAAGACGGCTACGACAAGGCAACTATGGCCGCCGATATTCATGCCCTGGTTACCCAAATCGGCGCGCGCAAAATCAATTTGGTCGGCCGCGACATTGGCGTAATGGTCGCCTACGCCTACGCCCGCCAATGGCCGGGCGAGGTGGGCAAGCTCGTCATGCTTGACGTGCCGATTCCTGCGACCAGAGCTTGGAATGAAGCCAAGCATAAGCCTGATCCCGAGCTCTGGCATTTCGGTTTATTTCAGCAGCGCGACATCGCCGAGATGCTCGTGACCGGCCACGAATATCCGTTCATCCGTGACTTCATCTCGTCGCGCAGTTACAGGCCCATCGCCGATCAAGACGTCGCTGTGTATGCCAAGGCTTACGCCGCGCCGGGCGGTCTGCGTGCTGGGTTTGAACTCTATCGGGCCTTCCCCGAGGACGAACGCAGATTCGCGGAGTTCGAGAAAACCAAGCTGCAGGTCCCGATTCTCGCGCTGGCCGGCGACAAGAGCAACGGCGCGACCGAGCTGTCCATGGCGCGAGAAATCGGATCGGACGTGCGAGGCGGAGTCGCCCCAAATACCGGCCATTGGCTGCCCGATGAGAACCCGGATTTTCTGACGGGACAGCTTCTTGACTTCTTCGGCCGCCAGGCTCGTCAGCTCAACTGACGTGAGTGAGACCGATGCACTTCCGGGGTATTCAGCACGTCAGCATTCCGGTGAAGGACTTCACGCGCGCCCGCCACTTCTATTGCGATGTGCTCGGACTCGAACCGCATCCTGAGAAATCAAACTGGCTCGGTATCGGACAGGGTTGCCCAGTTCATCTGATGGAGCAGACGATCGCGCCTGCCGAGCTGCCACACGAGCCTGCGCGCCATTTCGCGCTTCAGGTTTCGAGACTCGAAGATGTCGTCGCGCTGCTACTCCGGAACGGTTTTAAGCCGTTCCAGTCCGACGTCCAGCAAAGGAAGCACTGCCCGGTCAGGTCGATCGAACAGCCGCTCGACTTTGGTATCGGCACCATCTTTGTCGAGGATCCAGACGACAACATCGTCGAATTTATCGAGATGGGACGTGGAATATTCGCCGAATACGATCCGAGCTGAGCTAAATGGGGCACGCTGCCCGCGCGATGGGCAGCTCTGGCACGCGACCACAAGGTGACGGCGCGCCAGCCGCAGTCAATCGCGATCGCTATTTGGTGTCGGCACAAGGCTTGGTGTGGATCATTCGAACCTCACTGGCTCGCCCGGTGTTTTGTCGCGGAGCTGCTGCAAGGCATCGACATCCTCTTGCGACAATCCGGCCTCGCGGCCGATGGCGGCGAGCAGCGAGCCTAGTTTGACCCGATTGGCTGGCCGCACGGCCGTTTCCAGGATTTCACGCATTTCAGCTTCGGTGCTGCGGCCGTGGTGCGCTGCCCGCACCTTCAAGGCGCGGAGCGTTTCTTCTGGCAGATTGCGGATAGTGACAGCACTCATTGATATCACCCAAAACTGCAGTGATGTCATTGATAGCAATATAGCAAATTTGCTATCACTGCCACTCGGACCATCGTATGCCGGCCATTGGCTATCCGCACGGAAGGGTACTAAAATTCTAGTCCTTGCCGGCAAAATGCCACTCGATCAGCGGCTTCATGTGCGGCATCAGCCCGTGCGGCAGGTCGGCGGCATGGCGGATGACGACCGGGCCCACGATCTCCGGTTCGGCTTCGGTTGCGACGAAGGCCGAGATGCGCCGCGCGATCTCTTCGGCGGGCTCGGCAACCCGGTAGCGGCGGAAGATCACCGTGCCGCTTGCCGTCGACAGGGCATGGTAGTGCAGGCCGCGTGCGGCGTCTGAAATGTCGAGGCCCGTTTCTTCCCGCACCTCGCGGATCATGTTGAAATCGACATCGACGAGGCCGTCGCGAAAATCCGTCGGCTCGAACGAACCGGCGGCGAAATAGACACGGCCGGCAGTGACGGTGTGGGCTGCCATGCGAATCGCCACCAGCGCATTGTCGCCGGCCACAAGCATGGCGTGGGCATAGGCGTGCTCCGCGCCGGAATTCTCGCGCCGCTTACGCCAAAGCATGAAGGTGGAGTAGTTGACCGCGTGGCACCGGCCGACGAGCCGATTGTCGCGCCAGGCAAGTCGCGAGAGCAGCACCACCGGGCCGTCGAACAGCGCGGGGTTGGCCGCGATCTCGTGCTGCCAGTTCGCGGCGATCGCCTCGGCATTATCCAGCGCGAAAGGATGCGGGCCGGGGTCGAGCCGGACGTCGACGGCATCGACCGGCAGGATGACATTGCGCGGCAGGTCGAAACTCATGCCTGTCAAGCCATGTCCAGCGTGATCGCCACCGGGCAATGATCCGACGCCTTGGGCCGGTCCCAGCCGGCGCGCGGAAAGCGCTCGACCTGCTGCCCGGCCGGGAAGATGGTGCGCCAGGGCTGGCCGTTGCGGATGATGTCGGGAACGGCCGTGGCGTTTTTCGCCGCCAATCCCCTGGACAGCAGGATGTAGTCGAGCTGGCACAGATGCCGCTCTTCGGGCCCGCGCGTGTGATAGAAGGTCCAGCGGTTCATTTCCGGCCGCCGCTCGACGACGTTTTCGCAGAAGCCGCCCGATGTCAGCACGTTGATGCAGGACTGGTCTTCGTCCGCAACCTCGAAGCGATAGCCGTCGAACTCGTCGCCGGCGATCTTTACCCGCTGCCGGTAGTCGTTCATGTCGCCGCAGATCGCCCAACGCTTGTCGGCGGCATGATCCCCGCCGAAACGGTCCTCGATGATGCGGCGCACGGCTTGCGCCTCGGCGATGCGGATCGGCATGGTCGCCTCGCGCCCGTCGAGCCCGTTGCGAGGCGAGCCCATCGACTTGAAATGCACAAGATAAAGCGTCAGCGGCACGCCGCCGACGGTCAGGTCGATCTCCAGGCAGTCGCGCCGGAAGATGCGCTCATTGGCCTGGTTGCCGAGGGCCGCCAGTTCCGGGGTGTGCAGCCCGAACTGCTCGTAGGTGACATAGGCATGGCTGGTCATGCGCACGAATTCGATCGGCTGGCCCTGGGCGGTTTCGTTGCGCATCATGACGGCGACGTCGATGCCGCGTGAATCATTACCCGCGGTGGTGTATTTCTGCCGGTAGCCCTGCCCCACCATTTTGAACAGATAGCCGTATTCGAAGGCCTTCAGCGCCTCGATGTTGTCGACCTCCTGCATGCAGATGATGTCGGCGCGGGTGGCCGCGATCGCTAGCGCCGTCAGCTGGCGCGTGTCGTCGGACTGCGCGATGGCCCGGGCCTGTTCCAGCATCTTGTATTCGGCTTCGCTCTGGATATCGAACAGCGCCAGCGTTCGATCCTCGTTGAGCTGGTTGCGGTATCCGGAAAAATCGAACCTGTTCATCAGGTTCTCGACATTGAAGGTGGCAAGGCGCAGCGACATGTCCTGACCTTTGCCCGCAAGTGCGGGAGAAAACAAGATCGCAGGATCACAAGCTGCGAGCGTTTGGTCCTGACGGCGTTCGCGCCATGGTTGACGGAACTTTTCCGTTCATCCGCCGTTCAGACACAAAGATCCACTCTGGCCCATTCCTAGGGGTAGGGCGTGGGGCCGGTATCTCTTGGGAGAGTGCAATGAAATCGCTCTTTTCTTCCTCCGTCAAATCCGGACTCATAGCTTTGGGCATCTTCTCCGGCATTACGGCGCCATCCGCCGCCGGGCCGATCCCGCAGCCCGATCTGTCGCTCCCGACCAGCACCGCAGCGCCGGCGGTCACGCCGGTACGCGAGGACTGGGCCGGCGGCAACGACCGGAGTTTCAGCAACGACTGGAGATGGCGCCGGTCGGGTCACTGGCACCGCGGCAATTGGGATCGCGGTGACTGGAATCGTGGGAATTGGCATCACCGCAACTGGGATCGTGGCGACTGGAACGGTGGAGACAATTGGCGTTGGCGCCGCCATCATTATCGCGGCCGCTATTACGATGACGCTGCGGGCGCCGCGATCCTCGGCCTCGGCCTGGGGCTCGGCCTGGGTAGCATGTACAACAACTACAATTACTACGAAGCGCCGCCCCGTCGCTACTACCGGCACTACCGTGCCGGCCGGCTTTCGAGCGCCCATGTCCAATGGTGCTACAACCGCTACCGGTCGTATCGCGCCTACGACAACACGTTCCAGCCCTATAACGGCCCGCGCCAGCAGTGCTGGTCGCCCTATAGCTGAGCCGGGCCGGCCAGAACTCAGAAAAAACGGCGCCACGCGGCGCCGTTTTGATTTTGCCGTTTGAAGCTAGGCTGTGAACCTCGCTCAGTTCTTGGCCTTGTCGACCACCTGTTCTTGGAAATCCTTCCGCGCGCCCGCAGGGCGAAGCCCGAGGACGCGCAGAGGCAAGAACGTGGGTTTCGCTCAGTTCTTGGCCTTGTCGACCAGCTTGTTCTTGGAAATCCACGGCATCATGGCGCGCAGCTTGGCGCCGACTTCCTCGATCTGGTGGCTGTCATTGTTGCGGCGGATGCCCTTGAAGCGCGACATGCCGGCGCGGTATTCCTGCATCCATTCCGAGGTGAATTTTCCGGTCTGGATGTCCTTCAGCACGCGCTTCATCTCGGCCTTGGTCTCGGCGGTGATGATGCGCGGGCCCGAGACATATTCGCCCCATTCGGCGGTGTTCGAGATCGAGTAGTTCATGTTGGCGATGCCGCCTTCATAGATCAGGTCGACGATCAGCTTGACCTCGTGCAGGCACTCGAAATAGGCCATCTCAGGCGCATAACCGGCTTCCACCAGCGTCTCGAAGCCGGCGCGGATCAGCTCGACCAGACCGCCGCACAGCACGACCTGCTCGCCGAACAGGTCGGTCTCGCATTCCTCGCGGAAATTGGTTTCGATGATGCCCGACCGGCCACCGCCGACGCCGCAGGCGTAGGAGAGCGCGAGATCCAGCGCGTTGCCCGAGGCATCCTGGTTGACGGCGACCAGGCACGGCACGCCGCCGCCCTTCTGGTATTCGCCGCGCACCGTATGGCCGGGGCCCTTCGGCGCGATCATGACGACGTCGACAGTCGACTTCGGCTCGATCAGGCCGAAATGCACGTTGAGGCCGTGCGCGAAGGCGATCGCGGCGCCGTCGCGGATGTTCGGCGCGATCTCGTTCTTATAGATGTCGGCCTGCAATTCGTCGGGCGTCGCCATCATCATCAGGTCGGCCCATTTGGCGGCATCCGCCACGCTCATCACCTTGAGGCCGTCGGCCTCGACCTTCTGGGCGGTCGCCGAGCCGGCCTTGAGGCCGATGGCGATCTCCTTGGCGCCCGAATCCTTGAGGTTGAGCGCATGCGCCCTGCCCTGGCTGCCATAGCCGATGATGGCGACCTTCTTGCCCTTGATCAGATTGAGATCGGCATCACGATCGTAATAGACACGCATTTCGTCTTCCTTCCCGTTTATGATCAGAGCACGATGCCGAAAAGTGTGAAGCGGTTTTCGGACGACATCATGCTCTATCTCTTTGATTTAGAGCCGGATTCAGATATCAGGTCACTTGACTTGAAATCATCCGGCTCTAAGGGCCTTGCGGCCCGGTTTTTGCTCCGAAAAGAGCGAGAAACTGCTGCGTCGCCCGGGCGGCATCGCCGCTGATCGCCGCATCAGTCAATTCCAGCCGGTCGCCGAGCAGCAGACGGATCTGCACGTCGCGGGCGACCAGCCCGAAAAAGGTGCGGAACGCCGTCTCGGCGTCCGAAAAGTCGAGCAGCCCGGCCCGCCTGCCAGCTTCCAGCACCGGCTTCAACCGCTTGGCCAGCGCGAAGCGGCCGTTTTCGAGCACCACGGCGCCGAGGTTATCCTTGCCGGAACCGGCATGGCCAACCGCCACACGGTTGAGCGCGACCGAGGTGTCGCTCGAAATCACCTGGAGCCAGTCGGAGGCGAACCTTTCGAGGCTTGCCTTCAGCGAGGCAAGATCGAGCCCCTTGCCGTCAACCGACGTCACCCGCACCTTCGACGCCTGCCACTGCACCGTCGCCGTCAGCAGCCCGTCGCGGCCGCCAAACCATTTGTAGAGCGTTTCCTTGGAACAGCTCGCCCGCCGCGCCACCGCGGTCATGGTCAGCTGATCGCCCTCCTCGACCAGCAGGCGCAATGCTGCATCCAGAACGGCCTTCTGCCGCTCCGTCAGCGCTTCGCTGTTGTCGATTTCGGCGTTTGCCTGCAACACGCTGTTTTTCCGGTCGATGACGGCTGACTGGCTCGTCCAAAGCCGTACCGTACGTTACGGTTCGGCATATTGCGCAATCCGAGGATCGGCGCAAGAGCCCGTCCCGGAAAATCTGCATGCATCGGCATGAAGCCCGCAGTCTCAGTCGTCGACTCGCGGATGACGCAGCCGGTCGAGCAGCGACGAGATCACGCTCAGTTCGGCGAACGAAAGCCTGGCCCCGACCAGTTCGGCGATCGAGCGCCCATAAACGGCCCACATCCGGCGGCGCGTCTCACGTCCCTTGGCTGTTATGCGAATGGTTTGCCCGCGCCCGTCATCGGCTACCGGCAGCTTCTCGACCAGGCCGTCGGCCTCGAGCCGGGCCAGCAGCCGCGAAATGTTGTACTGCGCAAACAGAGTGCGCTCGATCAATTGAAACGGCCGCAGCCCGCCCTCGCCCGCCTCGGCGATTTCATGCAGCACATCGTACCAGGCGAGCGGCGGCAGGCCAGCTTCCTTCAGCGCGTCTTCGGCCTGTTCGACGAACTCCCGCGAAACCCGCATCAGGCGGGCCCAGGCCTGGATCGCTTCGGGTGAAGGGGCTGCCTTGTTCATCATGCCGACGAGCATAGGCAATAGATGCAGTTGCATCAAGCTTGACGATAAATGCAATTGCATCTACATATATGCAGCTGCATCAATCTCGAAGGCAATCCGATGAAACACGAAATCTGCAAACTCGCCGACATTCCCCAGACGGGCAGCCTGATCGCACCGTTTTTCGGCCGTGAGGTCCATGTCTGGCGCAGCGGCGAGCGAATCCGCGCCGCCGCCAATGTCTGCCTGCATTTCGGCGGGCCGCTCGACTGCAAGGACGGCAGGCTGGTCTGCCAGTGGCACGGCGCCTCCTTCGACATGTCATCAGGCGACCGCCTCGATGGGCCGGCGCCAAAGGGCTCTCGCCTGATGTTCCTGTCGACGCGCGTCGAGAACGACGCCTTGAACTATGTCTGGGGAGAGTGAGATGGCCGGCAAACTCGTTCTCGTCAGCCATCATCTGTGCCCCTACGTCCAGCGCGCGGCGATTTCGCTGGCCGAGAAGGGCGTGCCGTTCGAACGCGTCGACATCGACCTCGCCAACAAGCCGGACTGGTTCAAGGCGATCTCGCCGCTCGGCAAGGTGCCGCTGCTGCGCGTCCAACGAAATGGCGAGGAAACGGTGATCTTCGAATCCGCCGTCATCCTCGAATTCCTCGAAGAGACCGAGACCAATCCTCTCCATCCTGCCGACCCTTATGCCCGCGCCCGGCATCGTGCCTGGATCGAGTACGGCTCGGCCACCGTCAACGCCATCGGCCGGTTTTATTCAGCCTCGACCGAAGCCGGCTTCCTTGCCGAATCCGGCGCGCTGTCGGAAATGTTCGATCGTCTTGAGACCGAATTGGCGGGCGAGACTGGCCGGACTGGACCGTGGTTCGCAGGCGAGCGCTTCTCGCTCGTCGACGCAGTCTACGGCCCGATCTTCCGTTACTTCGATACCTTCGACCGGATTGGCGATTTCGGCATCCTGGACGGCAAGCCGCTCGTCCGGGCATGGCGCCAGGCATTGAGTGAACGCCCCTCGATCAAGCACGCGGTGGCGCAGAACTATCCACAGCGCCTGCATGCCTTCCTGCGGGCGAAGGGATCGTATCTTTCGACGGTCATTGGCCAATACGAGCTGGCCAACGCGCCTCGGTCAGCCCGATCCGTCTGAATGGATCGATCACCGTGCCTGCCACCATCAAGGCCAGGAACTGCGGCGCCGGCGGGATTTTTGCCACCGTAGCCACCAGCCTGTCGCGGATGAAGGGCAGCGCCACGGAATCCGACTGGTAGAACGGCGTGAACGCCAGCGACAGCGCCTGGAAGACACCCACATGCCAGCGCCGCGCCTTTGCGTAGGTTTCAAGCGCCGCTTCCACGCTCTTCGTGCGGGCCAGGGCGTGGCTGAGTGCCGCCGCATCCAGCAGCGCCATGTTCGCCCCCTGCCCGAGCTGCGGACTGGTCGAATGCGCCGCGTCGCCGATGATCGCCAGCCGCCTTCCAACCGGAAGCTTCATCGTGTGATGGCCATAGCGCGCCAGCGAAAGCTGGTCGAAACTGTCGATCTGGCTGGTGAACGCCTCGCTCTGCGGCCATAGCCGGACCAGCCTCTCCTTCCAGGCGTCGAGGCCCTGGGCGCGCACTGCGTCGGCATCTGCTGGCTTGAGGCTCCAGAAGAAGGCCGCCATCTTTTCGGCACCTGGCTCCGGCCGGCCGATCGGCAGCACGCCGATCATCACGCTGGCCTTGTCGTAGCGCTGTGAGAGCGCGTGCTCGTCGAAGCCTTCGCCGCGCCAGCCAAGCGACGCCCAGAACGCGCCATAGGCGAGTGGGCGGGGCGCGGCTGGATTGCCGGCGCATTGCCGCAGTTTCGAGCGCGAGCCGCTGGCGTCGACGACGAGATCGAATGGCCCCGCCCTTCGGCCATTGCCACGGATCAACGTGGCCCGCTCGCCCCCCTCCACGGTGTCGATTTCGACGCCGGTCTCGATGGGGATCGCCTCGCGCTGCGCGGCGCGAAAGAGCACGCCGAACAGGGCCGCCCGGTGCACCGCCAGGCCGAAACGGCCGCCGCGCTGGGCGTCATAGCGGACATCGAGAACGGTGCGGCCGGTCGAGGCGTCGGCGCCATGCAATCGGTCGATGCGGCTGCCCAGCGCCAGCACGTCGTCGAGCAGGCCAAGATCGGCCAGCACCGTCAGCCCGGTCGGCTGCAGGATCAGGCCGGAGCCGACCGGCCTCGGCTCCTCGAAGCGCTCGAACACGGTCACCCGATGCCCGGCGCGCTTGAGATAGAGCGCCATGGCAAGCCCCGCCGGGCCGGCGCCCGCAATTGCGATATCGTAGGAAATGCGGATGCCCCCAAGCCGAACTGGCCGGGACAATCCTTCAGCGGCCTGACGAAATCAAGCCACGCCTCCCGGCCTTGTCAGGCTCAAGCCTGGGCGGCATCGAAACCGGCGCGCGCCTCGCGCACCGCGTCATGATTGAGCTCGGCCCACAAGATCAGCTGGTGCAAAGCACCGAACATCGAATGTCCGAGATCGGTCAGGCTGTATTCGACGCTCGGCGGCTTGGTCGGGAACACTTCGCGATGCACATAACCGTCGCGCTGCAAATCATAGAGCGTTTGCGTCAGCATGCGTTGTGAGATGTCCGGCACCAGCCTGCGCAATTCTCCGAAGCGGTAAGGCCTTTCGGCCAGCGCCATCATCAGCAGCGAACTCCATTTGCCGCTCACCCCCTGGATGACGTCGCGGACCGGGCAATTGGAAAAATTGCCGCCGCCTGAAATGGCCTTGTAGACCTCCATCTTCGTTCTGAGATTGACGATCTTGCTGTCCACGGCTGGTTCCCTGGCTGTGCCTACCTCCCGAAAAACTGCCTTCTTTACGGCCATGGGTCAAATCCTATTTTAGTGCTGGTCTCTTTTTGAGACCGGCACTCGAACCGCGCTTCCGGCGCAATGTTGGGATTCTCCATGACCGCAACCCTTCTCGTCACCGGCGCTTCCGGCCAGCTCGGCCGCGGCGTCATTCATCATTTGCTGGACTCACTCGAGGTTCCGCCTCAACGAATCATCGCCACCACCCGCAATCCGGAAAACCTTGCCGAGCTGGCGGCGCGCGGCGTCACCATCAGGGCCGCCGACTTCGACGACACCGCATCGCTGGAGGCTGCATTCAAGGGCGCCGACAGGGTGCTGATCATCTCGACTGGAGAGCTTGACCTGCTTCACGGCAAGCGCCTGAGGCAGCATGAGAACGCGGTCGCTGCCGCGAAGAAGGCCGGCGTCGGCCATCTTCTCTATACCTCGATGCCCAACCCCGAACCGGTTTCCCCGGTGCTGTTCGCCAACGATCATTACGGCACCGAGCAGGCGATCGAGGCGAGCGGCATCCCCTATACGATCTTCCGCAACGGCTGGTATCAGGAGAACCTGTTCATGGCGCTGCCCCATGCGATCGCCTCGGGACAGTGGTACACGTCCGCCGGCGACGGCCGCGTTGCCCATGGCGCGCGCGACGACATGGCCGCCGCGATCGCCGCCGGCCTCGCTTCCGGCTCGACCGACAGCAAAACCTACACGCTGACCGGCCCGCAAGCGTATACGACGGCCGAGATCGCCGCCCTCGTCAGCGAAGTCACGGGCAAACCGCTCGATGTCGTGCAAGTTCCGGACGAAGCTCTGACCGAAGGGGTGAAGGCGGCTGGCATCCCCGAGGACTTCGCCCGCATCATCGTTTCCTTCGACGCCAACACGCGTTCCGGCCGGATCGGCATGGTTACCGACGCGGTCGAGACGCTTTCCGGCCGAAAGTCAAAAACCCTGAAGCAGTTCCTGGAGGCCAACAAGGCCGCCCTGGCCGGTTGAGGCGACTTTCCGGTGTGACAGAGCGCCACCGGCGAAACTGCCAATCTCCCCCTTGTGGGGAGATGTCCGGCAGGACAGAGGGGGGCGCGAAGGAACGCGGCCGAACAGCCTTTGTTCCGCCCGCTGTTAAATGGCCACCTGCGTACCGATCTCTACCACACGGCCGGTCGGGATCTGGAAATATTCGGTCGCATCCGCCGCCGTGCGCGCCAGGCCGATGAACAACCGGTCCTGCCACACCGGCATGC
>NZ_JAMYTH010000029.1:0-77377 GCF_040322415.1 Mesorhizobium sp. M0152
TCGAGCAGCCGCGCCCCGACACCGTCGACCATGCCGCCTGACGAGCCGAGCACCAGGCCGATGACGCAGCCGACGAAAACGCCCGCCAGCGTCGCCAGAGGCGCCACTAGAAGAATGTCGCGCGATCCGACGACAATGCGGGAAAGCACGTCGCGCCCCAGTTGATCGGTGCCGAACCAGTGCACCGCGTCGGGCGGTGTCATCATGGCGAGGAAATCCTCGGCATAGGGATCGAACGGCACGAACCGCGACCCGAACAGCGCACAGACGACCCAGAACAAGAGCACCGCCGAACCGGCGGCGGCAGACGGCGCCACCTCGGGGACGAGGCGGCGCAGCCTGCCGGCCCAAGAGAGCCTGATTTCGCCGCGCATGGGAGACTGGGCGAGATCGGTCATGGCGCGCTCCGGCGGCGCTGGCGGGGATCGAGCAGCGCCTGCAGCAGGTCGCCGATCGCCGCCGTCGACACGAAGATCGTCGCCATCACCAGCACGCCGGCCTCGAGCAGCGGAAAGTCGCGCGCCTTGGCCGCACCCAGCACCAGATTGCCGAGGCCCTGGATGCCGAACAGCGCCTCGATCACCACCAGCCCGCCAAGCAGGAAGCCGCTCTGCGTGGCGATAACAGCCACCGTCGGCACCAGCGCGTTGCGCAGCACATGCTTGAACAGCACCTGCGATGGGCTGAGGCCCTTCAGGATCGCGGTGCGGGTGTAGTCTGCGGCTCGCGCGTCGATCACCCCTGCCCTGGTCATGCGCGCGACATAGCCTATGAGATTCAGCACCAGCGGCAGCGCTGGCAGGATGAGATAATAGCCATGGGTCCAGAAGCTCGCCCCGTCTGGCGCGGCCCCGGTGATCGGGAACCAATTCAGCCACAGGCCGAAGACGATCAGCAGCAGCAGGCCGGAGACGAAGTCGGGCACGATGCTGAACGAGACGCCAGTCAGCACGATCAGCCGGTCGACGAGGCTGCCGGCTCTCAAGCCCGCGGCGACGCCGGCGCCGATGCCGATCGGAACCAGCAGCACCAGCACGACACCGGCGAGCGTCGCGGAATTGCGGATGCTTTCCAGCACGAACGGCGCAACCGGCGCGCGCATCGACAGCGACTCGCCGAAATCTCCGGTAATCGCTCTGCTGAACCAGTGCCAGTATTGCAGCAAGACAGGCTGGTCGGTGCCAAGCTTTCTGTTCAGCTCGGCCACCGCCTGCGCATCGGCGAACGGCCCGAGCATGACGCGGCCGACATCGCCAGGCAGCACCTGCCCGGCAAGGAAGACCAGCGCGCTGACCAGCCACAGCGTCAGCAAAAGCGAGCCGACGCGGGCGGCCAGGGCGCGGCCCACCGCTGCCGAACCGCTCACACGAACGACACCTTGTCGAGCAGCAGGTGCGAAATGGCGGTGAAACGAACGCCCTCGACCTTCGCGCTGACGATGCGGCTATACTGCGAGAAGTAGCCGATGATCAGCGGCGTCTCGTCGAGCAGCAAGGTCTGGATCTTGCCGGCGGCTAGGCGCTGCGCCTGGAGATCGCGCGCCTTGCCGTAGTCGAGCAGCAGCGCGTCATAGGCCGGATCCTTGAAATGCGCGGCGTTCCAGCTTCCCGTGCTTTTCAGCGTCGCGTTGAGGAAGATGTCGGGCGTGCCGCGATGACCGAAATCGGTGATGCCGACGCTGGAATCGAGCCATGGCGAACTGCCGAAGGTCGCCGAGCCGTAATAGGCATCCTGCGGCAGCACATTGAGCTTGATATCGATGCCGGCCTTCTTGGCGAAGTTCTGGATCAGCACGGCGTAATCGGGAATGTCGTAAGCGCGCTCGGTGGTCAGCGTCACCTGGAACCCGTTGGGAACGCCAGCCTCCCCAAGCAGCCGCTTGGCCTCGTCTATGTCTTGCTTGCGCTGCGGCACCCCCGGATCGCTGGACGGGAAGATCGGCGCGAACGGGGTGTCGTTGCCCACGATGGCACGGCCCTTCAGCAGGCCCTTGACCACCGCCTCGCGGTCGATGGTGAGCGCGAGCGCGCGGCGGATGCGCTTATCGGTGAACGGCGCCTGGTCGGTCCGCAGATGCACCTGGTCGTGCGAGCTCGCCTGCACGCTGAGTATCTTGAAATTGGGATTGCCATCGATCGCGAGTTCGAGGCGGGTCGTGCTCGGGATAACGTCGAGCTGGCCGGCCTGCAACGCCAGGACCTGCGCCTGCTCGTCGTCGAAGAACTTGATCTCGACCCGGTCGGGCAGCGCCTTGTCGCCCCAATAGTCCTCATTGCGCACGAAGCTGGCGCCCTGCTTGGGGCGGAAGGATTCGAGCTTGAACGGACCGGTGCCGATGAACGTCTTTTCGAACTCGCCGGCATAGTCGGCCGGCAGGATGACGGCGTTGAACACGTCGGACGAGACGTAGAACGGGAAATTGCTGTTCGACTGGTCGAGATCGAAGGCAACGGTTTCGTCGTCGACGACCTTGGCGCCGCCCTTGGAGAGAATGCCCTTGTAGGCCGACAGCGCCGACGAGCCGTTGGCCGGATCGACCAGCCGCTCGAAGCTCGCCACCACGTCCTTGGCGGTGACGATGCGGCCATCATGGAATTTCACTCCCGGCCGCAGCTTGAAGGTCCACCGCCTGGCCGTCTCGTCGGCTTCCCACGACAGAGCGAGTTTCGGCTGGAGCCCGTCCTTCGGGTCGTCGAGGATAAGGTATTCGCCCACCTGGCTGAGCACGCCGATGCTGGCTGGATCGGTGACGGTGACCGGATCGATCGCCTTGGTCGGCTGGCCGAGCCCGACGCGGACGGTGCCGCCGGTTCCCGCCGCGCGCGCCACGCCGGGAGCGCCGAGCCCTTGCGAGGAGGCAAGGCCGGTGAGGCCGATGAGCACGGCGTATTTCAGCAGGTCACGGCGCTTGAGGAAGCCTTGCACGTATTCGTCGACCGCTACATTCCAGATGTCGCCGGATGGGCTGCGTCCAGACTGGTTGCGCAGGAAATCGATGTCGGGACGTTTTGTCATTGTCTGTCTCTCATAAAAAGGGATTGGGTGAGGCCGCCATCAGACCGGCTGGCCGTCGAGATGGATGCGGTCGACCGCCTGCGGATAGAAAGCGATCAAGCCTTTGATCTTCGGCACTTCGTCGATCGGCTCGCGGTAACTCCAGGCAATATCGGGGCGTACCGATCCGTCGCGCAGCAGGCCCGACCAGTAGGAGGCGATACCCTTGTAGGGACATCGCGTCGTCGAATTGGACGCCGTCAGCCGCTCCAGCCTGACATCCTCCGGATGCAGGTAGAAGCGCGTCGGCAGATGGGTCTCGAACAGGAGCACCGGGCGCTGGCTGTCGGCGATCACGTCCCCATCGAACCAGACCTGCACGTGGCTGGAGCTTTGCAGCACGTCGATCCGCGCATAAGGGTCGCGGGCGTGGACGAAGACCTCTTCCTCCTCCTCCAACCACTGGTCGACCTGCTTCCAGGTGAAGGCGATGCGGCCTGCGAGCGGCGACAGGATCTCGTCGGGCGGCGCAATGAGCGACCACGCCGCGTTGGCGGCGCGCCGGTCGCCACTGTCGATGTCCCAATAGGCGGTCTCGCCGCCGACCGGGTGCGGCTCGCGATGCAGCGAGGGCTTCAGCACCGACGGGTCGACCGATGCCGGCGGAAAGAAATAGATCGGCAGGAAGTGGTTGGAGCGCAGCACCAGCACGTTGCGGCTGTCGGCGATGGTGCGGCCACCGAAGCGGACGCGGATGCGCTTGGGGCTGTGCAGGACATTGACGAGATGCGGAGCGGTCGCTTCGCGTGGCTGAAGTCTTGGCGCGGCTGTCATGGCTTTTCCTCAGGACACGGCGCGCGCATTATCGCGCTGCTCGGCGAAACGGTTGGCGGGACGGGCGAGCCCAAGCCGGTCGCGCAACGTGCCCGGGCCATATTCGGTCGGGAACACGCCGCGCCGCTGCAATTCCGGCACCACCTGTTCGGCGAAATTCACCCAGTCTTCGGGCAGCAGCGGGAACATCAGGTTGAAGCCGTCGGCGGCGCCCGAGACGAACCAGTCTTCGAGCTGGTCGGCGATCTGCTTCGGCGTGCCGGCAACCGTCGGCACCGAGCCGCTGTTGGCAAGCTTGCGGGCGATGTCGCGCAGGCTGAGGTTCTGCTTCGACCATTGCCTGACACGGTTGAGCGACGTGCGCCCGCCATTGAAGGTGCTTTCGTCCGGCAGCGGCGGCAGCGGCCCGTCCGGAGGATAGGCGGAGAGATCGATGCCGCTCCAGCTCGACAACAGGTCGATGCCGACCTGGTCGGGAAGCAAGGTTTGCAAATACTCCTGCTTTTCGCGACCCTCGGCTTCGGAAGCCGCCACGATCGGCAGGATGCCGGGCAGGATCTTGAAGCTTTCCGGCCGCCTGCCATGGCGCGCCAGCCGCTCGTTGATGTCCTGCCGGTACTTGATGCCGTCTTCCCTGGTGCTGAAGATGGCGAAATGCACATCGGCTTGCGCGGTGGCGAAATTCTTGCCGTCCTCGGACGATCCGGCCTGCACGATCAGCGGATGGCCCTGCGGCGGCCGCGACACGTTGAGCGGGCCGCGCACCTTGAAGTGCTTGCCCTTGTGATCGATCGGATGAACCTTGTCTGGATCGGCGAAATAACCCGACGCCTTGTCGATCAGCAGCGCCTCGTCTTCCCAGCTGTCCCATAGCGCCTTGACGATATCGAGGAATTCGCCGGCACGTTCGTAGCGGAAGGCGTGCTCGATGTTGCCGTCGCGACCGAAATTGCGCGCCTCCTCGTCCATCGCCGAGGTGACGACGTTCCACGACGCCCTGCCCTTGCTGATATGGTCGAGCGAGGCGAACATGCGCGCCACATTGTAGGGCTCGCTGTAGGAACTCGACGCCGTGGTGATCAGGCCGATGTGTCTGGTCACACCGGCCAGCGCCGACAGCAGCGTCAGCGGCTCGAGGCGGGCGTTGGCGTAGTGCGCGACGCCGCTCTTGACCGAATCCCAGATCGACACGTGGTCGGCGACGAAAATGGTGTCGATCCTGGCCCGCTCGGCCGCCTGCACCAGCTCGCGATAATAGTCGAAGTCGAGCACCTCGCGGTCCGGCGCGCGCGGGTGCCTCCATGCCATGCGGTGGTCGCCCTGCGGGTTGAAGAAGAACGCGCTTAGGATCATGTGCGACATGCCGGTTTCCTTCGCTTTCGATGCGGAAGACCGCCGTCGCGACGGCGTATGGCCGTGCCCCGAAAATCCTCCAGTCCACGAAAGTTAGATTGCGCTTCGGCTTTATTCGAGTAATTTTATAGAGATTATATCCTGTGAAAGCGGAAGCGATTGCCCCCGATGGCGGCGCGCGCAGAAAGTGGTTTCGGGTCGTCAATGTCTGCTGTTCTGCCACCCATGCCTTCGGTTCTAAACGTCGAGCACCTCTCCGTTTCCTACACGGGAGCCAGACGCATCCACCGCGCGGTCGACGACATATCGCTCCGCATAGGCCAGGGCGAAGCGCTTGGCTTGGTTGGCGAGTCCGGCTCGGGCAAGAGTTCGGTGGCGCTGGCGGTGCTGCGCTATCTGCCCAGACACGCCCGGGTCGAAGCCGCGCGACTGGCGTTCCAGGACAGCGAGATCCGCGACCTCTCAGCCGACCAACTGCGCCGGCTGCGCGGCGACCGCATCGCCGCCGTATACCAGCATCCGGGTTCGGCGCTGAACCCGAGCATGACCATCGGCGGCCAGATCACCGAGACGATCCTGCGTCATCGGCCGATGCACCGCGAGGATGCGCTTGGCCGCGCCACGCAACTGCTCGGCCGCGTCCGCGTCGCCAACCCCGAGCGCGTGCTGCGGCTCTATCCGCACGAACTGTCGGGCGGCATGCAGCAGCGCGCCAACATCGCCATCGCCATAGCGCTCGACCCGTCGCTGCTGGTGTTGGACGAGCCGACGACGGCGCTCGATGCCAGCGTCCAGTCCGAGATCATCGCAATCCTCGACGATTTGCGCCGCGAGCACAGGACCAGCATCCTCTTGATCAGCCACGACATCAACTTGATCCGGCGCTCCTGCGACCGGGTCTCGGTTATGCAGGCAGGCGTGGTGGTCGAAACAGGCGCGGCCGATCAGGTGTTCGACAACCCGCGCCACGCCTACACAAGGGCGCTGGTATCGGCCATTCCGACACTGCACCGCACCAAGCGCGACGGCAGGCTGGCCGAGGATGCGAGCCCCGTAGAGCCGACCTCGGGCATGCCGGCCAAGGAGCAACAAGACAACCCCCTGCCCGCGCCGCATCGCGAAATCGCCGTCGCTTGCCGGGGCATAAGACAATCCTTTGGCGGCCAGCCCGTGCTGCACGGCATCGACCTCGATATCGCCAGCGGCGAGACTTTCGGCCTGATCGGCGAGTCCGGTTCCGGCAAGTCGACGCTGGCCAGGATCGTCACCGGCCTGCTGCCGCCGACGGCGGGCAGCGTCGAGCTGTTCGGCAAGACGGTGGCGCCGCGCGTCGAGAAGCGCCAGCCGGGCGAGCGTCGCGACGTGCAGATGGTGTTCCAGTCGCCGGACCGCACGCTCAATCCGCGCCAGCGCATCGGCCGCATTCTCGGCCGCCCGTTGCGGCGGCTGGCCGGCCTGCCCCGCCGCGCGGTGGCAGAGCGCGTCGGCGACCTCCTGGCCTCGGTGCGCCTTGCCCGCACCACGGCCGAGCAGAAACCCGGAACCCTCTCCGGCGGCCAGCGCCAGCGCACGGCGATCGCGCGCGCCTTCGCCGGCCTGCCGAGGCTCGTCGTGCTGGATGAGCCGACATCGGCCCTCGACGTGTCGGTGCAGGCGACCGTGCTCAACCTGCTCAACGATCTTCAGCGCAGGCAGGATACCGCCTATCTCTTCATCAGCCATGACTTGCGGGTCGTGCGCTACATGGCCGACCGGATCGGCGTGCTTTATCGCGGCCGCCTGGTCGAAACCGGTTCCTCCGACCAGATTTTTAGCGGCCCCAACCATCCCTATACCGAGATGCTGCTGGCGGCGTCCTCCAACGAGGGACCTGCGGTCTCGACATTGCCGGAGCTGGTCGCCGAGGCCGGCCTTGGCGGCTGCGCCTTCGCCGGCCGCTGCCCGCTGGCCGACGCCGGCTGCCACGCCGCCGAACCCGTTGCCAGGGAAACGGAGGCCGGCCATTTCATCGCCTGCTGGAAACGCGTCGGCTGACCCGGCCGTCGCGGACCTTCGCATCCGCCTGCACCGCACATCCGAGCCAATGGAGCTGGTCGATGCGGCGGTGAAAACCGCCAACCGAGCATCGAAAGCGCGCTTGAAGGCCGGCTGCGCGTCGAGAGAGTTAGGTGCATGATCTTTCTGACGGATCAGGTGTCGTTCTTGCACTTACGTCCAGAGGACGAACGGCCGGCGCCACTCCCGACGCGCGAACATGCTTTTTGAGGGTCGCAATCATGACGCGGGCGCGACGACGGAGTTCCTGATCACCGACACGAACGATAATGTGGTGCTGGATGGCTCGAATGCTTCGGGATACGATTACACCCTGGAGCAGTTCGAAGCCCTATGCCCCAATCGCGTGAAGTAAGACGCTCGCGAGAAATGTGGCGCCAACGGAGGCGGCAAGCGTGACCCTTACCAATCGAGACATCGTCGAGCTTACGGCATGGCGGCGCAAGCTGCACCAGCAACCGGAGATCTCCAATGAGGAGGAGAAGACCGCCGGAGAGGTCGTCGACTTTCTCGCCGATACGGGTCCGGACAAAGTGCTGACCCGGCTGGGAGGGCACGGCGTGGCGGCAATATATGAAAGCGGCAAAGCCGGACCGACGGTGATGTTCCGTTCGGAACTCGATGCCTTGCCGATTGAAGAACTTTCAGGCGTGCCGCATTCATCGCTCGTGCCGGGCAAGTCGCATATGTGCGGCCATGACGGACACACCACGATCCTGGCCGCCCTTGGCCGCCAGTTCGGGCGCGAGAGGCCCGCAAGCGGTCGCGTCGTGCTGATGTTCCAGCCGGCGGAGGAAACCGGCAATGGCGCGGCTGGCGTCGTCGCCAATCCCCGCTTCGGCGAGATCGCGCCGGATTTCGCTTTCTCGTTGCACAATCTGCCCGGTGTGCCGTTCGGCGAGGTGCGGCTCAAAACCGGCGTGGTCAATTGTGCGTCACGCGGCATCCAGATCGTGCTGGAGGGCAAGACCGCGCATTCGTCGATGCCCGAGACCGGAGTCTCGCCCATGATGGCGATCAGCCAGTTGATGCCGGCACTGCCCGCGCTGGGGCGCGGAACCTTCAGCGACGACGACTTCAGCATGATCACCGTCACCCATGCCGCGATGGGCGAAGCCGTGTTCGGCATCGCACCAGGCCAGGCGCAAGTCTGGGCGACGCTGCGCACCCGGCGCGACGACCGTATGGCAAACCTGTGCGCCGCCGTGGAAACTCTGGTCACGAGGATCGCCGGCGAGAATGGCCTTTCCGCCCACTGGCACTATCACGAGATATTCGTCGCCAGCGTCAACGCCGCGGATGCGGTGGAGCATCTGCAACGAGCACTCGACGAAGAGGGGATCGTGCACGGCGAAGAAGCCCTGCCGATGCGCGCTTCGGAAGATTTCGGCCTGTTTGGCCACAGCGCGGCGTCGGCGATGTTTTTCCTCGGTGCAGGCGAGCGGCACCCTGCGCTGCACAATCCGGACTATGATTTTCCCGACGACCTGATCCCGATCGGGTCGAAAATCTTCATGCGCGCGGCACGCAATCTCCTGGGGTGAGTTCGCCTGTCGCCCATGTCGACGCCAATCCGCCACATGGGCTGCTACTCCCGTCGCTATCTCCACTGCGCCTTCGAGGACGAAGGCGCGACGCTCGAACGCTTCGTCTGGGACCGCCGAACGCAGCAAGGAATATCTGCCGGTTTTCGGCTCGATGCCGACGTTCGCATCATCCCTTGCCGATATGCCCCGTCAAATCTCCGCGGCGACCGCAACACCGCAGGATTCGGTGGTAGCAGGCCCTCCGAGATCGGGGGTTCTGCCTGCCGGGGAAAGCAGCACGCGCTCCATGGCGGCAAGGACGTGATTGGCCGCGCCGATTTCGCCGAGATGCTCGAGCATCATCGCCGCCGTCCAGATCTGGCCGAGGGGATTGGCAATCCCCTTTCCGGCGATGTCGGGCGCCGATCCGTGCACCGGCTCGAAAAGAGAAGGATGCGTGCCAGACGGGTTGATGTTTGCCGAGGGCGCGATGCCGATCGTGCCGGTACAGGCGGGGCCCAAGTCGGACAGGATGTCGCCAAACAGATTTGACGCGACGACAACGTCGAACCGATCGGGGTTGAGGACGAAATGGGCGGTCAAGGCGTCGATATGGTACTTGTCGCGACGAACGTCCGGATATTGAGATCCAATCGCCTCGACGCGCTCGTCCCAGTAAGGCATGGTGATCGAGATGCCATTCGACTTCGTGGCCGAAGTCAGGTGCTTCTTCGGGCGGCTCAGCGCCAGATCGAAGGCATAACGCAGGATGCGATCGACGCCCGTGCGGGTCATGATCGTTTCCTGGATCACGACTTCCCGCTCCGTCCCTTCGAATGCCCTGCCGCCTAGCGACGAATACTCCCCTTCGGTATTTTCCCGCACGACATAGAAGTCGATGTCTCCGGGTTTTCGCCCCGCCAGGGGCGAGGTCACGCCTGGCATCAGCCGCACGGGTCGAAGATTGACATACTGGTCGAACGCGCGCCGGAATTGCAGAAGCGAACCCCAGAGCGAGACATGATCGGGAACTTTCTCTGGCCAGCCGACGGCGCCGAAGAAGATAGCGTCGTAGCGGCCTAGCGTTTCGAACCAGTCGCCGGGCAGCATCGTGCCATGCTTCAGATAGTAGTCGCAGGAGGCAAAGTCGAACCAGTCGAGCCTGATGTCGAGATCGAACCGGCGCGCGACCGCTTCGAGAACGCGGACGCCCTCGGGAACGACTTCACGACCGATTCCATCCCCCGGTATCACTGCGATGCGGTGGGCTCTTCCCGTCTGCGTCATTTCTCAGCTCCTTTGAACTGCTCACGGCAGGATACGGATTGGCTGGAGCATATTCTGCCGTCGCCGCACGCTCGAGCCGTAACTTCCAACGTTTTGGTCTGGTTGGGCGGCATATCCCGGCGGCATAATGTGCCGCGCTTTCGCTACACTTGGCATAAATAGCCGCCAGAACGACGATTCCCTTCGGACAAGATCGCGCAGGAAAAGCAAAATGGAAGCGTGAGAAACCCGAATGGAATAGTCGCGCATGCTCTCGAACAGCCTCATAGATGATGATCGCGCTCATCTCATTCACCCGGTCGCGCCGTTACGCGCGCACGAACGCCGTGGCGTGACGGTTCTGCGGTCGGCCAACGGCTGTTATCTGACGGATGCCTCGGGTCATACGGTGCTCGACGGTTTCGCCGGCCTTTGGTGCGTGAACACGGGCTATGGCCATGAAAGCATAGTCGAAGCTGCCATGGAGCAAATGCGGCGGCTTCCCTACGCGACCGGCTACTTTCATTTCGGCAGCGAGCCCGCCATCAAGCTGGCGACGAAGATTGCCCAGTTGGCACCCGGCGACCTCGATCATGTCTTTTTCACCCTTGGCGGGTCTGACGCGGTCGATACCGTCATCCGGATGGTGCGCTATTACAACAACACACTCGGCCGGCCGCACAAGAAGCATTTCATCGGCCTGGAGCGAGGCTATCATGGCTCCAGTTCCAACGGCGCTGGCTTGACCGCGCTGCCGGTCTTTCATCAGGGCTTCGACCTGCCCCATGCATGGCAGCATCATATTCCCTCGCCATATCCTTACCGTCATCCGGCCGGCCCGAATGGCGAAGCAATCATCGCGGCATCCGTCAAGTCTCTGCGTGACAAGGTTGCCGAGATCGGCGAGGAAAATGTCGCGGCGTTCATCTGTGAGCCGGTCCAGGGCTCGGGCAGCGTCATTGTGCCGCCCGACGGGTTCCTGACGGCGATGCAAGACACGTGCCGCGAGCTGGGCATATTGTTCATCGTCGACGAGGTCATTACCGGATTCGGCCGGACGGGCCCGATGTTCGCGTGTGAACACGAAGGGCTCCTGCCGGATTTCATGACCATCGCAAAGGGACTGACCGCCGGCTATGCGCCGATGGGTGCGGCGGTTGTCTCGAATCGTATCTACCAGGTGATCGCCGACGCGGCACCCGATGGCACGCCGTTCGGGCATGGCTTGACCTATTCCGGTCACCCCGTCAGCGCCGCCGTCGGCCTCGAAGTGTTGCGCCTCTATCAGGAGGGCGGTCTTCTCGAAAATGGCAAGAGGATGGGAGCCTATTTTGGCAACCGGCTGAGCGAATTGCGCGATCATCCCCTGGTCGGCGATGTCCGCTCGCAGGGCCTTCTGGGAGCCGTCGAGATCGTGACCAACAAGGCGACAAGGCAGAAGCCCGCCAAGGAGCTCAAGCTCAGCGGAAGATTGTTCGACGAGGGCTACCGCAACGGCCTCATCTTCCGCGCCTTCGCCGACGACACGATCGGATTTGCGCCCCCCTTATGCATTACACAGGACGAAATCGACCTGCTGATGGAACGCCTGGAAAAAACCCTCGACACAATATTGGACATCAAGGAGTTACGAGCATGAAGCTGACCGATTTCAAAGCCCTGACCTTCGACTGCTACGGCACGCTCATCGACTGGGAGTCCGGGATGATCGAGGGACTGAAGCCGCTGATCGCGAAGGTCGGCCGCGAACTCAGCCGCAACGAGATCCTTGAGGCGCATGCCCGGCACGAATCCTCGCAGCAGCTTCAGACGCCAGCCAAGAACTATCGGGACCTGCTGCCGATCGTCTATCGCCGGCTGGCGGAAGAATGGGGCGTCGCGGTGAGCTGGGGCGAGTGCATCGCTTATGGCCGATCGGTCAAGGACTGGCCGGCATTCACCGACTCCGCCGGCGCTCTCCAGTATCTCAAGCGACACTACAAATTGGTGATCTTGTCGAATGTCGACAATGAGAGCTTCGCGGCCAGCAATGAAAAGCTGCAAGTCGAGTTCGATGCGGTCTACACTGCCGAGGATGTCGGTTCCTACAAGCCGGCGGACCGAAACTTCGACTACATGCTCGCCAAGCTGGAAACGCTGGGGATCCGGAAGAGCGAGATCCTGCACACCGCCGAGAGCATGTTCCACGACCACGGTCCGGCAAACAGGCATGGTCTTGCGTCCTGCTGGGTTTACCGCCGCTATGATCAGGAAGGTTTCGGAGCCACGATGAATCCCGGCGACATGCCCAAATACGATTTCCGCTTCAACAGCATGGCCGATCTCGTCAAGGCACATCAGGAAGAGCTAAGAGGGTAGGATATTCCGCGGGGAGGCGTTTATGGTGGGGCTGCCCAAACTCGACAGAATCGACGTCAACATCCTGGCGCAGCTTCAACAGAACAGCCGGCTGACCAATGTCGACCTCGCCGAGGCTGTGGGCTTGTCGCCAAGCCCCTGCCTTGCGCGCGTGAAGCGCCTGGAAAAGGCCGGCTACATCGCCAGCTACAGCGCCCGGCTGAACCTTTCAAAGCTGGTCGATCACATACTGGTATTCACCGAGGTTACGCTCAACGATCACAAGCGCGAAGACTTCATCAAGTTCGAAACCGAGATCCGCCGCTACGAGGCCGTGCAGGAGTGCCATCTCGTCAGCGGCGGATACGATTATCTGCTGAAGTTCGTCTGCCGCAGCGTGGCGGCCTACCAGGAGCTGATGGAACTCATCCTGGAGCGGAACATCGGTATCGAGAAATATTTCAGCTACATCGTCATCAAAAGCGT
Organism: Mesorhizobium sp. M0152; assembly: GCF_040322415.1. Classification (NCBI taxonomy): domain Bacteria; kingdom Pseudomonadati; phylum Pseudomonadota; class Alphaproteobacteria; order Hyphomicrobiales; family Phyllobacteriaceae; genus Mesorhizobium; species Mesorhizobium sp. M0152. The sequence continues at coordinate 12,852 of NZ_JAMYTH010000029.1, forward strand.
CATTCAGCGAGACAGCGTTCCACTGAAATCCCTTCTGTCGGATTAAGGCACCCGCCTGTTTCGGAGGTCGCACCGAAGCCGGCGCCGGCTGGGGATGGCATTGCACCTCTCCCTTCAGATGCCGCCGATATGGAGCGTCTTCACCTCCAGAAATTCCTCGATGCCGTGGTGAGACCCTTCCCGTCCGAGGCCGGATTCCTTGATGCCGCCAAAGGGCGCGGATGCGGTCGAAACCGAACTGGCATTGATGCCTACCATTCCGAACTCAAGGGCTTCGGCCACCCTGAAGGACCGTGAAAGGTCACGCGTATAGAGATAGGCGGCGAGCCCATATGGCGTATCGTTCGACATCGAGATCGCCTCCTCCTCTGTCTTGAAGGCGAACAGAGGCGCAACAGGACCGAACGTCTCCTCGCTCGCAATGAGCATCCGGGGTGTGGCTCCGGTCAGGACGGTCGGCTCGTAGAACAGGCCCGACTTCAGCTTTCCTCCCGTCGCAATCGCGGCGCCTTTCGAGATCGCATCGTTGACGTGTTCCTCGATCTTGTCGATCGCCGCCCTGTTGATCATCGGCCCGATCTCCGTACCCTCTTGCAGCCCATCCCCCACCTTCAGCTTGGCTGCTGCGCTGGAGAGCCTGCCGGCGAAGGCGTCATAGATGCCCTCCTGCACCAGGATGCGGTTGGCGCAGACGCAGGTCTGGCCGCCATTGCGGAACTTGCTGGCGATGACACCCGTGACCGCGGCATCGATGTCGGCATCGGCGAAGATGATGAACGGCGCGTTGCCGCCGAGTTCGAGACCCACGCGCTTCACGGTGGCAGCGCATTGCTGCATCAGGATCTTCCCCACTCGGGTCGATCCCGTGAAGGTCAGCTTGCGCACGACAGGACTGCTGGTCAGGGCACCGCCGATGGCCGACGATTGCCCGGTGACGATGTTGATGACGCCGGGCGGTATCCCGGCGCGCTCGGCCAGGACGCCGAGAGCCAGCGCCGAGAATGGCGTCAGCTCGGCCGGTTTGATGACGATGGTGCAGCCGGCGGCAAGTGCCGGCGCGGCCTTGCGGGTGATCATTGCGTTCGGAAAATTCCACGGCGTTATCGCGGCGACGACGCCGATCGGCTGTTTCTGGACGATGATGCGACCGTCCATTGCGGCCGACGGAATGGTTTCGCCGTAGACGCGCCGCGCCTCTTCGGCGAACCACTTGACGAAGGAAGCGCCATAAGCGACCTCGCCACGCGCTTCAGCCAGCGGCTTGCCCTGCTCGATGGTCATGATGCGGCCGAGATCGTCGCAATGCTCGATCATCAGATCGTGCCACTTTTCAAGCAGCGCTGCACGCTCCCCGGCTGTCTTCTTGCGCCAACCGGCAAGCGCCCGCTCCGCCGCCAGGATCGCGACCTCCGTTTCCGACGCCCCACAGCGAGGAACGCGACCGATTATCTCGCCCGTGGAGGGGTTGTCGACTTCGATGGTCTCCCCTGTCTCGGCGACGCGCCATCCGCCGTCGATGAAGCATCGCTCGACAAAAAGGGAGGGGTCTTTCAGCTGTGTCGCGACGCTCATGACAGTCTCCATTGGCTGCTTGGAGCCTGCCATACGCTCACGGCACAATATGCCGTTCATAGCCGCAATGTTGAAAGCAAGATGTGATGTTGGCCCGGAATCAGGTGTTCCAACCGCGTTCCAGCGTCTCCAGCGCCAACCGGGTTCGCCGCCAGAGTTCGGCGTAGGCGTCATCGGTCATGTAGGCCGCGTGCGCGGTCAGCGTGACATTGTCCAGACCGGCATAGGGATTGTCGCGGGCCAGCGGCTCAGCGGGAAAAACGTCGAGAGCCGCATGGCCGATCTGCCCGCTGCGCAATCCTGAAAGAAGCCCGGCTTCATCGATGAGCTGCGCACGCGCGGTGTTGACGAGAATGAAGCCTCGTTTTGGCAGAGCGAGGCGCCTGGCATCCAGCAGGCCAGCGGTTTGCGCGGTGAGTGCAACGTGCAATGACACGATATCGGCATCGCGCAGCGCCTCGTCGAGATCGGCTTCAAAGTGCTGAACCTCGCGCGGGCTTCGGTTCCAGCCTGCGACGTTCATCCCCAGGGCGAGACCGATCTCGGCGAGCTTGCTTCCGATGCCGCCGAGGCCGACCACCGCGAGCTTGCGCCGTTCCAATTGCAGGCCGCCCATCGGCCGCCATGCGCCAGACCTGATAGCCCGATCCATCCGCGCAACGTTCCTGGCGGCCGCCATCATCAGGGCCAGTGCATGTTCCGCGACGGCGCGGTCTCCATAGCCCGGCGTCGTCAGCACGGTCACGCCGCGTCGGAGCGCGTCGTCGGTGTCCACGTAGGTTCCAGCACCGGTTCCCATGAATACTATGCCGCGAACCGTTGGGCAGGCGTCGAGCACTTGCGATGGAATGACTGTGTGCTCGACCAGCAGGACATCCGCCTCGTTCCCCAGGCGAACCAGATCGTCGACGGAAGGATCTCCGATGTTTACCCTGACGTGATCAGGCCTAGGCAGACCCTGCTGCTCCATGACCCGGCGCAGCTCTTCAGTGCAGTCGACAAAAACAGCGCGCATGGGGAAATTCCTCCGGCCTCGGGCAATTCGCAATCACGATAGTCCGAAGCGGCGGCAGAATGTGCCGTCGTCCCCGGATACTTCAGCCGGAGACCGGTCAACCTGCATGATTTACAGCATGGCACGCCGGGCACTCCGGCATAATCTGCCCCTCGAATGTAGATCGATTCGGTCGCTTCCGATGCGAAACCTAACTTCAAGGAGTTCCGTCATGACGGTCCAGACGGCAGATTTTCTTGTGATTGGCGGTGGCATCGCCGGACTTTCGGTCGCCTATGAACTCAGCACCAGGGGCACCGTGATCGTGCTGGAGAGCGAGAATTCGCCGGGCTATCACTCGACGGGAAGGTCCGCCGCCGTGATGTCGGAAAATTACGGCCCGGCCCTCTGGAGCAGGCTGGTTACGGCGTCGCGCTCGTTCCTCGAGGCTCCCCCACCCGGCTTCACCGATGTATCGCTGGTTTCGCCGCGCGGCGCGCTATTCCTTGCGCTTGAGCACGAGCAGGACAAGCTTCGGGCACAAGGTGAGGAACTGATCCGGCGCGGTGCCTCCATCGACATCACGACACCGGCCGACGCTTTGCGGTATTGCCCTGCGATCCAGGCCGACAAGTTTGCCTTGGCGCTCTACGAGCCCGACTGCCTGGACATCGACACGGACGCCCTGATGACGGGCTATGGCAAGGGTCTTCGGGCGCGTGGCGGGCAATTGCAAACCAATGCCCGGGTCCTCGAACTCGCGCGCCGCGGCGGCGTCTGGAAGGCCTCGACACGGCAAGGCGAATTCGAGGCTGCAGTCGTCGTCAATGCGGCTGGCGGCTGGGTCCAGGAGGTCGCGCAACTGGCCGGGCTTCCCGCTCGCAACGTCGTGCCGTTCCGTCGCACCGCGGTGACCTTTGATCCACCGGCCGGCGCCGATATCCGCACCTGGCCAATGACTTTCGACGTCGCCGAGACCTTCTATTTCAAACCTGAGGCGGGCCGTATCATGGTCTCTCCTGTCGATATGGAACCATCCGCGCCTTGCGACGCCCAAGCCGACGAACTGGAGGTCGCGATCGCCATCGATCGCATCGAACGCTTCACCACCATGCGAGTGCCGACGATCTCCCACAAATGGGGAGGGTTGCGCACCTTTGCGCCGGATCACGAGCCGGTAATCGGACCGGACCAGGATCAACCAACCTTCATCTGGGTGGCCGGACAGGGCGGAAACGGCGTGATGGGTGGCGCGGCCGCGGCGCGGCTGGCCGCGAGTTTGGCTGCCGGCGAGAGCATCCCCGCCGATATCGCGGCACTCGGCATTACAGCCGCGAACGTCTCCCCCGGCCGTTCCTGCGTGTCGGAACCGGATGCAGTGCGACCAACGGTGGGCAGGCTGGAAGACATCGCCTGATCCCAATGAGCCATGCGCCCTGAGCAAAGCATGAGCTCGGTAAGCGTCACGATCACGCTCGAACGGCAGGCCGCGCAGCATCTCGGTCGGTTCGAGGCAGCGGTCAAGGCATATCCCGAAATATCGGAGTGCCACCTCATGAGCGGCTGTTCGGACTACCTGCTTCGGGTAGAAGCGGTCGATTTGACCGACTTCGAGCGGATACACCAAAGCATACTGTCGAGACTGCCCGGCGTTCTGCACATACGTTCAAGCTTCGTGATGAGAACCATAGTTCTGCGGCCTGGGCAAATGCCGATGGCGAACCAGGATCAGCTCGCAGCGCCTGGAGCAATTCCAGGAAAGGTGTGAAACGATTTTCCGTCCGGATTGCGTAGAGACAAAGAGATAGAGCGGTTCGATGCTTCAATGAAGCAGTGAACCGCTCAAGAATACCCGGCGACCGGCCGACAGCGCGGTCGGCAGGACTAGGCAACCCTATTCCTTCACGGCGCCCGTCATCGAGGACACGTAGTGCTCGACGAAAAACGAATACAGCACGACCACCGGCAGCGAGCCGATCAGCGCGCCTCCCATCAGCGCTCCCCATTCGTAGACGTCGGAGCGGACCAGCTCGGTCAGCACGCCGACCGGCACGGTCTTGTTCTCGGACGATTGGATGAAGGTCAGCGCGTAGATGAACTCGTTCCATGACAGGGTGAAGGCGAATATGCCGGCCGAAATCAGCCCCGGCACCGACAGCGGCAGCACGATCTTGGTGAGGATCTGCCACCGGCTCGCCCCGTCGATGAGCGCGCATTCCTCCAGCTCGAACGGGATCGAGCGGAAGTAGCCCATCAGCAGCCATGTGCAGAACGGGATCAGGAAGGTCGGGTAGGTGAGGATCAGCGCGAACGGCGTGTCGTAGAGGCCGAGTTTGAACACCATCACCGACAGCGGAATGAACAGGATCGAGGGCGGCACGAGATAGGCGAGGAAGATGCCGAGGCCGACCTGCCGCGCCCCCGAAAACCTGAGCCTCTCGATCGCATAGGCGGCGAGAACCGCGGCCACCAGCGACAGGAATGTCGCGGCGGTCGAAATGATGACCGTATTGAGCAGCCAGCCCGGATAGGACGTCTCGAAAAGCAGGTAGCGTATGTGCTGGAATGTCGGATGCACGACCCACAGCGGATTGAAATTCGCATAGTCGGTCATCTCGACATTGGGTTTGATCGCCGTGATCGTCATCCAGTAGAACGGGAACAGCAGCACGATGACGAACACAAGCAACGGCAGGTAGACCGTCACCACCTTGCGCGGCACGCTTTGCAGGTAGCCCATGCCGCCTTCGTCGGTGTCGGCGCGCTTGCCTTCATTGATCGCGGCCATGTCAGTCTCCGCCGCCTTGCTGCCACCTGCGTCGTTGCAGGCCGAAATAGCTGAACAGGATGGCCGCCAGCAGGAAGGGGATCATGGCGACCGCGATTGCGGCCCCCTCGCCCAGCTGGCCTCCGGAAATGCCGCGTTGAAAGGACAGGGTCGCCATCAGGTGCGTGGCATTCACCGGCCCGCCCCGCGTCAGCACATAGATCAGCTGGAAGTCGGTGAAGGTGAACAACACCGAAAAGGTCATGGTGATGGCGATGATCGGCGTCAGCAGCGGCAGCGTCACGTGGCGGAACAGCTGCCATCGGCTGGCGCCGTCGAGCGTGGCGGCCTCGTAGAGCGACTGGGGGATCGTCTGCAGACCGGCAAGCAGCGTGATGGCCACGAAAGGAATGCCGCGCCAGACATTGGCGGCGATGACCGAGGCGCGCGCATTGGTCGGATCGCCGAGGAAGTTGATGCGATGATCGATGAGGCCCAGCTGCTGCAGCGCCCAGGACAGGATCGAGAACTGCGAATCGTAGATCCACCAGAAGGCGATGGCCGAAAGCACGGTCGGCACCACCCACGGCAGCAGCACCACCGCACGGAAGAACGATTTGAAAGGAAGATTTTCGTTCAGAATGAGAGCCAGCCAGAGGCCGAGCGCGAACTTCAGGATGGAAGCGCTGACCGTGTAGAGCAAGGTATTGAAGACGGAGAGCCAGAATACGTTGTCGCTCCACAGATATTGGTAGTTCTCGACGCCTATGAAAATGCCGGGCCGGCCGATGCGCGTGTCCGTGAAGCCGAGCCAAATGCCGAGCCCGAGCGGATAGGTGAGAAAAACCAGCAGCAGCGCCGCCGCCGGAAGCATGAAGCCGAAACCGAGAGCGTTCCGGCTCTCGGCCAGGCGCGACAGGATCGACGAACGCGGCTGAACGGCAACGGATGGCACGGCCATGGCGCGGGCTCCTGTTGATGCGTTCTGCAGCCAGGCGCAATCGCCAGGCGTCGCAGAAATGCGGCTAGAACCAAGAGATGGAACGGGATGCCGGGTTCAATTCAAATGCATCCCGTTCCAGTCTCCGTCGAACAGGATCAGACGCGGTAATAGCGGTTGGCGCGCTTTTCCGCCTCTTCCATGGCCTCCTGCGGCGTGGCCTGGCCCGTCACGGCCTTGGCGAACATGTCCACTAGGACATAGTCGGCCATGGTCGCGGCCGAGGCATAGCCGAGCGGCCCTGCATAGCCGTTGGGACGCAATGTCGCCGAGGCTTTCGCATAGGCCGCGTTGTTCGGGTCGGCCTTCCACACCGGATTGTTGTCGAAGGCCTTCAGCGTCTGGCAGCAATAGCCGGCCGATGACGTGACCCAGTCCGACATCTGCGGGTCCTCGAACATGAATTGTAGATATGCTTTGGCGGCGTTGGGATAGGGCGTGTAGTCGAAGATGACGGCCGTGGTCACCTGGAACAGCTCGACCGATTTGCCGACCGGGCCGATCGGCAGGTTGGTGGTGCGGATGTCCTTGGCGATCTCCGTCAGCTTCGGGTCATTGTCCTTGTTGATCTTGGCCGTGTTGTAGGCCGAGATGCCGTTGGCGATGACGCTCACTTCCCCGGCCAGGAAGGCGCGGTTGTTGTTGACGTCGAGCCAGCTTTCGGTCCCGGGAATGAAGGTCTTGTAGAGTTCCTGCGCATACTGGATGGCCTTCAGGGTCTCGGGGCTGTTGATCGTCACCTTCCCGCTTTCGTCGACCATTTGGCCGCCATGGCTCCAAAGCAGCCAATGCGCATAATTGTTGCCGTCGCCCACGCCGTGGCCATGCGTGAAGCCCGCCGGGTGCCCTTTCGCCTGCAAAGCCTTGCAAAGCTCCAGGAAGCCGGTCGTGTCCTTCGGGAATTCCGAGAAACCGGCCTCCTTCACCCAGCTTTCGCGATAGACGATGGCGTTGCCGATGGTGGCCAGAGGCAGGCCGAGGAACTTGCCCTCGCGCGTCGCGTACTGCCGCGGTCCATCGTACCAGCCGCCATATTTCGAGGCCAGATATTCGCCCAGTTCAGTAACGTCATGCAGCTTGTCGGGATACTGGTGCGGGTCGTCGAACCAGACGAACATAAGGTCCGGACCGGAGCCGACATTGGCGGCGACCGCCGCCTTGGGACGAATGTCCTCCCAGCTTTCCTTGTCGACGCGCACCTCCACACCCGTCGCTTCGGTAAACCGTTTGGTGTTTTTCAGCCATTGGTCCTCGTCGCCCTGCACGAATGGTGACCAGCGCAGCAACCTGAGCTTCGCCCCCTCCTCCGGCTTGTACTTCAGGCCTTCCTGGGCGAAGGCCGGGGAGCCGACGAAGCGGCTGCCCAAGGCTCCCGCCGCCACGCCGGCGGTGGTGCGGATCACGTCGCGTCTGGTGAATTTCATGCTCGTTTCCTCCTCTGTGTTTCCTCGTTGCGTGGCCTTTATCGCGTCTCGATGCGTTTGCCGGTTTCGCCGTGAAAGAGATGGATCAGGCCAGGTTCGACCGACAGCCGAATGGTTTCCCCTGGTGTGAAGGAATGGCGCTCCCGAAAATTCACGACGATATCCTCGCCGCCCGCCGTTCGGCCGATGATCTGCACTTCCGAACCGGTCGGCTCGATCACCACCACCGTGACCGGGATGCCATTGTCGGCCAGCCGCAAATGCTCCGGCCGTATCCCCAGCACGACTGGCTCGCCGTTGCCGATCGAGGATGGCGCGGCCAGAGGCACGGAAATGTCTCCCGCACCACGGAAGGACGGCGCTCCGTCGGTCAGGATCGTTCCCTTGAGCAGGTTCATGGCGGGCGAGCCGATGAAGCTCGCGACGAACAGGTTGTTCGGCCGGTCGTAGAGTTCCAGCGGTGGTCCGATCTGCTCGACGATGCCGTCATGCATGACCACGATCTTGTCGGCCATGGTCATGGCCTCGATCTGGTCGTGCGTGACATACACCGTCGTGGTCTTCAGCCGCTGGTGCAGTTCCTTGATCTCGGCGCGCATCTGAACCCGGAGCTTGGCATCAAGGTTGCTGAGCGGCTCGTCGAACAGGAAAACCGCCGGATCGCGCACGATGGCTCGGCCCATGGCGACGCGCTGGCGCTGCCCGCCGGAAAGCTGGCGAGGGTAGCGCGACAGCAAGGGCACCAGCCCGAGGATTTCGGCCGCCCGCTTCACACCGGCATCGCTTTCGGCCTTGGATACGCCTTTGAGCATGAGCGAGAACGCCATGTTCTCGGCAACGGTCATGTGCGGGTAGAGCGCATAGTTCTGGAAAACCATCGCGACGTCGCGCTCCTTCGGCGCAACGTTGTTGACGATCCGGTCGCCGATCGAGATCTGACCGTGCGAAATCTTTTCAAGACCGGCGATCATCCTGAGAAGGGTCGATTTTCCGCAGCCCGAGGGCCCGACCAGCGTGACGAACTCGCCGTCTTCTATGTCGACGCTGACGCCGTGAAGAATCTCGACGGCGCCGAACGACTTGTAGACATCGCCAATCGCGACAGACGCCATCGATCTCCTCCCGGATGGTTCCCGCGTCTTGGCAGGAAACCGCTTCTCTTTGGCGTTTGAAATGAATGCCGGCAAACGGCAGGAACTTCAATCCACCACTGCGGTCGGTGACCGCTCCCGAAGTCCCCCCTCGGTCACGCGACTGTGAAACGGTAGCGCTACCAAGCCGGCCTGTAAAGCAGTGGCGTACACGCCTCTTCTTTCATCACACAGAGGAAGATGCTCGACACCTGGGCACGAAGGCAAGCTCACCCCAGCCAGTCCGGTTGATTGCCGACCCTCTGTCAAATCCCGTCGAATACACATTAGAAATTTCTAAGATATATACTTCACTGTTCCTCTGGAGATCACGTCGTTGGCGAAGCAGCGATGGCGACGTTGTCATCGGCGTCACTGATGTTCGCGGTAGATGTTATCGCCTCAGCTCCGATGGCGGAGCGCTTCGACGATCACCGTCATCGCCGGCGAACTGGCAGATGTTGCATCCCCGCGGGCGTCGGAGCTATCTGACCTTGATCACGACCTTGCCCTTGGCACGTCCGCTTTCGACATAGGCCAGCGCCTCATTGGTCGCTTCGAAGGGAAAGACCCGATCGACAACTGGGCGGATCGCTCCGGATTCGATGAGGGACGTGATTTTGCCCAGCTGATCACCCTGCGCCCGCATGAACAGGAAAGAAAACTGCACGCCAAGGCGCTTGGCCTTGGCCCGAATAGCGCGGCTCAACAGGCGCAACACCAGCCTCAGCACCAAATTTAGTCCCTTTTCCCTGGCAAATTCGGGATCCGGTGGACCGGAGATGGAGATAAGCTTGCCACCCGGCTTCAGCACGCTCAGTGATTTTTCAAGCGTTTTGGCGTCCTGGCTGTTCAGGACGACATCGTAATCCGATAGGGTTTTCTCGAAGTCGTTCTTCCTGTAGTCGACGACGATATCGGCGCCGAGGCCCTTGACCAGATCGGCACTCGCCGCGCTCGCCGTGGTCGCAACCGTGGCGCCGAGGTGCTTTGCCAGCTGGATGGCGAACGTCCCCACGCCGCCGGAACCGGCCTGAATGAAGACTTTCTGTCCCTTCCTCAAATTTGCCCTTTCGATAAGCGCCTGCCAGGCTGTCAGGCCGACCAGCGGGATCGAGGCCGCCTCTTCCATGCCGAGGTTCTCTGGCTTCAAGGCCACGTCGGCTTCATTCATGGCGATGAACTCGGCGAACGTCCCGATCCGGCCGTCTCGCGGCCGCGCATAGACATCGTCGCCGGCTTTGAATTTGCGCACCTTCGATCCGACGCGGACAACCGTCCCGGCCACGTCGTGGCCCAGGATGAAGGGCCGGCGATAGGGCAGGATGAGCTTGAACTCTCCGGTTTTGACTTTGGAATCGAGGAGGTTCACCCCCGCGGCATGGATTTCGACCAGGACATCGCTGTCCCGGAGCACCGGCTCCGGCATTTCGGCTAGCCGCAGAATGCCCTTCTTGCTATATTTATCGACGACGAATGCCTTCATGGCAGTGACTTTCTGAAAGTGTTTCTTGATGTCCCCAGGGCCAGACAGCGCCCCGGCAGAGAGGCGTCAGGCATCGAGAAAGGCCAAGGCTTTCGAGACGAAATCGGCATGGTTCTGAAAGACCCCGCCATGCCCGGCATCCGGATAGATCACCAGTTGCGCTCCAGGGATACGCCGGGCGAGATCGTGGGTGTTGCCGCTTGGCACCATCCTGTCGTGATCGCCGTTCGCAACCAAGGCGGGAATGCGGATGACGCTCAGGTCTTGCGGCGCCTGCAGTCCGTAAGCCTTGATCGCCTTGAGCTGGGCGCCGAACGCGCTCAACGATATCGATTTGTCGCGGTCGGCCTGGCGCTCCGTTAGCCGCTGCAGGAAGGCTTTGGCGGCGCGGCGCCCATTCGCCGTCCTCGTGAAGAAGAGATAGTATTTCGGATCCCGAAGAGTAAGCGCCCCCTTGATCATGTCGACGATCGTCAACGGCGTCACCTTGTCGATGCCTTCGCCACCGGCCGGCCCGGTGCCGGCCAGGATCAGCTTGCGCACAAGCGTGGGTTCGGTCAGCACGATCTCCTGCGCCACGAAGCCGCCGAGCGAAAATCCGAAGAGATCGACTTCCTCGAACCCCAGTGCTCGGACAAAGGCGATCGCATCCCGTGCCATCTCGGCAATGGTCGACGGCGTTTTGCCGCCCGAAGCACCGATGCCCCTGTTGTCGAAGGCAATCACCCACCGGGTCGCAGCGAGGCCATCGACGATGCGTGGATCGAAATTGTCCAGTTGAGCGCCGAGATGGTTGAGCAGGATCACCGGCACGCCCGTCCTGGGTCCGAGTTCGCGGTAAACAAAAGCTGTGCCGCCGACATCGACGGAGCGCGTCGGCGTGTCCTGGAACAATGCCGGTGAGTGGGCCGACCGATTGAACGCGGGAGTCGGCACCTGAGTCTTGTGGGGCCTGGGCAATTGTGTTGTCGTTGCTGGTCGCATGTGCGTGAAACCTTCTGCTCGCTGTTGTTCAAACCGGCAGGCGGAACTGTTTGCGCAGGCTCTTGTCGAATAGTCCCGCAGGGGCAAAGCGGCGCAGCAGGCTGACCTGCCGCGCGGCCTTGCCGGCGGTGTAGCGGCGTCGCGGACGGGCATCGGTCGCCGCCTTGACGACCACCTGCGCCACCACTTCCGGCCGGTCGGCTACAGGCATCACATCGCGAAGAAGCGCTTCGAGGCCGGCTCGAGCCTGATCGTATTCCTTCAACCGCGAATCCGGCTCGATTCCGTTCTGGTCGAAGACAGTGCGGACGAATGCCGGCTCGATGACGGAGACGCGGATATTGAACGCACGAACCTCGTGATCGAGCGATTCCGAATAACCCTCCAGCGCGTGTTTGACCGCCGAATAGTGCGCTGAATACGGCGCGGGCACGAGGCCCAGCACCGAGCCGATATTGATGATGCGCCCTTCGCCGCGCCGCCGCATCGACGGCAACACCGCGTTGGTCATGCGGATGACACCGAACAGATTGACGTCGAACAGAGCCTGGACCTGTGCGATCGAAAATTCCTCGGCGCCTCCAAGCAGGCCGACGCCGGCATTGTTGACCAACAGGTCGATCCGGCCGGTCTGCGAAAGCACCGTCGAAACGAGTGCGGCAACGGCCTCACCGTCGGTTACGTCGCAAACCAGCATGGTCACGCCGACCGGGCCGTTGCCGGCCTTGCGGCGGCTGGTTCCGAAGACAGTGAACCCGGCCCGTACCAGGGCCTCGGCGCTGGCGCGGCCGATGCCCGAAGAGGCGCCGGTCACAACAGCGGTTTTGCCGGAATTCGCATTCATTTCGTGCTCTCCAAAGTCATGAGGACTAGCTTTTTCGTGGCGATTGAATTACAGTCGTAATATCAGATTATGATCATAATGCAATAGCAGAAAGGAATAGCAGCCATGCGCTATGACAAGGGCCGAAAGGACGCCTCACGCGACCGGATCATGGAGGCAGCAGTCGAACGATTTCGGAGTGACGGCATTGCCGCATCCGGGCTGGCAGCGATAATGGGGGACGCCGGGATGACCAACGGAGCCTTCTATCCCCACTTTCAATCCAAGGCGGAGCTTGTGCGTGAAAGCGTGGCGGCAGCCATGGAGATCCAGGCGCAGCAAGTGCAGGAAGCCTTGGCTACCGGCGGCCCGGAGTTGGCTCTGGAGGCTTATCTTTCCGCCGAGCACCGCGACAATCCGGGAAAGGGCTGCGCGTCTGCCGCACTGCTGCCCGAACTCGCGCGCCAGCCGCCGGAGACGCGTGAAATCTATACAGAGCACTTGCTGTCCCTGGTGCGTCAGTTGTCTTCGGCGCTTCCGTCTAGCAAGGATCCGGAAGGCGTTGCCCTCGGCGTCTTCGCGACGCTTTTCGGAACATTGCAATTGGCTCGAGCCGTCGAAGGCACGGATTTGTCGGACCGTATCCTCGCGGCGGGAAAAGATGCTGCGAGGACACTGATGCGGCCGCCGCAGGACGAAGCGGCCGCATGAGGTGTATTGGATGATCGAGCGCTATCCCTGCCAAGGCCGCGTCCTGCTCCATCCAGCAACCCACGTCCCTTCAAAATATCGCCGCGACGACCGTCAGGCCCACATGGTCAATACCGGGGCGTGACGTCGGGGCGGACCGGATATGATATTCGGCAGAAAACGGTTGCGGCCCCCCCAAGGCCCTTGACTCGTATCCCGGCTTACACTCAATTGACGTTGTCAGACATCTTACATACGGTTCGACAGAAAAAGCCTGGGGAGGTTTCGGTGAAGAAATTGATCGCGTGCCTGGCGTTGGCAGCCACGACATTTGCATTCGCGTCGGCGGCGTCGGCGGGAGGGACCGTGGACCGCGTCATCTCGAAGAAGGCGATGGTGGTCGCCACCAACAGCGGCTGGCCGCCGCAGAGTTTCCTCGACGACAGCAATCAACTTGTCGGCTTCGACATAGACGTCTCGAAGGAGATCGCCAAACGCCTCGGCGTCGAGGTCAGCTTCGAGACGCCGGACTGGGCGACGATGACCGGCGGCCACTGGCAAGGCCGCTACGACATCGGCGTAGGCTCGGTGACGCCTACCAAGGCCAGGGCCAGGGTGATCGATTTCCTAGGCGTCTATTATTACAGCCCGTACGTTTATGTGGTCCACAAGGACAGCAAGGCCAAATCCGTCGACGACCTGAGCGGCAAGATCATCGGCGTCGAGACCGCCACCACGTCCGAAGATTTCATCCGCCGCCAGCTCGAGATCGACGCACCAGGCCTGCCGCCGATCGAATACAAGCTCCAGCCCGGCGAGATCAGGACTTTCGCCGATTCCATGCTGCCGTTCGATGATCTGAGGCTCGGCGACGGCGTGCGCCTCAACGCGGTCATCGCCCCGGAGCAGACCGCCCAGAACGCGATCAAGAACGGCTATCCCTTGCGTATCCTCGAGGGCGGATATGCCTTCCGCGAGCCGTTGGTTGTGATCGCCGAGAAAGGCGACGCGGACTGGAACGCCAAGGTCGGCGGCATCATTGACGAGATGAAGAAGGATGGCACGCTCGCCAAGCTGACCACCAAATGGTACGGCAAGGATTATAGCGCCGACTGAGGCGCGCCGCGGGCGGCCTTTCAGCCGCCCGCCCGCATCATTTTGATCATGGCATATCCCGATACCTACTACCGACGCACACTTGCCGACGACACGGTCCGACCGCCGTTGCGAGGCGTCTGCGAATGCGACACCGTCATTGTCGGCGGCGGACTGGCCGGGCTGACGACAGCGCTGCAGCTGGCTCGTGCCGGCAGGCAGGTCGTCGTGCTCGAGGCCCAGCGCGTCGGCTTCGGCGCCTCGGGTCGCAATGGCGGCTTCGTCAGCCCCGGATTCGCCACCGATGGCGACCGCATCGCCGCGATGGCTGGCGCCGAGGCGGCGCAAAAGCTGCACCGCTTGTCGATCGAAGGCGTCGATTTCGTGCGCCAGACGATCCGCGATCTCGACATCGAGGCGGCACAGCCGCGCTCCGGCATCATGAGCGTGCTACGCCACGATGACGGCCATGCGCTGAAGGCCTATGCCGGGCAACTGGCGCGCGACTTCGACTACCGGCTCGACTATCTCGAGCGCGACCAGGTGCGCGCGGTGCTGCATTCCGACCGCTACTACCAGGCCCTGCGCGATCCCAACGCCTTTCACATGCATCCGCTCAACTACCTGCGCGCCGTTGCGGTTGAAATCGAACGGCTGGGCGGCAGGATTCACGAAGGGTCGGGCGCCGTCCACGCTGAGCTTCGCAGCGCGGAAAAGATCGTGCGCACAGATCGCGGTGAAGTGCGCGCCCGCCAGGCGGTATTCGCGACCGGCGGCTATACGGGGCCGCTGGTCGCGCGACTGAAGCGTGCTTTCCTGCCGATAGCGACTTACGTGATGGTGAGCGAAGAAGCGCCCGAACTCATCGCCAGGGCGATCACGACGACCGACGCTATCGGCGACAACCGCCGCGCCGGCGACTATTACCGTGTCGTGGACGGCGGCAAACGGCTGCTCTGGGGCGGGCGCATCACCACAAGAACAGCCTCGCCGGCGGCGTTGGCCGGGGAATTGCGCCGCGAGATGGTGACGACCTACCCCCAACTCGAACAGCTCAAGACCGAACTCGCCTGGTCGGGACTGATGTCCTACGCCCGCCACCTGATGCCCCAGATCGGCGAATTGCAGCCGGGCGTCTGGTATCTCACGGCTTTTGGCGGTCATGGCCTCAACAGCACGGCGGTCGCCGGCAAGCTGGTTGCCGAAGCCATACTGGGCGAGTCGGACCGTTACCGGCTGTTCGCGCCGTTCGGGCTCGCCTGGGCGGGCGGCCCGGCCGGGCTTGCCGTCGCGCAGCTCACCTACTGGAAGCTGCAGGCACAGGACTGGTGGCGCGAACGGCCCCGCCGACCACAGGAGCTTAAAGCGTGATCGGCCGACTGTTGCTCAACTACCCGGACGCGGCGCGCCGCATCGGCTTGCTCTTCGTGCTCGCCGCCTTCGCCGCCGGCCTGTACGGCCTCGGCATCAAGCCGGACTGGATCGGCAAGCTCGTCCCGGGCTCGATCGACTGGCTTGGTGCCAATCCCGCGGCCGGCCGCGTGGTCTCGGCGGTGCTGATCGCGCTGATCGTGGCGGCGAACTGGAAGGCTTTGCAGTATCTCAGCCGCAAGCAGCAGATCGTGGCGGTGTGGATCGAGCTGTTCGTGCTGTTGATGCTGTTCTTCTATTCCTTCGACCTGTCCTTCACCTTCATCGCCAAGAAGATCGGCTTTCTCATCTCGAAGGGCGTGGTGACGACGCTCTACATCTCCGCCATTTCGATCGCCATCGCCACAATCATCGCCTTCCTCGGCGCCATTGCCAAGCTTTCCAGGAACGGCGTGGTCTACGGGTTGGCGACCTTCTACACCTCGCTGTTTCGTGGCCTGCCGCTGCTGATGCAGATCTACATCATCTATCTCGGCCTGCCGCAGGTCGGCTATGTCATCGGCGCGGTGCCGGCTGGCATCATGGCGCTGTCGCTCTGCTACGGCGCGTACATGACCGAGATTTTCCGCGCCGGCATCGAAAGCATTTCGCGCGGCCAGACTGAGGGCGCCACCGCACTCGGCCTCAGCGCCAACCAGACGATGTTCCTGGTCATCCTGCCGCAGGCCATGCGTGTCATCGTGCCGCCGACCGGCAACCAGTTCATCGCGATGCTGAAAGATTCCTCGCTGGTCTCGGTGGTCGGGGTCTGGGAGATCATGTATCTCGCGCGCACGCAGGGCCAGACCGAGTTCCGCCACATCGAGATGCTCATCACCGCCTCGATGATCTACTGGCTGCTCTCGATGGGTCTCGAATTCCTGCAGTCGCGCATCGAGGAACGGTTCGGGCGCTCGCTCAAGCGCTGAACAGGAGCAATTCCAGGAAAGTGTGAAACGGTTTTCCGTCCGGAATTGCGTAAAGATATGAGGTTCGTCGTCCGTGAAACGGTGAACGCTCTTAGAGCGGCCACGCCTCCTGCGGAAAACCGCCGAGATGGCCGCAGGTCAGCGCGGCGCGGTCGCGCCCGCTATCCAGGCATTGCAGCAGCGGCCGCTTGGCGAGCCAAGCGGTCAGAAACCCGGCAATGAAACTGTCGCCAGCGCCGGTCGTGTCGACGACCTCGACAGCGTGAATGCCGGTTTCGGCGCGCGCGTTCGCGGTCAGCGCCATCGATCCGGCCGCACCGCGCATGACGACTGCGCATTGAGCGCCGCGCGACAGAAGATCGGCCGCCATCGCTTCCGCCGCGCCGCGGTCTTCCGTGGCCGAGCCGAAGGCGACGCTCAGCCCCGTCACGCCGAGATTGGCCGGATCGGCGTTGACCGAAATGTCCTGCGAGACGCTACCCCCTGCCCGCGCAAGGCGCCGGCGCAAGACGCCGCCATCGTTCAGCCAGCCGATATGGACGTGGTCCATCGCTTCTAGAATCGCCAGCTCCGCGTCGTCGGGCACATAATGCGCGCAGGCGCCGAAATCCTCGGCGGCAATCACGCGCTCGCCGGAAGGCAGGACCGCAATGTCGGTCCAGGCGGTGTTCTCGTCGCAGAGGCGCAGGTGTTCGGTCGACACCCCGTTTGCCGTCAGCGCCGCTTTTGTGTGCCGGCCTTCGGCATCGCGGCCCACCGCGCCGAAATAGAAGCTCTTATGGCCGAGCCGGGCGAGCTGGACGGCAACATTGACCGCGTTGCCGCCGACCAGCCGCCGGTTCACCGGCGGGCCGAGACGGTCGATGCAGTTGTCGCCGACGGTGGCGAAACGAAAGCATGCCATATTCTGGTGCCCCGGCTGAGCGCCCCGATAGGGTGCACTCAATAGGCAACGCGCTTGTAATAACGGCGCGTCGTCAAGGGATGGTTGCGTATCATTTCGAGATGGGCGCTGATACGTTCAAGCACGGTGGCGAGCACGATCGGCGAGACCAGCGCCCGCACATCGGGCGAAATGCCGGGCAGCGCGAAATCGGCTGTATCGAGCACGGTCATCCCATTCGTATAGCCGGGAACGAATTTCTCGACCCGGTCGGCGAGCGGCCGGGCACTGTCCTCGCCTTTGAAGAGGACGACGCTGACGCCTTTTTCCACCAGCTCCAGCGTGCCATGGAAGAAATCCGAGGCGTGCACCGGACGTGTGCGTATCCACTGCATCTCTTCCAGGATGCACATGCCGTAATACCAAGCCTGCGGCCAGACATTACCGGCGCCGGTCATGATGTGGTAGTCGCTGGCCGCGAGCTTGCGGGCGAATTCGACGGCTTTCTGTTCATAGCCCTGCTTTACGGCCAGCAGCAAATCCGGAAGGCGCTCCAGTTCGGCAAAAATCCGGTCCGCTTCGGCAAGCTCGCCGCGATGCTTCAGCACCGACAGCGCGATGAACAGCGACTGCAGATAGAAGGACTCGCAGGACGTGTCGTCCTCGGCGAAGTTGACGAAGACATGGTCGCCGCCCTTGCCGAGCGGCGTGTCCGCGTGCCCGACCAACGTGATCACCGTAGCGCCGATCTGCTTGAGCTTGGCCAGCAGCGCGACGCTCTCCTTGGTGGTGCCGGAGAGCGAGGGCAGCACGACAATCGACTTTTCCGTCAAGTTGACCGATTGAGCGAGTTCCAGCTCTGCCGTCACGTCGATAGAGGCCGGGAAGCGCGACCTGCGCTGCAACAGCTGCGCGGCCGGCTGCATGAGTATCGCCGCGCCACCGGTGCCAAGAAAGAAAATGTTTTCCGCTCCGGCGGTCAGGCATTGCGCCACGGCGGCGTCGATACCCTCGCGCAGGGCCACCGCCCCCGATTGAATGCGTAAAAATCTGGCTTCGTCGAAATTGAGCATCGCACCCTCACATAAGTTGTAAGACAACTGACATCTCGGCGTCCGCATTTCAAGTGATTTTCGCGCGCCGAACACAGGACGGTTTTCGAGGCAGGCAACGTCCTGGAACGAAATGGCTCTGCTTGACCTCGTCGCCTTTGTCAGACAACAAAGGGAATGTTGGCATAATGGGGATGAGCATCTTGGACGAACCGCTTCGCGACGCGCGCACTTTGGCGGTCCAGCTCCGCGAACGCCTCGCCAACCTCATCAGAGCCGAGGGACTCAAGCCCGGCGACAAGCTGCCCACCGAGGCCCAATTGACACAGCGCTTCCGCATCTCGCGCCCGGCGTTGCGCGAGGCGCTGAAGCTGCTCGAACAGGACGGTCTCATTTCTGTCACCCACGGGCTCGGCCGCTTCGTCACCGCTAGTGCCTCCGTCGAGGTCGACCGGCCGATCACCGTGTTCGAGAGCGTGACAGACATGTCGCGCCACTATGGCTACGAGACCACCAACAAAGTGCTGTCCATCGCCGAGGATACGCCGGATCCAATGGTGCGGCAGCAGCTGCGATTGGCCGAGGGGGAACGCGTCATCCGGCTGGAGCGGCTGCGGCTCCACCATGATGAACCGCTGATGTATTCGCTCGACTACATCCCGCGCAGCTTGATCCCGGCGCGCATTTTCGACATCGACTGGAGCGGTTCGCTGCTTTCGCTCCTCGAACAGCACCGGCACAGGCCGCGCATGTCGGCTGCCTCGGTTTCGGCGGTGATGTTGCCCGACGAAGTCGTGCAGCGTAACGATCTGCGCGACTTCGGGCCGGCGCTGCTGATTACCGAGACCTGCTTCGACGCGACCGGGACGCCGGTCGTCCATGCCGCCGTCTACCATCGCGGCAGCCGGTTCTCCTTCAGCTTCGCCCGCAGGTGATTTCGGCCCGCGCCAGGCGCCTGCTCGCCGCAGAAGATCGGCCGCAATATCCCCGCGTCAGCCGGCGCTCGGTGATCATGATCGCCGACCGCAGCGCCGATTCCATTTGCGCACCGACCGGCTGACTGGCAGGCTGCACGGCCGGCAGCGTCCCGGTCGATCCGAGATCCAGGAAAAGTACAGGAAGGTTCTCGGTCCGGAATTGCGCCAAGACAAAGCGACAGGTTCATTGTCTCCGTGTGGGACGATGAACGATCTAGACGTCGAGGCTAACCATCATGCCACGCATTTCGGCCATCTCCAGCAGCAGGTCCTGCAGCTTCTCATGCGTGGCCGCAGCGCCGGTGAGCGTCAAAAGCTCGGCAATGCTCTCCTTCATCGATATGCTGGCGGCGCCGGTTTTCTCTGCGAGCAGCCGTCCGATGGCTGCTCGGATCAGGTCATCCTGATCGGACATCGTCATCTCTCAATGCTCCACAACCTTCAGCCCCCTCTAAGACCGATAATGACGGCAGCAATGCTAAGTTGCAAATCTCGTCCCCACAAAGTGGCCGTAAAACACCCGCGTCAGCCAAATTCCCTTTGATCGGATGGTTTTTTCGCGCCGCAATTGTGCGGCCAAGCCAAAGTGGCCGGGCTGGCGCGCCTATCGTGGGTTGACCGCACCGCATTGTCATCGCACCACGTTTCGGCGATGCGCGGGCTCGTCCGCGAGCCGGCGCGTGTCGTGGCGGACATCGCGCCAATGGCGGTGCCAGCACCAGTGTCACCTTCGACTATGGCCATTTCGCTTAATGCTATGATGCGGTAGTCGACGATACGGCAACCGACGATCGCGATTGGCTCTTGCCGAAGCCGGCGGCCTCGCTCATCCATGGCGTGCAAACAACAGCCTGGAACAGTGATGACCGATGCCAACCTTCATCTAGTCGAAGCGACGATCGAGCAATTGCGCCGCGCACTCGATGACGGCCTCGTCACCAGCGTCGAACTGGTCGGGGCATATCTGAGGCGCATCGCGCATTTCGACCGGCACGGCATCAGCCTCAACGCTGTGCCGGTGCTCAACCCCCGCATGTTCGAGGAGGCTGCCGCTTCCGACCAAAGGCGCAGCAACGGCGCCGTACTCGGGCCGCTCGACGGCATTCCCTACACCGCCAAGGACAGCTACAAGGTCGCCGGGTTGACGGTGGCCGCCGGATCGCCGGCCTTCGAACATCTCGTCGCCAACGAAGATGCCTTTACCATTGCGCGGCTGCGCGCCGGCGGTGCCGTGCTGATCGGCCTGACCAACATGCCGCCAATGGCCAATGGCGGCATGCAGCGCGGCGTCTATGGCCGAGCCGAGAGCCCCTACAATGCCGACTACCTGACCGCCGCCTTCGCGTCTGGTTCGTCCAACGGCTCCGGCACGGCGACATCAGCCAGCTTCTGCGCCTTCGGGCTCGGAGAGGAAACCTGGTCGTCCGGCCGCGCGCCGGCCAGCAACAACGCGCTGGTCGCCTACACGCCCTCGCGCGGCGTCATTTCGGTGCGCGGCAACTGGCCCTTGGTGCCGAGCATGGACGTCGTGGTGCCGCATACACGCAGCATGCCCGACATGCTCGAACTGCTCGACGTCATCGTCTCCGACGATGCGGACACGAGAGGCGATTTCTGGCGCGCGCAGCCCTGGGTCAAGCTGCCGAAAAGCGCCGACGTGCGGCCGCCGCAACGCTATACCGATCTGACGCTTGCGGGGTCGCTGAAAGGCATGCGGCTCGGCGTGCCCAGAATGTATGTCGGCCGCGACAGCGGGGCCGACCGGCCGATCGAAACCCGCGCCTCGGTGCTTGCCCTCTGGGATCGGGCGGCGACGGATCTGAGGCGGCTTGGCGCCGAGGTGGTAGAAGTCGACTTTCCCATTGTTTCCAACTATGAGCGCGACCGCCCCGGCGCGCGCACCATGGTCGAGCGCGGGCTCGTGCCACGGGACTTCGCCGACCGGGAAATCTGGGATCTCTGCATCTGGGGCTGGGACGATTTTCTGCGCGCCAATGCCGATCCTGCGCTGCCCGATCTCGCCTCGGTCGACGGTCCGAAGATCTTCCCGCAGCCACCGGGCACGCTGCCCGACCGCTACGATGGCGGCTTCGACCTGGCGGACTATGTCGAACGCGCGAAATCCGGCGTCACGCCTTTCGCCGATATTCCAACGCTCGAGGACGGGCTGAAGGGGCTGGAGGCGACACGGCGGCTCGATTTCGAGGACTGGCTGGACGCGAACAGGCTCGACGCCGTGGTGCTGCCCGCCGCAGCCGATGTCGGACCGGCCGACGCCGACATCGACCAAGCGTCCGCAGCGCTTGCCTGGCGCAACGGCACCTGGGTCGCCAACGGCAATCTGGTGTGGCGGCATTTCGGCATCCCGACCGTCACCGTGCCGATGGGCACCATGGCCGATATTGGCATGCCGGTCGGCCTGACCTTCGCCGGCAAGGCCTATGATGATGAAAGATTGCTGCGCATGGCCGGCGATTTCGAGCACTCGACGCAACGCCGCACGCGCCCGCCGCGCACGCCCGAACTGGCCGACGATATCTTTTCGCGCCGCGCCGCACAGGCTGGCACTGGCAAGGCGCGTTCGCTCGCCATAACACTTGCCGCAGAGACAAACACTTCTGGCGATCAGCATGAAATCTTCATCGCACTCGACCTGCCCGCCGAGGCAACAGGGGCCGACACTGCCGGCGTCAAGGTGCACGTCAATGGAGAGCCCTTGGCGCTGCAGCGGAGCGGCACGGGTTTCAGCGGGCGCGCGCTCGTGCCAGCCGTCGAGCATGCGCGCTTGCACAGTGTCTGGCGCGGCTCCTACGGCTCGATCGTGACAGCGGTGGTGCGGCTGGAGGACGGGCGCACCGCTGGCGCCTATGTGGTCACTGGGGGGATCGGCTGATGATAGGCTGCCGCCTCAATGCCACACTCACGATACAAAAAGAGGCTCAGCCATGATCAAAGTGAAGCAACTCGCCCATGTCTGTATCTTCGCCAACGATCTGGATGAGACACGGCAATTTTACGAGGACGTCCTGGGCATAAACATCCAGTTCAATTTCCTGCGCGACGGCCAGGTTTTCGGTTTTTATCTCAATTGCGGCGGACGCAGCCATGTCGAGGTTTTCCGGAAGGACGCAGCGCGGTTCAGCGAGACCGACCAGATCAACCATTTCTGTCTGGAGGTCGAAGACATCGACGCCGCGATCGCACACATCGCGTCCATGGGCGTGGCGGTCACCGCCAAGAAACTCGCCTGCGATGACACCTATCAGGCCTGGCTCAGCGACCCCAACGGCGTGAAGATCGAATTGTTCGAATACACCGGCAAAAGCGCGCAGTTCACCGGAGGCGACCGCATCGCCGATTGGTAGAGCCTGACGGAAATTCAATGATCTGCGGCAATTTTGCCGCTATCCCCGCGTGGCCCAGAGCAGGCCTCGCTCGACGATAAGTGCCATTTCCGGCACCGCGAACTCGTCCGCGGTGTGACCAAGCGAACTGTAGAAAACCTTTCCCATGCCATATCTGCGCTTCCAGACTACCGGCATGACGACGCCGCCGATGCCAGGGAAATGCGCCTCGGTGAAGGTGGTCGTCGCCAGCACTTCGTTGCTCGGATCGACATGCATGTAATACTGCTCCGACCGGTAGGCGAAATCACTGACGCCGCTGGTGATCGGGTCGTCCGGCCTGGAGATGGCAACCTGGTAGTCGATGATGTCGCCGGGATGTGCGACCCACTGGCCACCGGTCATGAACTGGTAGTCGGGTTCGTTACGGAAGCTGTCGCCCATCGTGCCGTGGAAACCGCCGAGCCCAGTTCCCTGGCGGACCGCGCGCGTCAGGTTCTGAAGCTCGGTCTTTTCGATCGTCGACATCGTGATGACAGGAACGATGAGATCGAACGAGGCCAGCTCCGGATCGGCGAACATCGCCGTTCCCTGGCCGAACGTGACGGCGAACCCGTTGCGCTCAAGCATTGCGCGGATGACGCTGGCGCTGCGCTCGGGCGTATGGCCTTCCCAGCCTCCCCAGGCAATCAAGGCCTTCTTCGGCATGCGGTGCACCTCCCTGGATTATCGGTCGTGATCGATGGTTGCCGGCTCTAGCGCCAGCCCAGGGCCGGCGCGACATGGGTCAGGATTGCCTCGATGACATGGGCGTTGTAATCGACACCGAGTTGGTTGGGCACGGTGAGCAGCAGGGTGTCGGCCTCGGCGATTGCCTCGTCCGCCGCCAGTTCCTTGATCAGCACGTCCGGTTCGGCGGCGTAGCTGCGCCCGAAAATCGCCCTTGTGTTTTCCTCGATGAAGCCGATCGGGTCGCGGCTCTCATTGCCGCGTCCGAAATAGGCCCTGTCGCGATCGTCGATCAACGCGAAGATGCTGCGGCTGACCGAGACGCGCGGCTCGCGCTGATGGCCGGCCGCCTTCCAGGCCTCGCGGTAAACCCGGATCTGCTCGGCCTGCTGGATGTGGAAAGGCTTGCCGGTCTCATCGAATTTGAGCGTCGAGCTTTGCAGGTTCATCCCTAGTTTCGCCGCCCATTCCGAGGTGGCGTTGGTGGCAGCACCCCACCAGATGCGCTCGCGCAGGCCTTCGGAATGCGGCTCCAGCCGCAAGAGACCGGGCGGATTGGGAAACATCGGCCGCGGATTGGGCTGGGCAAACCCTTCGCCCCGCAGCGTGTCGAGGAAGACTTCCGCGTGATGCCGAGCCATGTCGGCGTCGCTTTTGCCTTCCTGCGGCACGTAGCCGAAATAGCGCCAGCCATCGATGACCTGTTCGGGCGAGCCGCGGCTGATGCCGAGCTGCAGGCGCCCGCCGGCGATGATGTCGGCGGCACCCGCGTCCTCGGCCATGTAGAGCGGATTCTCGTAACGCATGTCGATGACCGCCGTGCCGATCTCGATGCGGCTGGTCTTGGCGCCGACGGCCGCCAGCAGCGGAAATGGCGAGGCCAGCTGGCGCGCAAAGTGATGCACGCGGAAATAGGCCCCGTCCGCGCCCAGCTGCTCGGCGGCAACGGCCAAATCGATGGACTGCAAGAGCGCGTCCGACGCCGACCGCGTCTGCGATTGCGACGAGGGCGTCCAGTGCCCGAATGACAGAAAACCGATTTTCTTCATGCCTTGCGATATATGGAAAGCACGGGTGGAATGCAAAGCCGTTCGCGCGGGCCGCCGCGGAGGGTAAGCCGCGACGGACCGATGCTCGCCAAGGGAGGAGCCGATGCTGAAGGGAATCCGCATCGTGGAAATCGAGGCGCTGGGGCCGGCACCCTTCGCCGGCATGCTGCTCGCCGACCTCGGCGCCGAAGTCGTCGTCGTCCACCGCAAGCACGCCTCCGCGCCCGGCCTGCCCGAGCGCTCGCTGCTCGACCGCGGCAAACGCTCGATCATGCTCGATCTGAAAGACGCGGAAGATGTCGCCGTGCTGATGCGCCTGATCGCCACCGCGGACGGCCTGATCGAGGGGTTCCGGCCCGGCGTGATGGAGCGTCTCGGGCTTGGGCCGGATGCCTGTCTGGCGGTCAACCCCGGGCTGATATACGGCCGCATGACGGGCTGGGGGCAGGACGGGCCGCTCGCCCGCACCGCCGGACACGACATGAACTACATCGGCGTATCGGGTGCGCTCTGGTACGCCTCCTTGCCGGGAGAACCTCCGATGGCGCCGCCGACGCTGGTCGGCGACATAGGTGGCGGTGCGCTTTATCTGGTGATCGGCATGCTTGCCGGTATCATCAGCGCACGCGCCGGCGGCCGAGGCACCGTCGTCGACGCGGCCGTCGTTGACGGCTCGGCCCACATGATGAACCTGCTGATGTCGCTCGGCCAATCCGGCTCTCTCGTCACCGAGCGCGGCCGTAGCCTTCTGGACGGGCCGCACTGGTGTCGTGTCTACCGCGCCGCCGACGGTGGCTTCATAAGCGTCCAGTGTGTCGAGCCGAAATTCTATGCGCTCTTCCTCGACAGGCTTGGCTTGACCGGCGATGCCCAGTTCGTCCGGCAGTTCGACCGCGATCTCTGGCTGGGGCTCGGCCGCAGGCTGGCGGCGATATTTGCCGCGAAACCCCGCGACGAATGGATCAGCCTGTTCGAGGGCTCGGACGCCTGCGTCGGGCCAGTGCTCAGCCCGCAGGAAGCGGCTCGCCATCCGCACATGGCCGCGCGCGGCTCGTGGCAGGCGGTCGACGGCGTGCTGCAGGCGGCCGCTGCCCCGCGCTTTGCCGGACGACCTGACTGGATACCGGCGAAAAGTCCCGCGCGCGGCGAGCACGACGCCGAGATATGCGCCGAACTGGCGGATCCCCAGGCGACAAATCGCTGAAGCCTATGGCAGTCTGCAGTCGTGGAATTCGCCATTGATCTCCGGGCTGACGAGGACCCGCCGATGCCGGATAGCGTCTGCCGGGGAATCAATCGCCGGCTATTTCCCGCAATGGTGATCGTTGATCTTGTTCAGCGCATTCGCGTCCGGCCCGACCCGATGATAGGAACAGGCGCCGACGGCGGTGGTGACCAGCTGCCGGTCATAATAACGCGGGCCGCCGAACAGGATGTCGATGATATCGCCATGGGCGGGAACGTAGCGTTCCTGCCCGGCTTCGTAGTGGCGATGCTTGGCGCCGGCGAATGCCGAAGTGGACGCGCCGCAGCCGATCGCAAAAGCCAGAGCACAGATCGCAAACCGTCTCGTTGCCATCGAGAAATACCCTCCTGGCCGTTGAAATTTCATCATACATGCAAAATCGCCAGCTGAACAAAAGTTCCTAAGGGACCGCTCGTTGGCAGGGCCTCGCTGCTGCTCCGCCGTGGGAGGAAGCGGTTTGCGCTTCGACCGATTCCTCGCGGTGCGGCGCGCCATCAGCAGGCCGGCCTCACCTGAACATCGGCAAACCACTTAGTCTGTCTGGATCCAGACCGACTTGGTTTCCAGATATTCGTGCAGATGCTCGATGCCGCCTTCCCGGCCATAGCCGGACATCTTCATGCCGCCGAACGGCACAGCGGGGTCGATGGCATGATACATGTTGACCCAGATGGAGCCGGCCTTGACGCGGCGGGCGAGCTTGTGCGCCGTGCCGAGATGGCTCGTGAATATGCCGGCCGCCAGGCCGTAGGGCGTCGCGTTGGCGCGGGTGACGGCTTCGTCGAGCGTGTCGAACGGCATGGCGGAAATCACCGGGCCGAAGATCTCTTCGCGCGCGATGGTCATCTGGTCCGACACGGCACCGAACACGGTGGGCGCGATGAAATTGCCGCCGTCATAGAGATCGCCCGTCAGCCGCGATCCGCCGGCGACCAGCTTCGCACCCTCGTCGCTGCCCGCCCTGATGTAATCCTCCACCTTGCCGGTCTGGCGGGCATTGATGAGCGGCCCGATTTCCGTCTCCGCCTCGATGCCGTGGCCGATACGCAGCCTGCCGGCGAAATCGGCCAGCCGGCGCACGAACTCGTCATGGATTTCGCGCGCCACGAACAGTCGCGAACCGGCGATGCAGATCTGGCCCGAATGCACGAAAACCGCCATCGCAGCGATCGGAACAGTCTTGTCGATGTCGGCGTCGCGGCAGACGATGAGCGGCGACTTGCCGCCGAGCTCCAGCGAAACGCGCTTGAGATTGGCCACGCTCGCCCGGGCGACGGCTTGGCCGGTCAGCGTCGAGCCGGTGAAGACGATCTTGTTCACGTCGGGATGTTCCGCCAACCGCGCGCCCGCTTCCGCCCCGGTGCCGGTGACGATGTTGACCACGCCGTCGGGCACACCAGCTTCCTGCATCAGCCGCGCGATCAGCAGCGGCGTCAGCGACGCATCCTCGGAGGGCTTCAGCACGATGGTGCAGCCCGTGGCGAGCGCCGGGGCGATCTTCCAGATCGACGCGGCGGTCGGAGCGTTCCAGGGAATGATCGCGCCGACGACGCCCACAGGCTCGCGCCGGGTGAAGGTGACGATCTCGCCGGGGATCGAATTGTCGATGGCCTCGCCATGCAGCGCGGTCGCCATGCCGGCGTAGAAGCGCAGCATGCCGATGACGCGGCGCCTGTTGGCGAGCGTGCGCGTGATCGGCAGGCCCATATCGAGCGTGTCGGAGACGCAGAGCTCCTCCCAATCGTTCTCAAACAGATCGGCGACGCGTAAGAGCACGCATTGCCGCTCATAGGGGGAGAATCTGGACCACGGGCCTTCGAATGCGGTACGCGCGGCCGCCACCGCCGCATCGATATCGGCGGCCGCGCCGCGCGGCACCGTCGCCAGCACCTCCCCTGTCGCCGGGTTCAGCGCCTGCATCTCCTCGCCGGACTGCGCGGCGACCCACTTGCCGCCGATCAACATCGGCCGGAATTCGCCATGGTAAAGCGTCTGGGCCGTTGCCCTGGGGTCGAAGTTCAGCGTCATCCCTTCCTCCTCGCGATTCCGTCGCAATTACTACCCCGACGCGGTCGAAAGCGCGTCGTGCCATGGTCGCGCGAATAAGGAACGATCATGCGATTGCCATAAGCCTATCAGCGCCGAAACAAATGGCGCTAACGACCAAGCGGCTGCCGAGACAATGCCAGGAGCTCTGCCTCATCGGTGATACCAGCCATGTAATTGGCGATGACCCGTGACGCCAACGCTTCTAGACGAGCTTCAGAATCGGCTTCACCTTTGGCCTGTTCGAATACGCGGCGAAGAAGCCTAATCTCAGTGGAGTCGAAAATCCCCGCTTGCTGTATGCCACGATCGATCAGCATGCCCACCTCTTCTGGCGATAATAGGCGATAGCGCGTCGTATCGCAAAAGGGATTTGTGACAGCCCCCATAGTCCCCAGCCCAGCCCAACCATTGGTAGCCGATATCGGCGCCGACCTTGCCACGAAACACCCAATGGGATCAGCCGGTGTACATAAGATCACCGGCAGCAGGATCAGCGGCGTCGTTTATGGCTGCCGCAGTCATGAATATCAGATGACGGTTGACCGCAGAGCTCTGTGACCTAGCTTAAAGCTCAGCATGGACCGTTCAGCCGGTATGGTGGAACGGTACGCACCGCGTTGGATATCTCGGGACGTTGGGATGCAGAGGTGCAAGTCGGTTTTTCAGAGCCCAGGGACGCCCTCGGCAGCCGACGATCGGTGGCCCCGTATGCGACGCTTCGAGAGCGATCCTAGGCTTTAGCCAACGCCAAGATGAGGGCCAAACACCGCTTCACGAGCTTACGAATACACCTAAAGCCGCACGGGCACGCCAATGCCAAATCATCTTGCTGATATTTACGCAAGCGACGCAGATATTGCCATACTGGGTGGGATAGCACCGCTTGTATTGGTGGGCATCTATCTTGTGCTCCGACGTATCGTTATCACCGTGCGAAAGCATCCCCTGAAATCAGACGCCGACCTGAACGAAGGCGTATCTGGCCTTCCCGGGGAAGCTTCTTGGGACTGGCAACGCCCGGTCGACCCTGCAACCGGGCGTGCTTCTTTTCCGCAGGTTGCAGTTCTCTCAGGCACGGCGGACCTGAATGTTCGGCCTCAAGATGCCAATTGCCGTCAGTTCGGGGTGCGGATCGAACATTTTGAAGTAAACTCAAAAGATTACGGGCGCCCGTCAGTGGCCCAGACCAATGCTTCCGCGACGGACATACCGCAACCCGGCCGACTTGCGACATCCATCAGAGAAATCGCTGACGACGTCCATAGGCAGGTGGCGGGTAGTTTTGCCGCTCTAAGTGGTCCAGTGCTGTGGACTCTGAGCCGTGTGCCGACACAAATCGTCCTCGCGGAACGTGGGAAGCGAATTTACGGGGCAGCGTGGGGCCAATCGCATCATAAGGCGCGCAAAGTTGCCCAGTTGGCCAATCCGGCGCAGCGCGGTTTGAAGGCCACAGCTCAAACGGGACGATCCAGCCTGGATTCCAACCCGACCAACCCGACGGCCTCACCCCCTCGCGTTCGCAGGCCGATCGGTCTCGCACTCCGCTTGGGCGTCATCGCCGCAATCTGTCTGGCCGTGCCGCTTGGCTATGCGATGACGAGACAAAACTGGATCGAAGGAGCCCCCGCCATTTCGCAGGCGCAAGGCCACGCCGATCCGGAACTTTCGCGATCCTTCCAGCTTCCGGCGCGTGCTGCACTGGACATGCATAGACCAGCCCAGGCAAACGGGCGCACCAGCGTCGAATTGCTCAACTCGGACCTCAGGGCTGCTCGGGCGCAAGTCGGGGCAGCTCGTGCTCAGACCACCGCTGCGAGGGAATTGGCCGGACGGGAGCATCGGGCGGCGGAAGGCGAGCGCGCCAGGAGCGCCGCTCTGCAGGAAGCGCTCCTCAAGTCGAGCAAGCGGATCGATGCGCTGAGGGCAGCCATGGCAGTTGCCGACAACGCACGCGAGGAGCGATTGCGCAACGAACTCGCGGCAGCCCGCACCGTTGACGCATTGCGGCGCTTTGCGGGACGTGCCCGCACGCTGCTGCGCGAGACCGCCAACTATGTTTTTGCGGAAATACCCGCTGCTCATCTGGAGCGTCAGCGAGCGGAGTGGCTGGCGCGCGATCTATCGCGAGCGCGGGCGCAAATCGAACAGCTTGAGGCCGAGACCGCTAAGGATCGCGCCAAGGCCGAGGCTTCGCAGGCGCAAGCGAGCGAACTGCTCGACAACGAACGCCGGAAGTCTGAGGATCTTCGCGGCGATCTCGCCGAAGTCAAACTGTCCAATGCCGCGCTCGTGCAGCGCGCGAACGTGGCTGAGCAGGAACGGACCGGCGCAGTCACAGCGAGAGAACGGGTGGAGCAGACCGCGGCCGAAACCGAGCGGGCGCTAACGCGAGAACGCACCGCAACAGCGTCGATTCGGGAGGAGCTGAAAAAAGCTCGTCTCGAGCGCGACGCGGCTGAACAGGAACGAGCCAGAGCTGTGTCGGCGAGAGAGCGCGCCGAGCAGACTGCAGCCGAGACGGCGCAGGCTCTGGCACGAGAACGCGCAGCAGCAGTCTTGATCCATGAGGATCTCGACAGAGCTCGCCTCGAACGCGACGCCGCTCGAGCACGCGTGGTAGAGGTAGCCAACCTGAAGGAGGCTCTGGACAAGCAACGTGGGGCCGCTGCTTCCCTTGCCCGCGATCTTGCCGCCGCGCGCGCGGAAAACGACAGGCTCAGGACTGAGCGTCCAAGCGCGCAGGTCGAGCCGCCGCTGAAGCCGCGTTCTGGCCGCGCAGCAGCCGCTACCGGCCAAGTGAAGGCTGTCAGCCAGAAAACTGCACGCAGCAAGGTTCGCAATCCGCCACGGATGACCCGCGTGCGTTCTATCACACTTCCCTATTCGCTCTGGCCGAGACACGCGACAATGGAGTGATCTCCAAAACCGCGCGATCCCCTCACTTCCGGAAACAGAAGAGTTAGCCAGGGTGAATTCCCACTCGAATTTATCCTGCTCTCGCCGGCGAGTTCCGTGCGAAGCGCTATGTCAGTCCGATCACGCTGCCTGTCGCATTCAATTCGCATTTGATCGGCGCCTGCCGGGTCTCTACGCGGCCTTGCCGTACATAGTCGATGCTGACCTCAATGGGGGCCGAGATCGTATTTTGGCTCAACCGATGTATGAAACCTGCGCTGCTGACGCGCACACGGGTCGCGCCGAACGGGGCGGCGGCCGACTCGACTGCATCATGGCAGGCGCGAACGACTTTGTTCGGGACGCCCGGCGGCGCTTTGATTGGACCGGCCGTTGATGAATTGCTGCTGTCGCTGGAAGGCTGGAGTGTGGGCGGGAGGTCGAGCGACTGTCCCCCGTCTACGGACGGGACGACACTGGCCGTAGATACCGCCCCCGGTGAACTACTGCTAGGGTCGTTGGGATCGCCGCCAGGCCCTTTGTGCGCGCCGATGCTGCGGCCTTCGCTGCGATGGCTGCCAGCGCCATGGCCTCCGCCGTCATTGCCTCCACTGTTGTCCCCATGATGGCCGCCAGCGCCTTGCCCTCCGCCGTTCTGGCCGCCGGCCGCAACGCCTGCGTAAGCTACCGCGATCGAGCAAGCGACTGCGAAAAATGCCAAGCAGGATGCACGGGATTGGCGCACGACAAGCTCCATAAATGTGTCGGCCGGACCGTCTTTCCGCGGCATGCGGTCAGAACGGCGCAGCCACCACTGCCCCCAGGCAAAACTCGCGACTAAGGCGCCCACGGAAGCAATTAGGGGATGAATCCGGCGTAGCAAGGATCTTGGTACGTGAGAGAAGCCGCTATCAGCAGCAATAACGCACATTCCGCGTGGCCGCCGTTCCACCCTGAGAGTTGTCTATAGTCTCTTCTTGCGTGAACCGATTTCCATCAAAGGCGAGGCGCTCCTGCCGGCCGCCAGGCGGGTTGATGCCCGATCAATCGAAGAACCCGGCGTCCTCTTCCAGCAGATACTTCTTGGCGCCCCCGGCGTCGATGTCCAGGCCGAGCCCGGGGGCTTCGAGCAGATCGATCATCGAATCCTTCACCACCTGCTTGGGCAGGCCGATGACGATGTCGTTCCACCACGGGTCGGAGGCGCTCGGGTATTCGAATGCGACGTAATTGGCGGGCAAGGTGGCGCACACATTGATCAGCGCGCCGAGGCCGAGCAGGCCGTTCGCGGTGCCGTGCGGAGCCATCAGGATCGAGTGCATATAGGCGTGCTCGGCGACCCATTTGAGCTCGGCAATGCCGCCGATATCGGCAGGATCGGGGCCGATGACGCGTACCGCCTGCGTCTCGATCAGCTCCTTGAAATTGTGCCTGAGGTAGATCTGCTCGCCGGTATGGATCGGCGTCGAAGTGGAGGTGGTCAGCTCCCGATAGGCCTGCGGATTGACCCACGGCACATAGTCGCCGGTCAGCATGTCCTCGAGCCACATCAAATTGTACTTCTCGACCGCGCGAGCGAATTTGATCGCATCGGGCAGCATCCAGCCCGGGCCGCAGTCGAGCGCCAGGCTGACCTTGTCGCCCAGCACTTCCTTCATCGCGATCACGCAGTCGAGCATATGGTTGAAACCGCGCTCGCTGATCACGCCCTGATCCATGGCACCGTGATATCCGGCCTTCTTCTGCGTCACGCCGTAATGGAAGCCCTCGATGCTGTCCTTCATGTTGGAGTGGAACGAGATTCCTTGCTTGACCATGAAGAAGTTCTGCGGCTGCTCCATCATCCATTTGACGTCGGCGGCGTAATCTTCCGGCCGGTCGCCCGCGCGTTTCCGGCGGATCGAGCCGTTATAGACGCGCACCTTGTCGCGCACCTTGCCGCCGAGCAGTTTGTAGACTGGAACACCCGCCGCTTTGCCGGCGATGTCCCACAGCGCATGCTCGATAGCGGACACGGCGGCGCCGTAGGGCTTGAACGAGCCGCGCTGGCGGATCTTCAGCATCACCCGCTCGACGTCGGTCGGATCCTCGCCGATCAGCGCCTCGCGAAAATGCAGCACAAAAGGCTTGAGATAGGTCTTGGTGAACTCCACTTCGCCAAGGCCATGGAGGCCTTCGTCGGTCACGATGCGGACGATCGGGTGCTTGCCGATAAGAGCACAGCGGAGGTCGGTGATCTTCATCTTCGGTCTTTCCGCTTCAGCTCCAGGTGCGATCCCAGGAGTACTCGTCGTCCCAGCGATCCGTGGATTGCCATATCCCCGTGACACCGGGCTGCAGATGCTGGCTGATCACCTCGTCGACCACATCGTCTATGCCCAGCCCCGGCTTCTCGGGCACGGTGATGAAGCCGTCCTTGACGAGCGGCGTGGGCAGGCCGGTGACGATATCGTCCCACCAGTCGACATCGGCGGAATGATATTCTAGCGCCATGAAGTTTTCCGTCGCGGTTGCAACATGAGCGGCAGCCATTGCGGCGATCGGGCTTTCGGCCATATGGATGGCCATGGCGACGCCGTGGTCCTGCGCCATGTCGCCGATCTTCTTGGTCTCGAGGATGCCCCCGCTGGTGAGCAGGTCCGGGTGGATGACGGAGAGACCGCCGTTCTTCAGCAGAGGTTCGAACGCCTCCTTGAGGTAGATGTCCTCGCCGGTGCAGATCGGCACCGTGGTGGCCTGCTGCAATTGACGGTACTGCTCGGTGTGTTGCCACGGAATCACGTCCTCGAGCCAGGCAGGAACGTATTTCTCGATACGGCGCGACAGGCGTATGCCGTCCTGCAGCGAGATGTGACCGACATGGTCGATGGCAAGCGGGATCTCGTATCCGATTACCTCGCGAACCTCGTGGATATACTGCTCGAGCAGGTCGATCCCCTTTTCGGTGAAATGCAGGCCCGTGAACGGGTGCTGCACGTTCTGCGCATCGTAGGCGAGATTGCGCGCCTTGCGCTCTTCGAGGGATCCCCCGCGGCCGCGCGGATTGGCGTAAAACCCTTCGAGCGCGCCGGCGGGAGCGGCCACCGCGCCCGGGACATGGGCGATTTGCATCAAGCCAAGGTCCATCTTGAGGAAGGTGAAACCGCGGTTCATGCGCTCCTTGAGGCGCTTTCCGGTTTCGGTGCCGCTGGGTTTCTCGGCATCGGTATCGCAGTAGACGCGCACGTGATCGCGAAACTTGCCGCCAAGCATCTGGTAGATGGGGACGCCATAGGCCTTGCCGGCGATATCCCACAGCGGATCTCGACCGCCGAGACGCCGCCGCCTTGCCGGCCGTGCCCGCCGAACTGCTTGACCCGGCGAAACAGGCGATCAATGTCGCAAGGATTCTCGCCAAGCAGCCGGCTTTTCAGCATCAGCGCGTAGGTGGCGCTGGCGCCGTCGCGCACCTCGCCCAGCCCGACGATGCCCTGGTTGGTGTAAATCTTGAGCAGCGCCGAGGTGAACGGCGCACCGACGATTTCGGCTACTCGCATGTCTGTGATGCGAAGCTCAGATGGCCTGGAGTTCGTGTTCACCCGATTGAGCGCCTCGTCGGCACCACCTGTCTTTGACATGACTTATCCTCTTTCTGGTGGAGTCGCCCCTCGCTCTGGCCCGGCATAGAGCGTTGCTAGGCCAGTTCAATCTCATGGGCCTGCAGGTAGTCGCGGTCCATCTCAATACCGAGACCGGGCCTCGACGTCAGCTTGAGACTGCCGTTCGAATTGTCGAGTGGTCTGTCGATGAGGTGATCGTATTTGCTCAGGTTCCACTCCGACGTTTCGAGTTTATAGAAGTTGGGAACGGTCATCATCACCTGCGCTCCGGCAACCACATTGATCGGCCCCGCGGCGTCATGCGGCGAGACCGGGATGTAGTAGGCTTCGCACAGGGCGGAAATCTTCTTGAGTTCGGTAATGCCTCCGGTCCAGGTGACGTCGGGCATGATGTAGTCGGCGAGCTTGTTCTCGAGCACCGGCACGAAATCCCATTTCGTATGGCCGCGCTCGCCCCACGAGATGGCTGTACTGACCTTCTCACGGACCTGCTTGAGGGCATTGAGGCTCTCGGGAGGACAGGGCTCCTCGAACCAGTCGATCTGGCCGGCTTCCTCGAGGCTGCGACAGAGGCGAATGGCGGTGGGAACGTCGAAGCGGCCATGCGCGTCGATGAGAATGTCGACATCGGGGCCCGCCGTTTCGCGGATCAGAGCCGTGAGTTCGGCGGCTTCGCGCTCGTCCTTGCGGCTCATGCTGCCATCGAGATAGCCGTCCCGCTGTTCGCGGGGCAGGCCGTCGGCGCTGCGGCCCTGGTGAGGGTAAGGATCGAACTTGAGCGCGGTGTGTCCGGACTCGACGATGTCCAAGATTTCGCGGACCACAGCCTCCTTGCTGGTGAAGTTGGCCTGATTGGGATGGGTGTAGAGGGCGATCTCCTCGCGCACCGGCCCGCCCAACAGCTCGTAAATCGGCTTGCCGAGGATTTTGCCCCGGATGTCCCAGAGGGCTATGTCGATGGCGCTCACGCATTCGACGGCGGCGCCGCGGCTGCCCATGTAAGTGAAGCTGCGGAAAATCTTATGCCAGAGATGCTCGATACGCGCTGGGTCCTCGCCTGTCACGGCGACGCCGATCTGCCGCAGGATCGTGCAGAGGGCGCGGTTGGCGAGCCTTGTCGTGGTGGTGATCTCGCCCCAGCCACTCACCCCCTCGTCGGTCGTTACCTCGACGAACAGGAACTCTCCCCAATAAGAAGCATCGGACTTGATCAGCCACGGCCGAATGCTTGTGATTTTCATCTCAGTTCCTTCATCTGAAATGGTCAGGCTGACGATGTTCTAGGCTGGACCCTTGTCCTATCCGGCCCGAGCGGCGTTGCGCGCACGCATCTGTTCGAGAATATGCCGGCCGGAACCCTCGACATGGCGGGAAACGAGTTCGGCCGCCTTGTCGGCTTCCCCCGCCTTCACATGCGCGATTAGTTGGCGGTGCTCGCGCATGATCGCGGCACGCCGTGCGAGCGTGAAATTGAAACGCCGGCTCACGGCTCGCAGCACCTCGCGATGTTTCCACCAGAGCTCGGCGGCGTGGCGGTTGTAATGCCGCTGGTACATCACGGTGTGGAAGGCGGTATCCAGTTCACTGTGCCTGAACGTGTCGGCGAAGTTGTTCTCTTCGATTAGACCCTGGAGACGTTCGAGCTCGGCGATGTCCTCACCGGTGGCCATGTTCACAAACCATCGCGTCAGGGCCGGCTCGATCAGAACACCGATCTCGTAGATATCGCGGACAAAATCCTGATCTATGGGTCGCACACGCGCCCCGCGATTGGCGACAAAGGTGACGAAGCCCTCCCCACGCAACAGCTGCAGCGCCTCGCGCACAGGGTTGGTCGAGGTGCCGTGACGCCGGGCGAGATCGGTGACCACAAGCCGTTCGTTGGCGGCGAGCCGTCCCTCGATGATGTCTTCCCTAATCCGTTCGTAAAGCGAGGCGCCCTCGCTGGAGGCCCCGATGGGATCGATCCCAACAGGTGGCATGGCTTTGAAATCACCTATTTCGGCCAAGGCCGGCTCCTCAGATCAATACACACCTTGCCCGATATCACACACGCCTTTCACAAACAATGTACGATCCAGCGCGTTGACAGACAATCCACGATCTGAAAACGTACTAAGTGATCGCAGGGATACACCGTGCTGAAAAAAGCACTCTCGCGATCGCAGGGCGGGAGAACCAGGGAGGATACCTATGACGAGGATCATGCTCGGCAGTGCGGTCCTGCGCGGCACTGTCGTCGGTGTTTTGACGGCATCTCTGATGTCCACATCGGCGCTCGGCGCGCCGCCGGTCGACCTGAGCAAGTGGTCGCCGGAATATGTGCGCTCCATCGCGGGCACACAGGATTTCGACACGGCGGCCGATTGCGCGAAGGTCACCCCGCTCGACTACAAGGGCCGACTGACTTTCTGGTATCAGGGCGTGTTCGAGGGCGACCCCGACCTCCTGCGTCAGTACTACAAGGATTTCTTCGAGACCTTCCGCAAGACCTATCCGAACATCCAACTTGAGGACCAAGCCCTCACCTACAACGATCTTCTGGACAAGTTCCGCACCGCGCTCCTTGGCAATGCGGCGCCGATGGCGGTCCGCCTGCAGATCCTGGGTGGTACCGAGTTCGCTTCAAAGGGCTATCTGCAGCCGCTCAAGCCCGAGGACGTGGGCTATTCGACCGAGGATTTCTGGCCCGGCGCCATGAAGGCCGTGACCTGGGAGCGAGTGACCTACGGTATTCCGACCAACAACGAGACGATGGCGTTCATCTGGAACGCAGATATCTTCAAGCGTGCGGGGCTCGATCCGGACAAAGCTCCGGCAACCTGGGACGACGTCGTCAAATATTCCAAGCAGATCCACGACAAACTCGGCATTGCCGGCTACGGCCTCGTGGCTCGCAAAAACGCCGGCAACACGCCGTACCGCTTCATGCCGCAGTTGTGGGCCTATGGCGGCGGTGTTTTCGACGAGGCTACCGCGAACCCAACCTACAGCGAGGTCGAACTCAACAGCCCGCAGAGCAAGGCGGCGCTGCAAGCCTCGTACGACATGTATGTTCGCGACAAGTCGGTTCCGGTGTCGGCACTCACCAACCAGCAGGCCGATAACCAGCCGCTGTTCGTCGCCGGTCAGCTCGGCATGATGATCTCGCACCCGTCCGACTACAACGTGATGCTCGACCTGCAGAAGAAGGCGACGGGCACGGACAAGGACAAGGCGCAAACCGTCATCGACAACATGCGCTACGGCCTCATTCCGACTGGCCCCGACGGCAAGCGCGCCGTCGTGTTCGGCGGCTCGAATATTCACATCCTGAAGCCTGAATATGTCGAGGGCGGCAAGGTAGACGAGCCGGCTGCAAAGGCTATCATCTGCATGTGGACGAGCCCCGAATGGTCGCTGAAGATGGCTTATGCCGGCTCGAACCCGGGCAATCTTAACGGCTTCAAGACCAAATGGATGAAGGAACGCCTGGACAACATCAAGTTCCTCGATGTCACGACCTCGATGTTGCCATACGGCATCCCGTTCCCAGCGCTGCCGCAGGCCCCCGAGATCATGAACATCATCATCCCGGATATGCTGCAGAACGCCCTGACCGGAGCAATGACGGTCGACGAGGCGGCGGACGACGCGGCCAAGAAGGTAAAAGACCTGATGGGCGGCCTCTAGTCCAGGCCTGACCGGTGATCTGACCGGCTGCGCCGATCGTGCAGCCGGTTCGTTCCGAAGAACAAGGGCACGCCACAGTGACGATCGTGACCGGCAAGGCCGAGCCTCGGCGCACATTGCAACCCGGTAGGTCCGGCGCGCTAAGGAATATCTGGGAGCATCGCGCCGACTACGCGTACGTGCTTCCGGCGATCGCGGTGATGCTCATCGTCATCGCCTATCCGATCTACTACACGATCGAGCTGTCGTTCTTTAAGACGCCGCCTGGCCTGCAACTGCGCGACAAGACCTTCATCGGCTTCGACAACTACACGGCCATCCTCACCAGTGAGGTGTTCTGGAAAATCACCTGGAACACCGTGGTCTGGACACTGGGGTCTACTTTCATCTCCTTTGTCCTGGGGTTTGCCACTGCGCTGGCGCTCCACCGCGACTTTATCGGCCGTGGTGTCCTGCGCGCTATCTTGATCATTCCGTGGGTCATCAGCGCGGTCGCCGCCTCCTACATCTGGAAGTGGATCTACCATTCGGACTTC
Source organism: Mesorhizobium sp. M0152 (assembly GCF_040322415.1). NCBI lineage: Bacteria > Pseudomonadati > Pseudomonadota > Alphaproteobacteria > Hyphomicrobiales > Phyllobacteriaceae > Mesorhizobium > Mesorhizobium sp. M0152. The sequence continues at coordinate 51,187 of NZ_JAMYTH010000029.1, forward strand.
GGGATCATCGGCGCCGTGCTGGTCGGCCTCGGACTGGCCGACCGGCCGCCAAATTTCATCGACAATGTCAGCACGGTGCTGCCCTCCCTGATCGTCGTTAACATCTGGCGCGAGTTTCCGTTTGCCATGATCATGATGATGGCCGGCCTGCAGACGGTTCCCGACCAATTGCTGCTCGCCGCAAAAGTCGACGGGGCCAACGCATGGCAGCGCTTCTGGCACGTCACCTTCCCGCACTTGCGCAGCGTCTCGGTGGTAACGATCCTGCTGCTCGCGGTGGCCAACTTCAATTCCTTCATCATTCCCTGGATCATGACCGGCGGCGGACCGTCGAACGCATCGCATATCTGGATAACCCACATTTATGAGCTCGCCTTCGGCCGGCAGCGCTGGGGCGTGGCGTCGGCCTATTCGGTGCTCCTGTTCCTGATCCTGATGACGCTGGGCTACTTCTATGTGCGTGCACTAAGCGGCGACGAGCGGAAAGACAGGAGCGCATGAGCACGATCGCCGAGACTTCCTCTCGAGGCCAGACGCGTCGCCGCATGCGTGTCGACGGATGGCGGTGGGGCGGGCGCATCTTCCTCGTCTTCATGTTGCTTTACACCGCGGTGCCGATGATCTGGATGCTGATCACCTCGATCAAATCCGGGTTCGCGGCGACGCAATTCCCGCCGCAATGGTGGCCGGACGAGCCTACCCTCGCCAGCTATCAGAAGCTTCTCGATCCGCAGAACAGCGTCGGTCAGGACTTCCTGCGCTTCTTCTGGAACAGTCTTTTCGTGTCGACCGCCACGACAATCCTTTCCGTGATCGTGGCGGTCCCTGCGGCCTACGCATTTTCGCGCTTCAGCTTCCCCGGCCGAAACTTCCTGTTCTTTGCCGTGCTGCTGCGCAACATGTTCCCAGCAGTGATCTTTCTGGTGCCGCTCTTCATCCTGATGCGCGCGATCGGGCTGATGAATACGCATGGCTCGCTGGTTCTCACCTACCTCACATTCGGCCTGCCACTGGCGATCTGGCTGCTCAAGGGCTTCTACGATAACATCCCGGTGCAACTCGAGCAGGCGGCGCGCATCGATGGCGCAACGCGGTTCCAGGCCTTCATCCTGATCGTGATGCCGCTCTCGATGCCGGGAATCATCGCCACCGCGATCTATTCCTTCATCGGCGCGTGGAACGAGTACATCTATGCCTATACGTTCCTCTCCAAGAACGACCAGTTGACCCTGCCGGTCGGCATCCAGCGCTTCTTCTCGGAAAATACGACTGACTTTCCGGGCCTGATGGCGGCCAGCTTCATGATGAGCGTGCCCGTCGTGGTGCTGTTCCTCGTCCTGCAACGCTACTTCGTGCGCGCCCTTACAGAAGGCGCGGTCAAGCACTAGGGAGTTACCTATGGCCCACGTGGTCCTCAAAGATCTCGTCAAGACCTATGGCGGCTTCAAAGCTGTCAACGACGTTTCGCTGACGGTCGATGACGGCGAGTTCGTTGCGCTCGTCGGCCCTTCAGGCTGCGGCAAGACAACCACGCTCAATCTCGTCGCGGGGCTGATCCCGATCACGTCGGGCGACATCGTCATCGGGGACCGGGTGGTCAACGACCTCGACCCCAAGGACCGGGACATCGCAATGGTGTTCCAGAACTACGCGTTGTACCCGCAGAAATCGGTCTACAAGAACCTGGCCTTTCCGCTGCAGATGCGCAAACTGCCCAGGGACGAGATCGACAAGAGGGTCAAGGAAGCGGCCCGAGTGCTCGACATGACGCACCTGCTTGAGCGCAAGCCGCGCGAACTTTCGGGCGGGCAGCAGCAGCGCGTTGCCTTGGGCCGCGCACTCGTCCGCGACCCCGCTGTGTTCCTCATGGACGAGCCACTCTCCAACCTCGACGCCAAACTGCGCGTGCAGATGCGCTCGGAGATCAAGCGCTTCCACCAGGACCTCAAGGCGACGATCATCTATGTGACGCACGACCAGCTCGAAGCGGTGACCATGGCCGACAAGATGGCGGTGATGAACGGCGGCTACCTGCAGCAATATGATTCCCCGGCGCAGGTCTTTGCCCATCCAGTAAACATGTTCGTCGCCAGCTTCATCGGCAGTCCGGCGATGAGCCTTATTCCGCTGGAGGCAGCGACGGCAAACGGCAACACGGTGTTGACCAGCGCGGAGGGCTGGAGCCTTGAACTCTCGCCAAGCAACGCCCGGAAGGTCGCGAGGGCGACGACCAGGAAACTTGCGCTCGGCGCACGTCATTCGACTATCAAACTGCACAAGAGTCCGGTTCCCGGCGCCATTCCGGCCAAGGCCTATACGGTGGAACCAACCGGAGACGTCACCTTCGTACAGGCGTTCCTCTCCGGCGCCGTCGTCAACATCAGCGTGTCCCCAAATATCGCCGTCGCACCCGACGAGCGGATCTGGCTCGAGTTCGACCAGGAGCGGATGCATCTGTTCGACGGCGAAACTGAAATGGCCCTCAAGGCCGACTGAAACGGGCGGATGCGTGTGGAAAATGGGCGTGGATGACTACGAAGCTTAGGATAACAGCGATCAAGCCCTATCCGGTGTGGGTAGGGACGCGCAACCAGATGCTCGTCAAGGTCGAGACCGACCAGGGCATCTTCGGCTGGGGCGAGAGCGGCTTGAGCGGCCGCGAGAAGGCCGTGGCCGGCGCGGTCGAGCACTATCGCGAGTTTCTGATCGGCCGCGACCCCATGCAGATCGGCCGGATCTGGCAGGAGATTTATCGCAGCCAGTACTTTGAAGGCGGGCGGGTTCTGCAGGCAGCGATTTCCGCCATCGACATCGCCCTGCACGACATCAAGGGCAAGGCTCTGGGGGTGCCGGTCTACGAGCTCCTAGGCGGTAGGCAGCGCGACCGCATTCCCACCTTCGCTTCGACCGGAGACGAGGCCGAGGGCGATGTTGCCATCGAACGAGCCCGCGAACTACGCGCACAGGGGTGGCAGGCGATCCGCTTCTTCCCCTTTGGGCAAAACAGCAAGGACGTCTTCGAGCCGCGCGAGTCCATCGGCGCTACCGCGAGGATGCTGAACAAGGCGCGAGAGGCGCTTGGCGACGACGTGGTCCTCGGCCTCGACTATCATCATCGGCTGTCGGTGGCCGAGGCCGCGAGCTTCTGCAACAAGCTCGGCCGCGGCGTGCTTGATTTCCTCGAGGAGCCGATCCGGGACGAGACGCCGGAGGCCTATGAAGCCCTGCGCACGATGACGGAAATCCCCTTTGCCATCGGTGAGGAATTTGCCAGCAAGTGGCAGTTCCTGCCCTATATCGAGCGTGGCATCCATCAGTTTAATCGGCTCGATGTTTGCAATGTCGGCGGGCTTACCGAAGCGATGAAAGTCGCTGGCTGGAGCGAGGCGCATTATGTGGACCTGATGCCGCACAATCCCCTCGGTCCAGTGTGCACGGCCGCGACCGTGCATCTCGCCGCTGCGGTGCCCAATTTCGCGTGGCTCGAGACCAGGGCGCCCGAAATAAAACTGGGCTTCGACAATTCCGAGTTCTTCCCCGTGCAGCCGCGGCTCGACGGCCCCGATTATCCGGTCAGCGATCTGCCGGGGCTTGGCATCGAGGTCAACGAAGCGGCGATCCAGGCGCAGAGTTTGCGTTTCTGGGAGGCGCCTCACCTGAAGCGCCGCGACGGTTCCGTTACGAACTGGTAATTCCCTCTCAACCGGAGTCCATCATGACGCATACTCCCGACATCATCCGGCCGCCTAAAGACCTGATCGACGCGCTGAGGGAGATCGGCGCCGCGACGGTTGCTGGCACGCTTGGCCATATGGGCTTCCGCAATCCGCACATGGTCGGTCCGGTGGCGCAAAACCATGGAAAATCCATCGTCGGGCCGGCGCTGACGCTGCAGTTCATGCCGCAGCGGCCGGACCTCTTCACCGAGGGAGAATATGCCGATCCGGAGACGCAATTACACCGGCACGTGCTCTATCACGCGCAGGAAGGCGATGTGGTGGTGGTCGATGCGCGCGGCGACATGAGCTCGGGTGTCTTCGGCGATATGATGTCGACATATTTCAAGGGCCGAGGCGGCGCCGGCATCGTCATCGATGGATGCATGCGCGACCGGCCTAATGTCGAAAAGCTCGACCTGCCCCTATGGCTGCGCGGCTGGACGCCCAATTACCATGTGCAAACCAGCATCTATCCGAACGCCGTCAACGTTCCGATTGCCTGCGGCGGTGTCACGGTGATCCCCGGCGACATCATCGTCGCTGACGACGACGGGGTGGTGGTGCTCCCCGTCGCAATGGCCGCGAAGGTGATCGAAGAGTCACGGAAGCATCACGATTGGGAAGAATTCTCACGAGTGAAGCTCATGGAAGGGGCGCCGTTGCAACGCTACTATCCGCTGCATCCAAGTGCGAACGAGGAGTACGAGACTTGGCGGAAAACCAACCCCAAATCTTGATGGAGCAGAATCGGCACCATTGCAGGCGGTATTTAATTCACAGCCGGATTGGCGATGACAAGCCCTCCAGAACGATGGCTCCGACGCATCCGGTTGGATGCATCGGAGCCAGGACTAGGCGTGGCGGATTTCCGTTCCCAGTACCTTGAGGCATTCGCGGATGAACGCAGCAAGCGCCGTCCAACCTTTGGCTGAAACCATCGTCCCATCCACATAGGCATCGGTGGGCGATAGATCGATGTAAGTGCCGCCGGCAAGCGTCACCTCCGGCTCGCAAGCCGCGAGCGCCGCCACCTTCTTGCCACGGACGACGCCGTCGACCGCGATCAGAATCTGGACGCCATGGCAGATCGTGAAGATCGGCTTTTTGGTCTCGTGAAAATGGCGCACCATCGCCTGCACGCGCTTGTCGATGCGGATGTATTCGGGGCCACGACCGCCAGCGCAATAAACAGCATCGTATTGATCCAACTGCTTCTCAGCGTCGGAAAACGTCTTGTTGATCAGGGCATAGTGGCCGAGCTTTTCAGTATAGGTCTGATCGCCCTCGAAATCATGCAGCGAGGTCTTGATCAAGTCCCCGGCGTTCTTGTCCGGGCAGACCACGTGAATGGTGTGACCGACGGCCTCCATCGCTTGCTGGTAGACGAAGATCTCGTATTCTTCGGTGAACTCACCGGTCAGCATCAGGATTTTTTTGCCTGGCATGTCTCTTCCTCTCGGCTTGTTTCAGGGCTAGGCGCACTGCGCGCCTCGCCCTCTAGGGGATCGAAATCGGGACAGAACGGGAAGTCGGGAAACATTCCTTGGCGTTGGCTTGGGTAGTTAGCGGCGCGCTCAGTTCGGCGGTGCCCCGGACAAAGGACATCGCGACGTCTACTCGAACGCAGGCAGGAGCCTGTCCCGCGAATTCTCGATATGCGCCCGCATCGCCTTCTCGGCTGCGTTCGCGTCGCGCGAAGCGAAAGCCGAAAGGATCGCCTCATGCTCATCGAGCGCCTCTTCGGTGACGCGCGAATGATACATCAGGCGGAAAATGTGGAAGTGCGTGTGCTGGTGACTCAGCGTCTCGCGGATCAGGTCGTTCTGGGCGAACTGCATGATCTTGTCATGGAAGATCGCATCCTGGCGCGCGAAATTCGAATAGCGCAGGCGTTCGTCCCTGCCTTCTCGCCGGGCCATCACCCCTGCTGCCTCCTGCAGGATCGCGAGGCCTGCCTGGTCCAGCCCGGCAGTGGCCTTGGCCGCGGCGGCCGGTTCGAGCAACAGGCGCAATTCGTAGAGTTCGTCGAACCTGCGCCGGGTGATCTGCGGCGCGGCGCGATAGCCGATCAGGTGTGTCTTCAGCACAAGTCCCTCACCCTCGAGTCGCCCAAGCGCCTCGCGGATTGGCGTGTGCGAGACGTTGAATTCCTTCACCAGGTTGTCGACCGTGATCCGGGATCCCGGGGCGATTTTGAGCGACATGAGCTGCTGGAAGATCGCCTCGTAGACGTCTCCCGCAAGGCCGTTGGCGCGGGCAATCCGGCCCGTCTGTGGCGTGTCCTTGTCGAGTGTAACGTCGGGGTTCTGCATCTTTTTGCCTCTTGACAGGTGCAAGCACTAACACGATGCTCTGGCCAATTCAATCCTATATCCTATACGATTTCATAGAGGATACTTTATGAGAATGGATCGACCATGACATTGTTCGCCGCGAGCCGATTGCCGCGCGAAATCCTGTTCGGCAAAGGGCAGCGCCAGGTTATCCCGGAGGTTGCGGCGAAACATGGCCGACGCGCCTACGTCTGCACCGACGAGCGTTTCGCCGGAACGCCGGCGTTTGCCGAGATGATCGCCTCGCTGAGGGGAGCCTCGATCGAAGTCCTTGTTTACGACAAGACCTTGCCGGATGTGCCGCGCGACAGCGTTGCGGTCTGCGTCGCCGAGGCAAAGGGCTTCAGGCCCGATATGGTAATCGGCATCGGCGGCGGCAGTTGCCTGGACATGGCCAAATGCACGGCGCTCCTGATCAGTCACGGAGGCAGGCTTCAGGACTACTATGGCGAGTTCAAAGTGCCAGGCCCTACCCTGCCCGTCATCGCGGTGCCGACCACGGCCGGCACCGGCTCTGAAGTCACGCCCGTGGCCGTCATCTCCGACCCGGAGCGCACGCTGAAGGTCGGGATCTCCAGCCCTCATCTTATCGCCGCGGTCGCCTTGTGCGACCCGGATTTGACCCTGACCTGCCCGACGGCGCTGACGGCAATCGCCGGTGCGGACGCCCTTACCCATGCGATCGAGGCTTTCACGGCGGCCAGACGCGGCACGGACCCCACCTTGCCGCAGAAGCATGTCTTTGTCGGCAAGAGTGCCCTGACCGATCATTTCGCGCTGCTGGCTATCAAGCTTCTGGGCCGCAGTCTCGAGAGGGCCTGTCGGGACGGGTCGGATGAGGATGCGCGGGCCGATGTCATGATGGGTGCTCTGGCTGCCGGCTGCGCCTTTGGCACGGCTGGAACGGCCGCCGCTCACGCTGTCCAATATCCGGTCGGCGCGCTCACTCACACGCCACACGGATTGGGTGTCGCGACCATGCTTCCCTATGTCATGAGCTACAACCTGTCGGCTGCCGCCACCGAGATCGCGGAAGTGGGTGCCGCTCTCGGTGTCCTTGACGCTGGGAGCGGCCCCCGTGACACAGCCGCCGCAACCATAGAGGCGGTCGCGCGGCTTTTTGCGGCGATCGGCATTACGAGAACGCTGGCCGAACTCGGGCTTCCCGCGGACAGGATCGACTGGACCGCCGAACAGGCGCTCGGCATCGACCGGCTGATCAAGAACAACCCGCGCAGCTTGGACATTGTCGCGATGCGGCGATTGGTCAAAGCGGCTTACGACGGCGACATGGCCGCCGCGGCGATGTAGCCGAGAGAGGCGGAGCCAATGAACATCTCTTCAGGGCAATTCGACGAGGACGCCGATATGTCCGACTATGCCACATTCTCGCATGGTCTTTATATCGACGGCCACTGGCGACCCTCGTCGGACGGCCGCATGATCGACGTGGTCGATCCCTCGACCGAAGCCGTCATTGCGCAGGTTCCTGACGCCACGCTCGCCGACGCGGCCGCGGCGGTCGATGCCGCGGCCAAGGCGGCGACGGGTTGGCGCGAGACGCCACCGCGCAAGCGCTCGGAGATTCTCAGGCGCTGTTTCGAGCTGATGAGCGAGCGTGCCGAAATCCTGGCTGCGTTGATCTCGCTGGAGAACGGCAAGGCGCTGCGCGATGCGCGCGGCGAAATCGCCTATGCCGCCGAGTTCTTCCGCTGGAATGCCGAGGAAGCGGTCCGCATCAGCGGCGAGTTCGGCATGGCGCCGTCCGGCGCCAACCGTATCGTCGTCGACTACCAGCCGATCGGTATTTGCCTCCTCGTCACACCATGGAATTTTCCCGCCGCCATGGCGACCCGCAAGATTGCGCCGGCGCTGGCGGCCGGATGCACCGTCGTCCTGAAACCGGCAAGCGAAACGCCTTTGACCGCTTACGCTCTGGCCGCACTGTACGAGGAAGCCGGCGTTCCGCCGGGCGTCATCAACGTTCTCACGACCTCTGCCCCGGGGCCGCTGACATCGGCAATGCTGGCCGACCCGCGCGTGCGCAAGCTTTCGTTCACAGGATCGACCGGCGTCGGGCGCATTCTACTGGCCGAAGCGGCAAAGCACGTCATCTCCTGTTCCATGGAGCTTGGCGGCAATGCACCGTTCATCGTCTTCGACGACGCCGACCTGGAAGCAGCACTCGACGGTGCGATGGTGGCCAAGATGCGCAACGCCGGCGAGGCCTGCACAGCCGCCAACCGCCTCTATGTACAGGCCGGCATCCACGACGCCTTTGCCGAGGGACTGCGTGAACGGATGGTTGCGCTCAAGGTTGGTCCGGGTACGGACCCCGACACCGAATGCGGCCCGATGATCACCCGCAAGGCCGTCGACAAGATCGAGCGGCTGGTAGCGGACGCGGTCGATAGGGGAGCTCGAATTCTGTGCGGAGGCACATCCTTGGAGCACCGGGGCTATTTCTATCCGCCGACGGTCCTTCGCGACGTTCCCATGGATGCCGAAGTGGCGCATGAGGAGATATTCGGGCCGGTGGCTCCGATCAGCCGCTTCGACGATGAGGCCTCTGTCATTGCGCGCGCCAACGACACCGAATACGGCCTCGCCGCCTATGTCTACACCCGTGACATTGCCAGGGGATTCCGCGTGGCATCGAAGATCGAGTCGGGCATGATCGCATTGAACCGCGGCCTGATGTCGGATCCTGCGGCACCTTTCGGCGGGGTCAAGCAGAGCGGACTGGGCCGCGAGGGTGGTCAGAAGCACGGCATTGCCGAGTTCATGGAGGCGAAGTACATCGCCGTGACCATCTGAGCAGACATCCATGCAAAGCGATCCGTTCCGTATTCGGGATCACGTGGCCGAGTTCGACGAAATCGTCGCCGAGCTTGTCCACCGCAGCGCGGAGACCAGGGCGAACACAGCCATGGTCGCAGACATCGCCTATGGACCTGATGCAACTGAAACCGTGGACCTGTTCTTCCCGCAAGGCAGCCGCCGTCGCCTGCCGGTTCACATGTTCATCCATGGCGGCTACTGGAGAATGTTCTCCAAACGCGACTATTCCTATATCGCCGACACGGTGACGAACGCAGGTGCGATCGCGGTCATCGTCGACTACGCGCTGATGCCTGCCGCGAGAATGGCCACGATCGTCGACCAGGTGCGCCGCGCCAAGCAGTGGATTCTGGCCAACATCGTTAATCATGGCGGAAACCCGGCGCACCTGACCGTCAGCGGTCATTCGGCAGGGGCACATCTTGCGACGTTTCTGTTCGATAGCGAACAGTCCCCATCGAACGTGAGAGCGGCCCTTCTGCTCGGCGGGCTCTACGATTTGAAACCGCTCCAGGATTCCTTTCTCGCCCACGAGATTGGAATCACAGACGAGGAGGTTGCCACCTTCACACCGCTTGCCCATCGGCATGATCTTCTAACAAATGCGACGGTTTTGGTCGGAGCCAACGAGACGCCCCCCTTCCATCAGCAATCCGATCGATTCGTAGCGAGCTTGCTGCGGCAGGGATCGCGGGCAACCTCGCTTGTTCTCACAAACCGCAACCACATGGACAGCGTCAGAGACCTCGGCGTGCCGGGGACCCAGGCTGGTGATTGCCTGGCAGAGCTAATTGCAAACAATCGCTGAACTGCCCTTCCAGAACAGCGTTAAGGAGAAGTGATTTGCCAAACCGCTACGCCAGCTAAAACAATTCCAGCGACACCTTCGATGGTCCGAGAAATGGCGTCGAACAGGCGTGGCCGACTGTCGAAAAAATGCACCAAGCGCTCGCGAAACAGGATCGACACCACCGCAACGCAAGACAGCGTCAGCGCCACCCCGGCCATCATTGTGATTGCGAAAAGAATGCCGGCCACCGGAACGCCCCTGGATATCGCAAAGGTCATCACAAAAAGCGTCAGCGGACAGGGGATCAAGCCGGCCATGACGCCGACGGCCTCGCCCTCATGCTTGTGGTGATGGCCGTGGCTGAGTGCCCGCCACAGCATCCACAGGCCGATCAGCCCCAGCAGCCCGCGACTGACGTCTTCCAGTAGCGGCGCGCGGCCGACACTGCCCAGGGCAATGGACACCAACGGCAACGAGAGCACCGCAATGAGCACGGCAATCGTCACATGCGTGAAGGAAAGTGTCAGTGATACCAGAAGCCCACGCCTGACGCTGGCATCCGATCCGGCGAGATAAGTGGCCAGCACGGCTTTGCTATGGCCCGGCGTCAGCGCATGCGCTGCACCGAACAGAATGCCCATCGGCAGAAAGGCCGTGAAGGCCAGCCAATCGCCGCCGGCCGAAAGCAGTTTGATCTGCTCGGCCAGCGCCAGGTAGATCGTTCGTTGGAATTCGACCAGCGTCTGGAACATCACGCTGGAACCGGCCTCATTCTCAGGTCAATCAATTCAAAGGCCGAATTGGACATGCTCCCCTGCCTATAAGTAGCTCTTTTTTCAGAACAGGTCGCCGTTCAGCCAGCCTTGGCATGATCACGGCGCTGCCGGCGACGCTTGGCCTGGTTGGTCCTTGTCGGTCGTCGCGCGAATGTAGTTCAGGTTCTTGGTTCCGACGGCGCCGATATCGCTGACCTGAAATCCGCTCTCGGTCAACAGCGAGGCGACCGAATGCATATCGACATGACCATGCTTGTGGAGCCTGGGCAATCTGGACTTGCGCACCGGCCTGCCGAAATCGATGAGGAACAGCCGGCCTGCTGGCTTCAAGACGCGTGCCGCCTCGCGGATGAAGGCCGATCGAACGGGCTTCGACAGATGATGCAGCATCAGCGTGCCGACGACGATATCGAATTGCGCGTCCTTGAAGGGAAGCTCCTGCGCTGTCCCGTTGACGAAAGTCAGATCGAGACCGGACCGGTCGGCCTTGGCGCGCGCCCTCTCGATCATTTCGGCCGACGCATCGACGCCGGTGACGCTTCCGTCCGAACCAACCAGCCGCTTCGCGGCAATGGCAAGGGTTCCCGTGCCGCAGGCGACATCGAGCATCGCTTCGCCGGGCTGGAGCTTTGCCGGACGAAGCATGAACTCGCGAAACCGGCCCTCGCGCCCAAAGGTCAGAACGCGCGCAAGCAAATCATAGGCCGCCGCCCGGTGCAGGACGATGCCGATGCCCCTGTCGCTCGCGCTTTGCGCGCCGTTGCCGACGAGCCCCCTGTGACGCAGGCTGCCCCACAGCGCCAATCCCGCGATCGCCGCAAGGACGAGGCCGTGGAATGCCGCCGTCCAGGCGCCGGCCTGAATATAGCCCATGCCCAATTTGGCGAGGACGAGAAAGCCGGCGACCAGCGACAGCTTGGCAAGCAGGGCCAACGCTATCAGCCTCTTGCGCGAATGCGGTCCGTTACCGGCGTGATGATCGGATGAATGCATGTCTGGCGACCTTCTGCTTCATTGCGGCGTGCCCAAACCCGATTTGAGCTCCTGGACTTGGCGTATCATAATGGACACAATGTCTGGGAAATGCTGTTGTCGGACACCGGATCGCCGAATGTCCGAAACCGGGCACTGCAGAGGGCCGTGACCATGAAAATCGAAGGTGCGGGCGAGCGGAACACGATCGATCGACGCGTCGCGCGGACGCGCGGCCTGTTGCAGGACGCGCTCATCGCCCTGATCCCGGAGCAGGGATATGCTGCCATCACCGTCGATGACATTTGCCAGCGGGCCAATGTCGGCAGGTCGACATTCTATACCCACTATGCCGACAAGGATGCTCTGCGCAGCGCGACCATCGAGGCGCATCTGCGGTCGATCGGCCGCAGGCGCGAGGCGGCAAGTCAAGCAGCAGATAACCGCCTGTTCGAGTTCAGCCTGCCCATGTTCGAGCACGCCCATGCATTCCGACCGCTTCACCACGCATTGCTTGCAAGCAGCGGCGATACGATCCACGACGAATTGCGTGAGCGTATCCGGCGAGCCGTCCGGGAAGAACTCGTCGAGAAACGGATCGGCGATCGCGGCATGCCTGCCGAATTCGCCATTCAGTTCATCGCCGGCGCATTTCTTGCGGTCCTCGCCTGGTGGGTCGCCACCGACATGAACCTTTCACCAGCACAGGCAGACGACCTGTTCCAGAGGATGGCGGGAAAAGGCATCGAAGCCTGACCAGTCGTCGGCTATCGAGCTTGCAATGATCGTTCGATCTTCGTCTGGAACCGTTCCGCTGGACACGCATTATGGCCATAGCGGTCGATTTCTCAGGAATGTAGCCGCTCCCATTGAAAGCCCGCCCTATGTGTGGCGGGCTTTCAAATTGATTCACTACCGGTCGCCAGAACGTCGCACTGACAGAATGAAGTGGGACGCGCCGCTCATCGGGGTTCTGATGATCTGGAACCAGCACAAAGGTCGCCGTCAAGAAAGGCTAGGCTTCCCCTGTATCAGACGTTGCTCTTGGGCTGGCGCTTCGAACCAGCCGGCCCTAACCAGCTCAGCTTGGAGAAGATTCGCGAGGTCAGATCACGCTCAGCGTCACGGCTGCAAGAACAAGATAACGGCCGACCTTGGCGGCAGTGACCAGCACAAGGAAAACCCGAAAAGGCTCGCGCAGGACGCCCGCGACGACGGTTAGCGGATCACCGACAACCGGCAGCCAACTCAGCAGGAGCGACCATTTTCCATAGCGCCGATACCACATTTGCGCGCGTTGCAGTTGCGCGTGGTTCATCGGAAACCACCGCCGGCCCCGAAAGCGCTCGATGCCTCGCCCGAGCACCCAGTTGATCACCGATCCAAGCACGTTGCCGACGCTCGCGACTGCGATAAGCGGCCAGGGCGAGTAATCCACAAGCAGCAGCCCGACCAGCACTGCTTCCGATTGCATCGGCAGGATCGTCGCGGCGAGCAAAGCCGCCAGGAACAGACCAGCATAGGCCGCGAGATCGGTCATTGAACCGCATTTCCGCCAGTCGATCTAATGATGGTGACCTTCGGGTTCGACCATCTTGAACGGCAGCACCTGCTCGCGACCATTTGCGGCCAGGATCAACCTCGCTTGGAACTCATGCGGCTCGGCCGGGGCGACCGTGCTCTCAAGGCGGTGATGGTTGTCAGCGACGGGTTCGAGGCGAAGCGTCTCCGGGCCGTTGGGCCGGTCGATGATCACCATCGCTGTCAGATCGTCGGCGTGACGATCGATGGTCAGCCGCATCCGCTCGCCGGCCGGTGTATCGACGATTTCCAATGTCCCTTCAGCCAGACCGCAGGTCACCTTGAAGGGCTCCGGCGCATGATGGTGAGCATGAGAGGCTTCCGCGCCAGTGACGGCCAGCCCGGCTGGGCTCACCAGGCGGACATTGGCTTCCGCCAACGCCGGCAAGTGGGCGAACAACTCCTCCTTGAGGGCTTCGGTTACGCCCAGCACGTCCTTGGCCGTCGCCATTTCCGGAACACTGATGGCGACGTCGGCATGCAGACGATGTCCGATCCAGCGCGCCTGCACGCTTTCAACGCGCCCGATGCCCGACACGTGTTCGGCTGCATGATGGATTTCGTCGATGATGCCGGGCTCGACACCATCGAGCATGCGCGTGAGGACGGCTTTCGACGACTGCCAGACGATAGCGAAGATCGCCACGGTGATCAGCAGCCCGATGATCGGATCGGCAAGCGGAAACCCCAGCCAGACGCCGATAGCGCCCAGCACGACCGCCAGACTTGTAAAGCCGTCGGTGCGGGCATGGTAGCCGTCCGCGATCAGCGCAGCGCTGTTGATCTCTCGCCCGACGCGGATACGAAATACGGCGACCGCTTCGTTGCCGATGAAACCGATTAGGCCGGCGATGGCGACCCAGCCAAGAAATGTGATGGGTTTCGGATTGATCAACCGGTCGACCGCCTCATAGCCGGCGACGATGGCGCTGAAGAGGATGATGAGAACGATGACGATTCCGGCCAGATCCTCGACCCGACCCAGCCCGTAGGTGAACGTCTTGCTCGGTTTGCGGCGGGCCAGCACGAAGGCGATCCACAGCGGAATGGCAGTGACCGCGTCGCCGACATTGTGGATCGTGTCGGCCAGCAGCGCCACGCTACCGGAGAGGAACACGACCACGAGTTGCAGCGCCGCCGTGATGGCCAGAATGACGAATGACCATTTGATCGCCCAGATGCCGCGCGTCGTCGTGGCGATCGTCGGATCGATGACGCCGTGCGTGTGGCCATGGCCGCCATCACCGTGATCATGTCCATGGCCGCCCATGCCACGCGTCATCGGGCCAAACCCGAACCAATCGCGAATTTCGTCCCTCATGGTTTTCACAGGTACTTGGTGATGACCTTGAACTCGTCGATCGAGCGGCGCTGCTCGCGCGCCAGCGGCCCGACGACGTCTTCAAGGCAGTGGTTGAGATGATCCTGGATCAGGGTTTTCTTGGCTTGCGAAATGGCCTTCTCGACAGCATGAAGCTGTTGGGCGAGGTCGAGGCAGGGCCGGCCCGCTTCGATCATTTCTATGACGCCCTTGAGATGTCCATCGGCTCGTTTCAGGCGCTTGACGATATCGGGATGGGTTTCGTGGATGTGGGGCCGGCCATTCATAACTTGATACTATCCTCCTGGAGGGGATATGCAAGTCTCCTCATGCCTATTCGATCCGACGCAAGAGTCGTGACACTGAACTCCGAAAATGGATGTCCAACTTCCGGGGTCAGTCGCCGGGGTTTTTCTTTTCGGGTGATTGACCAGCGCCGGCCCGGTCATGCGGAGCCGGCTGTCACTGCATGCTGAGCAGAGCCTTGCGGAAGCGCAACGAGGCGAGCACGACAAACGTGAAGCCTATGATGGCGAGTGCTGCCATCTGCGGCCAGACGATTGCAAGGCCGGCGCCACGATAAAGAACCGCCTGCGACAGGGCGACGAAATGCGGCGACGGCGAAGCCATCATCGCCCCCTGAAGCCAGGCCGGCATGCTCTCCATGGGCGTCGTGCTGCCGGACAGAAGGTTCATGACGATAAGCACCGGCATGACGATCAGGCCGAACTGTGCCATGGAGGTCGAGACCGTGGCGATGAGGATGCCGAGCGCGGTGGTCGAGAAGAGATAGAGCACGGCGGCGCTCACGAAGAGCGGCAGCGAACCCGCCACCGGGACGCCCAGAAGACGCTCGACGACGACCAACAGTGACAAGATCGCGGCCGCTACGATCACCAGTCCATTTGCCCAAATCTTGGCGAGCATGATCTCGATCGGCCTGACCGGCATGACAAGAAGATGTTCGATCGTGCCGTGTTCCCGCTCGCGGATGAGCGCCGCACCCGCCAGGATCACCGACAGCATGGTGATATTGTTGATCACCTGCATGACGGCGGTAAACCAATCGGATTTGAGGTTGGGATTGAACTTGGCGCGCATCACGAGGTCGATCGGCTCGGCCTGTACTGTAGTGGGCATTGCGGCAAGCACCTCCTGAAGGAGAATGTTCTGGATATAGGAGGCGCCATTGCCGGCCTGCGACATGGCGGTGGCGTCGATGTCGAGGCCGATCTCGGGATGCCGCCGGGCAATCACGTCCTGCTCGAATTTGGGCGGAATCTCGACGACGAAGACGAAGCGCCCGGAATCCATCGCCTGGTCGACCTCGTCGGCATCGATCAGCACAGGCTTCTTGAAGAAGGGCTTCAGCAGCGCATCGTGCAGGCGGGCGGAAAGCATGGAATGGTCTTCGTCGACGACCGCAACGGACGCGTTCTCGACCTCGAATTTCGCCCCCGTCGAGACGGCGTAGATGGCGAAGGTGAAGGTGTAGACGATCAGCAGCATCAGGACCGGATCGGACCACAGGCTGCGGAGTTCCTTGATGCCAAGGCGTAAGATTGTGACCGGGGACGCGGCCATGTCAGGCTCCCTGTTTGCGCAGTGCGACGACCGAAGCAGTGATGAAGCCGAGGCCGAAAAGGACGAGCACGACGAGATCAAGCCACAAATCCGCGAAGCCGAGCCCCTTGGCGAAGACGCCGACGCTGATCGGCTGATACCAAGCGGCCGGGAAGGCAAGGCCGAGCAGGCGCCCGCTGCCCGAAAGCGACGAGACGGGTACCAGCAGGCCGGAAAAGTTGACTGCCGGAATCATGGCGATGATCGCGGTTGCGAAAATAGCGGCAACTTGGCTTTTCACGAAGCTCGACACGAAAAGGCCGAAGCCGGTGGTAGCGAGAACATAGGCCAGCGAACCGGCGGCGAGCATGACAAACGAACCCTTGAGCGGCACGCCGAAGACGAGCCGGGCAAGGATGACGAGCGAAAGAAAGCTCAGGAACGCGATCACGACATAGGGAATCTGCTTGCCGAGCAGGAATTCGATCCGGGTGACGGGAGTGGCCCGGAAATTGGCGATCGAGCCGGTCTCCTTCTCCTTAACGATGCCGATAGCGGTCATGATGGCCGGGATCAGCACCAGCATCAGCACGATGACGCTGGGCACGATGGCGTTCAGGCTCTTGAACGCCTGATTGTAGCGAAAGCGCGGCTCGATATCGATCGGATAGGACGAGACAGCCTTGCCATCGCGGCGCATGGCACCGTCCGCAAGGTAGCTCATCGCCAGACCGGTGACATAGCCGCGCGCGGTCTCCGCGCGGAAAGGCATCGCCCCGTCCAGCCAAACGGCGACTTCGGGTTGTCGCTGGCGCAGCAGATCGCGGCCGAAGTTCGGCGGCACCTCGACGGCGAGCTTCAGTTCGCCGCTTCTAAGTCGCGCCTCCATATCGTCCGGCGACGTGATGGGCGGCTGCTCCTCGAAATAGCGCGAGCCTTGGAAACTCTCCAGCAGTTGCCGGCTCTGCGCCGTCTGGTCTTGGTCAAAGGCGGCAAAAGGCAGATGCTCGACATCGAAGGAGATACCGTAGCCGAAGGTCAGCAGCAAAAGTGCCGGTCCGAGAAAAGCAAAGACCAGACGCGCCGGATCCCGCAGGACTTCCAGCGTCTCTCGCCATGCATAGGCCCAAATCCGGCGCGGATCGACAGCCTTTGGCTTCGAAGCCTTCTCCTGGATGGCGGGCACGGACAACGTCGCCTGTCCGGCGTCACTGCCCATCCCCGCCTCTTCGAGCACCGCGACGAAGACGTCCTCCAGCGTCTCCTTCCCGCGTTGCTTTTTCAACTCGGCCGGACTGCCGAGCGCCAGCACCTTGCCCTCGTGCATCAAGGAGATGCGGTCACAGCGTTCCGCCTCGTTCATGAAGTGGGTGGATAGGAAGATGGTGACGCCGTCCTCGCGCGACAGCGCGATGAGAAAGCGCCAGAAGCCGTCGCGGGCGACCGGATCGACGCCGGAGGTCGGCTCGTCGAGTATGAGCACCTCGGGTCTGTGGATGACGGCGACCGCAAGCTGCAGGCGCTGGCGGATGCCGAGTGGCAGGCTTTCCGGCTTGCTTTCGGCGACGCTGCCAAGATCGAAACGGTCCAGCATCTCTTCAATGCGCGGCTCGATCTCTTTGTGCGTGATGCCGAACAGTTGCGCGTGCAGCACGAGATTCTGCCGCACGGTCAGTTCACCATAGAGCGAGAAGGATTGCGACATGTAGCCGACGCGCCGTCGGGTCTCCATGTCGCCCGCGTTGAGCGGCTGGCCAAAAAGCGCGGCCTTGCCCTCGGTGGCGGGCAGGAGACCAGTCAGCATCTTCATGGTCGTGCTCTTGCCGCTGCCGTTGGAACCGAGGAAACCGAAAATCTCTCCCTTCTCGATACGGAAGCTGACATGATCGACGGCCGTAAAGGCACCGAAGCGGCGGGTGAGACCATCCGCCTGGATCGCGGGAACACCGTCGTGGAGGATGCGCGGCGTGACCAGCAAAGGCGTATCGGCCTGGCGCACCTCTTTCGGCATGAGCGCGACGAAGGCGCGCTCCAGCGTCGCCTCCCCGGCCTTTTCCCGGATTTCAGCCGGACTGCCGGTCGCGATCACCTGGCCGCCATGCATGGCGGCCAGCCAGTCGAAGCGCTCGGCCTCTTCCATGTAGGCCGTCGCGACAAGAACGCTCATGCCCGGGCGACGCTCACGCATGCGAGCGATAAGGTCCCAGAACTGGCGGCGCGATAGCGGGTCGATACCGGTCGTTGGCTCGTCGAGGATGAGCAGGTCGGGATCGTGGATCAGGGCCGCGCAGATGCCGAGCTTCTGCTTCATCCCACCCGAGAGCTTGCCGACCGGCCGGTCGCGGAACGGGGCGAGGCCGGTGGCGGCGAGAAGCTCGTCGATGTGAGCATGGCGCTGTGCGCTCCCCTGCCCGAACAGCCGGCCGAAGAAGTCGAGGTTTTCTGCGACGCCGAGCGTGGGGTAGAGATTGCGGCCGAGCCCCTGCGGCATATAGGCAATGCGTGCGCCGACCGAACGGCGCTCGCCCGCAACCGTCATGTCACCGCCGAGCACACGGACCTGTCCTTGCTGAACCCGAGTGACACCGGCGGCAATTCCGAGCAAGGTCGACTTGCCCACGCCATCCGGACCGATAAGACCGGCCATGGAACCCGCGGGGATGACCATGTCGACATTGTCAAGCGCCAGCGTCTTGCCGTAGCGGTGAACGACATGCCGGAATTCGAGAACGGCCCGCTCATTGCGGAAGCTTCACGGCAAGCTCGGTGGGCCAGGCCGCTGTCTGATCTGTCCGCACGTAGGACACGCCCCGCACGCCGATCTTCACTCGCGACTCATATTGCTTGAGCAGGCTCGAAGCGATCTGCAGCTTGACGCGGAACATCAGCTTCTCGCGCTCGTCCTGGGTCTCCACGGTCTTGGGCGTGAACTGTGCGTCGGACGCCACGAACGAAACCGTGGCCGGAATCACATATTCGGGGGCAGGATCGAGGACGATCCGCGCCTCATCGCCGATCGCAAGGAGGCCAACGGTCTGCGCCGGCAGGAAAACGGTCATGTAGACGTTCGACAGATCGAGCAGCGTGACGATCGGTGCGCCGGCGGCGACCACCTCGCCCGACTGAACGAGCTTGTATTCCACCCGCCCCCGTCGCGGGGCCGTCAAGAGCGAGTCGTCGAGCGAGGATTGAATACGGGCAACGTCGGCGCGCGACGCGTCGGTTGCCGCATGTGCCTCGTCCAGTCCTGCCTCGGCGGCGATGCGTGCGGCCTGCGCCGCTGTGAGCTGGCTTTTGCGCAGATCGAGAACCTGCCCGCTGCCATAGCCGCGCGCGTTCAACGTGGATGCGCGGTCATACTCTTGCTGGGCGAGCACAAGCTCGCTATAGCGCTGCGCGATCAGAGCTTCCGCTTCGGCTGCTGACTTTTCAGCCCGGCGGACCTGCGCTTGCGCGCCGGCCATCTGGGCCCGCAGATCGGCCGTATCCATGCGTGCCACCACGGTAGCGGCGTCGACGGTCTGGCCCTCGTCCACCATAACGTCCGAGACGCGACCGGCAAGCTTGGCCGAAACCAGCACTTCCTCCGCCTCGATGCGTCCGTTGGTCATGGCAATGTTGGCGGGGAGCTGCTCGCCTCCCAGCCGATCCCACAGCGTATGAATCCTGTCGCTGAAGCTCGGCTGATCGGCGGGAAAAACAGGTCCAGCGCTCAAGGTGACGCTTATCGTCAAGGCGGCGGCGAAAAGGGATGAACGAAAATGCGCCAAAAGACAGCTCCAGCGAATGTTTGACCGGGAAAGAACATGTCCCGGCCCCACACCACTATCGCAGCGCCATGGATCCCACTTTGACGCAGATCATACGCAGCCAATGGTCCTTTATGTCGGCCCTCGAATGGAATTGAACCGGGCGACAGGGAGGTTCGCCGTTGGCAGCTCAATCTCGTCCTGGCGATATGCCACCTGCCGCCTCTCCGCTGTTCGCGGCATGTGGACAATCTTGCCTGGAACTCATGCGGTTCAGCGGGCGCCACTGTGCTCTCAAGGCGATGATGATTGTCGGCGACCGATTCGATGTGGAGCGTCTCCGGTCGCTTTGGGCGGTCGATGATCACCGTCGCCGTCACCCGCTGCGCGGGATGGGCAACCGCGGTTGAGGTGAGGTAGAGATCAAGAACCGGTCGTTGCGCCGTGGCAGAGCCCCAACCCTCCCATTTTGCCAATCGACTTATTGGTCGCGACCTACGCTTAGTACGTCTCAGACCTCTTCGTAGTCGCCGCGATCTATCCGGATATAGCCGCCTTCGCCAAGCGCCTCAGGCGTCATTACCTCCGTATCGGGGACGGCTGGAAGTTCCTGGAAGGCACTTGCCCAGTCGTTCTCAAATATCTTGGTGAAATACTCAGCGATGCCCGGATGCGTCAGCCATACGCCCGCTTCGCGGTTTTTCGATACCGCCGCGTCCGACCAGTTCTGCGAACTCACAAGCAGGCTCTTACCGTCGACCACGATCAACTTATTGTGGCAGTGGACGAATTCATCCGTGTTGATGTAGCGAATGTTGTCGGCCAGCTTCAGGCCGTACTCGTCAGCAAGATTCTCCAGGTTTTTCTTTTCCTTTACGATGTCGCTCTTGCTGAACAGCTTGCCCAAAACGATGCGTATGTCGAGGTCGGGAGCCGTATCGCGCGCCTTGGCAATCGCGGCGAGAAGCTTGCCTACAAGCGGCTGTGACGATCTGATATACTGCTGCTCGATCAGAATAGATTTTCGCGCCTTGGCGATAAGAGCAGGCATTACATCCATATAATTATCGGGGCTCAACACTGGCTGGATCGTCAACTCGCCGTCAAGCTGGAATTCCTCGCTCGGGAATATCTCTGCGGGGATATGCTTCGGTGCCGCTTCTATCAGAAAAAATCCGTCATCGACCGGCCGTCGCAACATTTCAGGCACTGCCTCAACCAGAGCCATGTCGGACTCAAGGATGTCGGTGAAAAATTTCGCTAGTTCGGTCGACTTGATAGCAAGACCGGTGTCGCGGTTCCCAGTCCGGAAATGGGCGGTCGCCTGGCCATCCTCGACATTCATCGGGATGCTGTTGGAACTGTAGTTGCCGCTTTGCACCAGCACCCACTCGTCATCGATGACAATAACCTTTTCATGCGAAGAACTGAACACGTGCACGGTCGGATTCGCGCATGACGGCGCCGACACTCCTCGCACTCCCATCTGCACGAGACGATCAAACATATCGCTCTCGATCTTGGTGTCGATGTCGAGCATGAGCGACACCTTCACTTTACGCGCAAGCGCTGCAAGCAAGAGATCTTCCATGTAGGAAGCTGTGAAATCGTAGATGCCGATCAGGATCGACGTCTGTGCGCTTTCGAGCAGCTTCTTTGTCACCGCAAAAGTCGAGTCGGGCGAAGCGTATGCGATAATTTGCTTGTTCACCTGGAAGGTGGGTATGTCGCGCTTGTCATAGCCTTCGAGGCGGCAGCTTCGCGGCACCATTTCTGGAACAGCGATTTCGATTATGGTCTGCTCGGCGACCGCCTGCGCGGCGGCCAAGGCCGGCATGCGAGTCTTCAGGACGTAGGTCGGCATGGCATCCCCCCAATCTGCTTCATTGTGCCTCAAACGGCTCCGAATTTTCGATGACGACCGGCACGTCGACCGGCTTTCCTTCATGATTGGTCGTCAGAGTTGTTGGCAAGTCATGCGATTTGCCTGGTTCGACGTACACAACCACAACCCATCCTTCGCGACCGAAGTTTTCCCCCTTCTCGACCCCTATCGCATGCACTCCGACCTTGGCCAGATCGTCCGCATGCTCCGTCCGAGCGCTGTTCGCTTGGCTCAAGGTCGCCATGACGTCTCCGTCAAAAACTGAACTTCAACACCCTCATGACAACACGGATCGGCGTGAACACGCTACCTTTAGGTGACCCAGCAAAATGGAGGCCAACGATGGCACCGCTACTTTGGTCCACGACGAGAGCCCCGGAATCGCCCCCATCGGTATAGGTGTCGCAAAGCACCTGGCCAGTAAAGCCAACGACACCGACGCCTTCATATCGCACCAAGACTCGGAAATCGACATCGCGTACCACCGACAGTGTCTCATTTGTGGTTCTGCCGCGCTTCTTCACGGCCATTTCGCGTTGAGGCGCGGCCACTTTCAAAGGGGGCGTAGCCGACCAAATATCTTCGTCAATGGCTCCCAGCCTGTCCTCATCGACCTCGGCCAGAGCGGCATCTAGGGTGTTGGTGAAGCTTGCGCCGGCTGCGAAAGGTGTGAACGCACTGAGCTTGGCGACGACGTCACCGGGCTCTTCGCCACCGTCTTGTGGACCCGGGTAGAGAATTGCATCACCTGAGGCGCCAAGTCCTGAATTGGCCAAGACATGGGAATTGCTCAGGAGGAAGCGCTTGCCGGCTTTCTTGACTATAGCGCCAAGTGTGCCTGCCGTGATGTCCTTGTGCCCTACGCTGAAGCCGCTTTTGAGCGGGCTTTTCATGATGTTGGCTTGAGGCACGATATCACCGATCTCGACCACGTCGGTATAGACTGCTCGCCCGTTGGCTGCTGCTAATATCGGCGGCAGGACACGGTCAGAGGGAAGCTGGGGTGTTGGGATCTTCCGACGTACGTAGAAGACGATGCTCAAGTCCTTGGTGCGCTCTTCGCCTGCCACCTTTCGGGCTATACCGGCACCGATGATATTCTCATCCTCGAAAATTGTGCGAACGCGATCGTAGTGCCGGCGGGTATTGAGACTCAGCGCCTCCGGCTCCGCGATATTGGGTGCGGTCACAAGATCGAGCATGTCGCGTAATGTCTTTGGCGTCGGCAATGATACCCCCCAGAAGTTTCGGGAAGCTAGAGAAAAGCATTCTCATGTCATTATTATAAAACAGTCAAGGGCTTCTTCAACTGCGTTAGGAGAGTTTTGATCAAAAATATTAACCGAGTAATGAATGACTTAGGACAAGATTTCTGGTCGTTGAAAATTTGCGTAGCATCTGGATAAAGGCCCAACCTTCTATATCGGGAATAAACATCTCAGCAGCGATAACGACCATCGTTCTCCTGATGCGACAGATAAGGTGGCAGTGGCAGAGTTGCGTTTGGGGGGGTGCTTCGAAGGGTTCTCGTCGCGATATTGTTGACGGTGTTCGCCACCCAATCCGCTGCGGCCCTGTGGACCGCCAGAAATTCACCCTCGACATCGTCCACAACAAACGCACCAATAGCACTCTAGCGAGTCCGGCAGTCTTTCCGGGTCCTCCGGCGGTAACGGACGCAGATAGTGACATTAGCGGCTCCAGGTCTCAGCACGTTTATTTGCAGACAACGTGACGTCGCCCGCAAATCACCGCTTGGCGGACCTTCAGTAAGCCATTGACAAATAACGATAATGGTGGGCCCGGAGGGACTCGAACCCCCAACCAAGCGGTTATGAGCCGCCGGCTCTGACCATTGAGCTACAGGCCCCACGCCGGCTGGATTAATGTTTTTCCCATCGCGGCACAAGGCTTTCCCGACGGGCTTTTGGAGATCGCCCAAATCAATCCATAATCGCGCCCTACGCGACCCTTGCGACTTGATCGCGGACCAAGGAGATTTTCATGACCAGACACTTTTTGCCCCTCGCGCTCGCCGCCGCGTTCGCTTTTCCGGCGCTGGCTGGGGCCGCCGATCTGCCGACGCCGCCCCGCATCGTCGTGTCGGGCGAAGGCGAAGCGACCGTGGCCCCCGATCTGGCGATCCTGACGCTGAGCGTCATGCGCGAAGCCAAGACCGCGCGCGCCGCACTCGACGCCAACAGCGACGCCATGGCCGCCGTGATCGCGGCGGTGAAGTCGGCCGGCGTCAAGGACCGAGACCTGCAGACCGCCGGCATCCAGATCAACCCGCGCTACAACTACACCAACAAGCCGGACGGCAGCCAGGAGGCCGAACTCGTCGCCTACCAGGTGACCAACACGCTATCGGTGCGCGTGCGCGACGTCGACAAGACCGGCGATATCCTCGACAAGGCTGTGTCGCTCGGCGTCAACCAGGGCGGCGGCATCGCCTTCACCAATGACGACCCGGCGGCCACCGTTACCGAAGCCCGCAAGAAGGCGGTCGCCGACGCCAAGGCCAAGGCCAAAACGCTGGCTGAAGCCGCCGGCGTCAGCCTCGGTCGGGTGCTCGAAATAACGGACCAGAATATCGTGCCAACGCCGATGCCGATCAACGCCAAGGCCTTCGATGCGGCCCGCGCGGCTCCGGTGCAGGCCGGCGAGAATTCCTACAACGTCCAGGTCACCGTTACCTTCGAATTGAAGTAACCGGTTCGGCGATCATGGCCGGGCTCCATCCGGCCCACGATCATCCGACAGCGCAGGCATGAAAAACCCCGCGGGATCGCTCCCGCGGGGTTTTTTCGAGCCGCACCCGTCCGATTGTGACAGGGGCTCCGCTACTCCAGGCTCATCTCCAGAGAAAATGATGCGCCTTCTTGCAAGGCATTAGCGATAGATAACTGGACAGCCGCGCTCGTTGGCGAACACGACCACGACACGATCGCCGTCCTGGCGGCCCATCACCTTGACCGTGCGGCGGTTGACGTCGGCGATGCGCACGCGGTGCAGCCCCATGCGCTCGGCCTTGTCGAGGGCGCGGTCGGGCGAACAGCCCCGGCGCCAGCCGGCGTCGCGCCAGTCGTCGCGACGCCAGTCGTCGCGGCGCTCGTCACGGCGATGGCGATAGCCGTCGTCGCCGGCATAGACGCCGAAGCGCGGGTCGTTGTTGTTGCCGAATCCGAGATACAGGCTGTCGGCATGGACGGGCATGGCCGCCAGCGTGCCGAGGCCGACCAGGGCCGAAAGGGCCGCCGTCTTCACAATGTTGAACATGGTCTTCTCTCCTTGTTGCGGGCTTTCGCCCGTCCTCGTGAACCGATGGTGGGAGAATGCGCCAGCCTGCCTGAACTATTTACGAACTCGCCGTTCATCCACGGTTCATGTGGCAGGAAAAGGGAAAATTGCCGGCCCCCTTCATTTTGCCGTCTGCTCGAACAACGTCCGGCCGAACGCATTGCGCCGGCGCCGGGTGTCCGCGCCCCGCGCCGCGATACGGCCGTTCTGGATAAGCCTTCATCCTGCAGGCTCGCCGCGCCAGCACGAATCCTATGGCTCGTCGTCGAGCATATAGTCAAAATAATCTTCCGGCTCGGCCAGTTCGGTCTCGCTCGCCTTGACCCGGCCGCGCATCGAAATTCCGGCCTCGTGCACGGTCTCGGCACTGCCCGAAACCAGCCGGTGCCACCAGTAGAGATCGCGGCCCTCGGCCACCAGCCGGTAGGCGCAGGTGCTGGGCAGCCAGCTGATGGTGCCCACATTCTGCGGCGTCAATCCGACGCAGTCGGGAACGCGCGCCAGCCGGTTGGCATAATCCGAGCAGCGGCAGGTCTGCGCGTCGAACAGCCGGCAGCCGACACTGGTCCAGTAGATCTCGCCGGTATCCTCGTCCTCGAGCTTGGACAGGCAGCATTTGCCGCAGCCGTCGCACAGCGACTCCCACTCGGCCGGGCTCATCGCCTCCAGCGTCTTGGCTTTCCAGAACGGCTTTTCCATTGCGCCGATGATGTGGCCCTCGCCTGGGCCAAGGTCAAGCACCTCGATGACAGCAAGAGCAATTCAGGAAGCGTGAAGCGGTTTTCCGTCCGAAATCGAGAGAGCGATTTGACGTTTCCGCGGAACGGAGAGCCGCTCTTGCGCCGCCGCACCATAGGAAAAACATGAAGTCGCCTTCAAAACGCCGGCCAATCGTCCTTCGTTGCCGGTAATGCCCGCAAACCGGAACCAATGTGATTGATGAAGGTTTGGGCAAGGATGGGACCCCACAAGGAGAAATTCGATGAAACGCCAACCACGGATTTTGGCAGGCACCGCACTTGGCCTGCTGATGGCATCCGCGCCGTTGGGCGCGTCCCCGCTTCAGGGAAGCGCCGCGTTCGGCCCTATGCAACGCGGAGCGACACCGCTGGTCCTGGCGCAGGACGCGCCCGCCGAGGACGGACAGCCGACCGAACAGGAGTTGCCGCGCAAGAAAAAGCGCGAACAGCAACAGCAGACCGAGCAGGCGCCAGCCGAGCAGGCCGCACCAGCCGCCGAGGAGCAGCAACCGCGCAGGAAGAAACGCGACCAGCAGCAGCAGACCGAGCAGGCGCCAGCCGAGCAGGCCGCACCAGCCGCCGAGGAGCAGCAACCGCGCAGGAAGAAACGCGACCAGCAGC